>CAZZWZ010000207.1:0-7058 GCA_964657955.1 uncultured Steroidobacteraceae bacterium
GATGACGCCGATGAGGCACCTCTCCGCGGCGTGCCTGGCCGCTCTGGCGCTGTGCGGCTGCGCGACCCAGGGCATCTCGACCCATCGGCTGCCGCCGGAAACGCCGGCCGCCGACAACGCCGCGGCCATCAAGAAAGTCGCCGCCCTGGCCGCCACCGCGCGCGAGGCGGCGCAGAAACAGCAGCCCGATGCGCCGGATGCGCCGCCGCCCCTGACGGCCGCGGACGCGCCGCCGCCCCAGACCTACGATCCGTGGGCGCGTCTGAATCGGTTCAGCTATCGCTTCAACGCGCGATTCGACGAGGCGGTGTTCCTGCCCGTCGCCGACGGGTATCGCTGGCTGCCGTCGCCCATCCGCACGGGCGTGCACAACTTCTTCGACAACCTTTCCGAAGTGAACAGCGTGATCAATTACACGCTGCAGGGCCGGCTGGGCTACGGGGTGCGCAGCCTCGAACGTTTCGCCATCAACACCACCCTCGGCATCGCGGGCTTCTTCGACGTGGCCAGCAAATTCCATCTGGACTATGCGCCGACGGGATTCGGCACGACGCTCGCCAAATGGGGGATGCACCCCGGCCCGTATCTCGTGATTCCCTTCTTCGGCCCGTCCAGCCTGCGCCAGGGGGTGGGCCTGCTCGGCGATTACGGCACGAATTACGGCATCGATCTGGCCAGCCTGTATCGCGGGGATCAGTCCTGGGGGCTGGGGGTGGTCAACGCGGTGGATCAGCGGGCCAACATCGACTTCCGCTACTATTCGACCGGTTCGCCGTTCGAGTACGATGACATCCGCTTTCTCTACGTCCGCAAGCTGTTGCTGGAGGATGAGGGCCTGCGTCCGAAGGACGTGCCGAAGAAGCGCAAAGCCGAGGTGCCGGCGGGCCAGTGAGGCCGGCCGGACCCGGCGGACCATCGACGCACGCACCGGAGAACGAGCATCAGAATGACGCATGGTTGATCCCGTTCCCCGCGATCCGCAGCCGGCGGCCGCGCTGTCGCTGCGGGATCGGACCGGCGGCATCATCGCCACCGGCACCGTGCTCGCGCTGCTCTATTTCGGGCGCGACGTGCTGGTGCCCATCACGCTCGCCATTCTCCTCAGCTTTCTGATCGCACCGCTGGTGCGCACGTGGAGCCGGCTGGGTTTCGGCCGCACCTTCTCCGTGCTGCTCGCCGTCGTGATGCTGACGGCGGGTTTTGCCGCTGCGGCCCTGGTCATCGGCGCGCAGGTGGTGCGAATGGCCGTGAACCTGCCGCAGTACGAGCAGACGGTCCGCGCCAAGCTCGATGCGCTGGACGCATCGGTGGGACGGTTCAATGCGCTCAGCGGCCGCCGTGCGGGGCGCTCCCTCGATCACCGGGCCCTGCACGATACCGCAGGCGGCGGCACGGGCAGTGGCGGGGCGGCCGGCGCGGCAGGCGGTACCACGGGGGGCGGCGCAATCGCTCCGGTGCCCGTGGAGATCGACGATCCGCCCACCAATGCGCTGCAGGTGATGCAGCGCGTGCTGGCGTCGGTGTGGGTGCCGCTGGAAACGGCGGGCATCGTGCTGGTGGTGTTGATCTTCGTACTGTTCGAGCACGAAGCCCTGCGCGACCGCTTCATCCGCATCGCCGGAGGCACCGACATCCGCTCCACCACCCTGGCGCTCAACGATGCCGGCGCGCGGCTGTCGCGCTTCTTCGTCTCGCAGTTCGCCGTGAATCTGGGCGTGGGCGCCGCCATCGCCATCGGACTGTCCGTGATCCGGGTGCCGCACGCCTTGCTGTGGGCGGTGCTGGCGGCGGTGCTGCGCTTCGTGCCGTACGTCGGGGTGTGGATCGCCGCCCTGTTCGCCGCGCTGCTGGCAGCCGCCGTCGACCCGGGGTGGTCGCTGGCCATCGCCACGGTGAGCCTGTTCGTGATCGTGGAACTGATCGCCGGCCAGCTCGTCGAGCCGCAATTGTACGGCCACACCACGGGCCTCTCGCCGCTCTCGGTCGTGCTCGCGGCGATCTTCTGGAGCTGGCTCTGGGGCCCGATCGGGCTGATCGTGTCGACGCCGCTCACCCTGTGCCTGGTGGTGGCGGGGCGGCACATCAAGGCCTTGAGCCTGCTCGACATCCTGCTGGGGGACAACCAGGCGCTCACCATGCCGCAGCGCTTCTACCAGCGCGCGCTGTCGGCCGACTCCGATGAGATCATCGCGGGCGCGAAGGCCTTCCTCAAGCACGATACGTTCGCGAATTATTGCGATACCGTCCTCCTGCCGGCGCTGTATCTCGCGCGCCTCGATCTCGACCTGGGTGCGATCACGGCGGAGCAGCAAACCCGGGTGCGCAACGCCTTGGTGGCCGTGGTGGAGGCCCTCGGCGGGGAAGGACGCAGAACGACGCGGCGCCGGCGCGTCTCGGTGCTCGATCATCCGGGCGCGGGCCGGGCGCTGCGTCAGCACCGCGAGGAGACGGCCGGGCAATGGCAGGGCCCGCTGGCGGTGCCGCCGGGCTCCCTCATGCTGTGCGTGGGGCTCGGTTCGGCGGCCGACGATCTGGCCACCGAATTGCTGGTCCGCATCCTGCGGGATCAGAAAATCGATGCGCGCCATCTGTCCATCGACGATCTGCGCGCGCCGCCGCCGCCGGGGGCCTCCGCGACCAGCGTGTCCATGGTGTATCTGGTTAGCGCCTATCCCTGCGAGGAACGCGAACGCGGCGAGTCGGTGGCGGAAGCCATCCGGCGGCGTTTCCCGGCCGCGCGCCTGGTCACCTTGTTCCTGCCGGGCATGCTGTTGCCGCCCGGTCCGTCCAGCCGTGCAATACGCAACGCCGACGAGCAGGCGGGTTCCTTTGGACAGGCCGTGCAAATCTGTTTGAATAGGGAGGGGCCGGCGGCGAGTGCCGTCGACCAACCGCGAGGGTGACTTCGGGAATGAACAGTTTGCCGCTGCAAGCCCTGGTTCGGCCGGCGCTCATACCCGTTCGTTGGCGTATTTTTTCGTTTCTCTTCGGGTTCGGTTTCGTGGCCTACGTCCAGCAGAAGAGCATCACGGTGGCTGCGGAGCGCATGATGCCGGAGCTGGGATTGACGCAGGTGCAGATCGGCTGGCTCATGCAGGCGTTCGTCCTGGGCTATGCGATCTTCCAGATGCCGGGCGGTGTCTTCGGCCAATGGCTGGGCGCGCGGCGCACGTTCGTCATCATCGGGCTGACGGCGGTCGCGGCCACCGTCGCGACGCCGCTGGCGCCGAAGGTGTTCGCCGGCCAGGCCTTGTTCATCACGCTGCTCGGCGCGCAGGCCCTGCTCGGCTGTGCGCAGGGCGCGATCTTCCCGGTGTCCTCCGGCGTGTTCGAGGCCTGGTTTCGGAAGCGGCGCTGGTCGTTCGTGCAGGGATTGCAGACCATGGGACTGGGGCTGGGGGCGGCGGTCACGCCGCCGCTGATCGCCTCGCTCATGGCGGGCCTGGGATGGCAGCCGGCCCTGCTCTGGACCGGTCTGCCGCCGCTGCTGCTGATTTCCTGGTGGGCCTGGTACGGCCGCAACACGCCGCGCGAACATCCCGCCGTGACGGCCGCCGAACTCGTCGAGATCGGCGGACACGGTGTCGGCGAGCAGCGTGCGCCCGTCTCGGTCGGATTACGCGACCTGCTGCGTCTGCTCGCCGACCGCAGCGTGCTGCTGCTGGCGTCGTCCTATCTCTGCATGAATTACACCTTCTACCTGCTGTCGAACTGGGTGTTCCTGTACCTGGTGCAGGAGCGGCAGTTCTCGCTGCTGGAGAGCGGATGGCTGGCCACGGCGCCGCCCCTGGCCGCCGCGCTGGGAGCGGGTGTGGGCGGCCTGCTGACGGGGGTGCTCTGCCGGCGACTGGGCGATCGCTGGGGTTATCGCGTCGTGCCCCTGGTGGCGCTGCCCGCGGCGGCCGTCTTGTTGCTGCTCGCCGTGAACGCGGCGAACCCCTACGCAGCGGTGATCGCGCTCGCGGGATGCTTCGGCTGTGTCGAGTTGACGGAAGGGGCCTTCTGGGGCGGCGGCATGACCGTGGGCAGGGGCAACACGATGGCCGTGTGCGGCTTCATGAACACAGGCGGAAATCTCGGCGGCCTCATCGGCATTCCCATCGTCGCCTACCTGTCGGGGCAGCATCTGTGGCACACGGCGTTTCTGATCGGTGCGGGCTTCGCCGCCGTCAGCGCCGTGGCCTGGCTGGGCATCGACGTGGGCGAGCCCGCGCCGGCCCGGGCCTGAGCCTCATCCATGTGGCTGCAGCAGACCTCGCCGCGGGAGAGGCGCACCCTGCTCGCGGGCTTCCTGGGCTACGGCGTCGACGGTTTCGATTTCATGATCTACACCTTCGTCATCCCGACGCTGCTCGCGCTCTGGCACATGAGCCGTGCCGAGGCCGGTGCCATCGCCACGGCGGCGCTGTTGACGTCCGCGGTCGGCGGCTGGGCGGCCGGGATACTGGCCGACCGCTACGGCCGCGTTCGCATCCTGCAGCTGACCATACTCTGGTTCGCCTCGTTCACGCTCTTGAGCGGCTTCACGCATTCGTTCGGCGAATTGCTGACGGCGCGGGCACTGCAAGGCCTGGGTTTCGGCGGAGAATGGTCCGTGGGATCGGTGCTGGTGGCGGAGACCGTCGCGGCTCATCACCGCGGCAGGGCGGCGGGCCTGGTGCAGAGCAGCTGGGCCGTGGGCTGGGCGGTGGCCGCGTTCGCGTTCTGGGGCGCATCCGCGCTGGCGCCGCCGGAAACGGCGTGGAAGATTCTGTTCTGGAGCGGCAGCGCGCCCGCGTTGCTGATCCTGTACATCCGCCGCCACGTCGAGGAATCGCCGACGTTCCGGACGGAACACGCCGGCGCGCCCGCGCCTGCCGGCACCGCGTTCGCGTTCCTGGACATCTTCCGGGCCCCGCTGCGCGGCACCACGGCGCTCGCCGGTTTGCTGAGCTGCGGCATGCTCGGCGGCTACTACTCGGTCACCACCTGGCTGCCCACGTATTTGACGGTGGAACGCCATTTGTCGGTGACGGGCACGTCGGGATATTTGCTGGTGCTCATCGCCGGCTCGTTCACCGGCTACGTTGCGGGCGCGTGGCTGTCGGACGCGCTCGGGCGGCGCCGCTGTTTCATGGTGTTCGCGGCGGGCGGCATGGCGCTGGTGTCGATCTATCTCTGGTTGCCCGTCACCGACGCCTACCTGCTGGCCCTGGGCTTCCCCCTGGGATTTTTCCTCTCCGGCATCTTCTCCGGCATGGGAGCGTTGCTCGCGGAACTGTACCCCGGTGCGGTGCGCGGCTCGGGGCAGGGCTTCTGCTACAACGTCGGCCGCGCGGTGAGCGCGGCCTGTCCGGCTCTCATCGGGGCCTGGAGCGTGCACCGGTCCCTCGCGGCCTCGATCGGGGGCTTCACCGTGGGCTGCTATGCGCTGGTCATCCTGTGCGCGTGGGCACTGCCCGAAACCCGTGGACGTTCATTGACGGCACGCTATGCTGCGGCCCTATGAGCCCCTCGATGCAGTCCATCGAACTCGACCTGCGCGACCGGGTGGCCGTGGTGTCGCTCGCGCGTCCCGCGGCGGGCAACGCCATCGATGATGGTTTCTGCCGCGATCTGCTGTCGGTGGCCTTCGCCATCGATGCCGCGCCGCAGGTGCGCGCGGTGGTGCTCACCGCGCGGGGTGACAATTTTTGTTTCGGCGGCGACCTCAACGCGATGCACGCGGCGGGCGTCGACGCACGGTCCTATGTGGGCGAACTCGCCTCCCATCTGCACGCCGCCCTGGCGGTGCTCGCGCGGCTGGATGCACCCGTCATCGCCGCCGTCAACGGCATGGCGGCGGGCGGCGGACTGGGATTGGTGCTGGCGGCCGACCTGGCCATCGCGGCACGCGGTGCGCGATTCATGGCGGCCTACACGGCCGTCGGCCTGAGCCCCGACGGCAGCACCTCATTCCTCCTGCCGCGCGCGGTGGGCTACAAACGCGCCATGGAGCTGCTGTTGACCAATCGCGTGCTCGATGCGCAGGAGGCGCTCGAGTGGGGGCTGGTGAACCGCGTGGTCGAAGACTCCGAACTCGATGCGGCCGCCATGGCGCTGGCCGGGCAACTGGCCGCCGGCCCCACCGGGGCTTTCGGCGCGGTCAAGCGCCTGCTCGCGGAATCCGAGCCCGGCCTCGAGGCGCAGCTGGGCCGCGAGGCCCGTTCGATCGCGGCGCGCGCCGCCTCGGCCGAGGGTCGCGAGGGCATCGCCGCGTTCCTGGCGAAGCGGGCGCCGCGATATTGACGGCGGCGCGACGCGCCGGCTCGTCAGCGGCGCGAACGCGCGGCGGCGCTGATTTCGGCGCCAGCGCCCGGCCGCCGCGCCTCGAGATCGGCCAGAGGATGGGTGCGGGCCGGCCAGCGTTCGCGGAAGAACGCGGCCACCGCGGAGTCCGTGACCTCGGCGAGTGAAGCGGGATTCCAGCGCGGCGCGTTGTCCTTGTCGATGAGTACGGCGCGCACGCCCTCGATGAAATCCCCCTGCTCGAAACACTCCGCCATCATGCCGAGTTCCATGCGCAGCGCTGCGGCGAAATCCAGCGATTTGCCGCGCTGCAACTGAGTCAGGGTCACGCATAGCATCGTAGGCGAACGGCTGCGCAGCAGGGCGGCGGTCTGCCGCGCCCAATCCGCGTATTCACCGCGTGTTTCGGCATCCAGCGATCCCAGGATCGCGCCCACGGTCGGGAGGCAGAAATGCGCATCGACGGCCGCGCGCACGGCGCCCAAGCCGGGTGCGGGCAGCTCGCGCAGGGCGCGGGCGTGAACGAAGGCGCGCAGGGCCTCATGGGGCGTGCCGCGCCAGTCGAGCTGCGCCAGGTCATCCGTCAGCGCGGCGCTCGCCGCGGCCGGCAGGAACACGTCGGCGAGACCGGCATAGATGGCATCGACGCCGCGGATCTGCACGCCGGTGAGGCCGAGGTACGCGCCGAGCGCACCGGGCAGCCGCGACAGAAAAAACGTGGCGCCGACATCCGGGAACAGCCCGATGCCGACCTCGGGCATGGCGATCCGGGTCCGCTCCCCGACGATGCG
>CAZZWZ010000208.1:0-7033 GCA_964657955.1 uncultured Steroidobacteraceae bacterium
GCCGGCAGTGCACTGCCGCGCCAATTCGGCGATCGCGGCTGCCGCGAGCGGCGTGCCGCTGAGCCGGGCGGCATATACCGCGGCCCCCGCGCCGGGCGACAGGAGCGGCGCCACGAGCTCGAACCGGCGGGCGTCGGCACGGAGCGCGGCGCGCAGCGGATCCAGGATCAATCCGCCGAATTGGAACATGCCGCCCGAGTAGGACACGGCCATGAGCGTCCCCGGCGGTGGAAACAATGAATTGCTCACGGCCCTCACCAGACCGGCGAGCTCGCACGCCGCGGTCTCGAACAGCCGCCGTGCCTCGAGATCGCCCGCCCGCGCCGCGCGTGCGACGAGCGGCGCCAGTCCCGCCAGTTCGCTGCGCGCCAGGGGCGGCGGTCCATACACCGCCGCACACAGGTCGAGATCACCATCGAGTTCGAAGCGGTCCCGGATCATGCCGTACAGCGGACCACGCGGTGTGCGGCCGTCGCTCATGCGCGAGAACAGCGTCAAACCCTCGCGGGCGATCCAGTACGCCGACCCCTCGTCGCCGAAGGATTCGCCCCAACCGCCGGCGCGCGCGCTGCGGCCGGCCAGTTCTCCGTACGCGATGGAACCCGTGCCGGCCACCAGGTTGATGCCGTCGCGACCGGCAAGCGCGCCGGCCCAACCGCAGACCATGTCGTTGCCGCAACGATGACGCTCCGCGGGCAGTACGTGTGCCGCGATGCCGTCGAGGCGCGGCAGCAGTGCGCTGTCCTCGCCGTGGGCCGGCAGGCCGAGAAAGGCGAAGGTCAATTGCGTCGGCGGCACCCCCGCCCGGTGCAGGGTCGCCTGGATGCCATCGATCAGCAGCGCCTGGAGCGCATCGATCCCGATCTCGACATGGTACGCCGAGCCGGCGCGGTGGCCGGCCAGCACCCGCCCCGCCTCGTCGATCAGCAGGAATTCGGTTTTGGTCCCGCCGCCGTCGACGCCCAGGAACGTCCTCACCGTTCGGGAGTCCAGGGATAGATGTTCACCCCCTGCACCACGCGATTCACCACCCCCCGCGTATTGGGTGCGTCCGGTTTGAGGCCAAGCGACAGCGATTGCAGGAAGGCGAACGTCTGCGCGAACACCGCATACGGAAAGCACAATGCGAGATCCGAGGCGTTGTTCGCACCCGGCGCGACCAGGAGATCCGGTCGTTCGGTGTCACCGCCGGCGCCCGCCGGCGCGCCGGCCGCGAGCGACACGACGCGGGCCGCGATGCCGTCGGCCCGCAGCTCGTGCAGCAAGTCCATCTCGTAGCGGCGTGCATGAAGATCGTTGGAGAGCAACATCACCACCAGGGTGCCGTCGTTGACGATGGTCTTCGGCCCGTGCCGGAATCCCAGAGGCGTCTCGGCCAGCGCGACGGTCCTGCCGTCGCTGAGTTCGAGCAGCTTGAGCGCGGCCTCGCGCGCCAGCCCCTTGAAGGCGCCGCTGCCCAGATACACCACCCGCTCGTAGCGCGACCGCGTCAGCTCCGCGATCAACGGCAACCCCGCATCGAGCACCTGCGCCGCCCACGCCCCGGGCGCGTCCGCTCGCTCCTGCGGCATCAGATCGAAGGCCAGGGAAGCCGCCAGCAGCATGCCGGTGAAGCTCGACGTCATGGCGAACCCGCGGTCGTTGGTCTCCTCCGGCAGCAGCACCACGTGTGCATTGCGCAAGCGACGTCCCCGACCGTGCAATTCACCCGCGCCGTTGCACGTGACGATGAGGTGATGGCAGTCGCCAATCACCTGCTCGGCGAGGGCCACCGCGGCGACGCTTTCGGGGCTGTTGCCCGAGCGCGCGAACGACACCATCAGCGTGGGCACGCCGGGTTCGAGCGCGCTGCCGGGCGACCCGACGAGGTCCGTGGTCGGGACGGCGTCCACGCGCCGCTGCGTCCGGAGGCGCAGCGCCGGCGCCAGACACTCGCCCACGAAGGCCGACGTACCCGCACCGGTCAACACGATGCGCAGGTCGCGCCGCTCGAGCAGGGGATGCAAAAATGCGCGCATGGCCATGCCGTCGCGCTGCATCGCATTCTCGATCTTCATCCAGACGCCCGGCTGCTGTGCGATCTCACGCGCGGTGCAGATGCCGCCGGCCGCTTCCAGCGCGGACGTCGGCTGTCCCAAGATGTTCATTGCTCGCCTCGATCGGTGGCAGCGCGGGTGGTGCCGGTGGCAGCCCGGCAGGCATGGTCATAGTGGCGCAGCACCTGCTCGACGCCGTCGAGCACCAGGGCGCGCGGGTGATTGTCGATCCGCCCCTCGCGAATCGCGGCATATTGTAGCGGAAGGTACTGGCTCACCAGGGGCAGCGGCAGCGGCTCGGCCGCCAGGCCTTCGAGCAGGTCGCGGCACGACCGCTCCACCGCGGGCGCGGTCCAGTAGTAGCGGATCCGGTCGCTCAGGCTGAACTGCAGATCGAATTCCCGGCGCGCGGCGTCCAGATAATAAGCGCTCCAATGCCGCGGGTCCCGACGCATCTCCGCGAGCAGGGTCTGCTTGAGCGAGGCCTCCGGCATGAGCCCGAGTTCCCCCGCCATATCCGAGAGCGCCCACAACGTTTCGCGCAGCGCGAAGGTGACACCCGGTCCCACCTTGAGGATGGCGAAATGATCGCGCACCAGGGCGTCGAGGGCGGCCGGCGTTTGATAGTCGGTGGAATGCGCCTCGAACACCATGCCGGGCACCCCTTCGATGCTCCGGCTCAAACTCGCAGCCCCGGCGGGCACGTAGTCGATGACCTGATCGTGATCGAACTCCACCCCGGGCTGCACCACGAGGCCAACCACCCGCGGCCATGCCCCCTCCACCCCGTGGCGGGCGAAGGCGCGGCGATGCGCATCGATGGTGGCCAGCGCCGCCCCGGGCGTGGTGACGGCCAGTGCCTGCAGCGTCTCGTGCGCACCGCCCGGCACCGGCACCTCGGAACCGATGATGTACACGGGCGGCTCTCCGCCCGCACTGCGCCACGCCGCCTCGGTGATCGCGCACAACGCAGCGTTTCGTTCCGCGATGGCCTCGTCGCCCAGCGCCCGGGGATCGTCGGCGCAGGACATGGAGCAGTCCAGATGAATCTTGCGAAAACCGGCCGTGACGTATTCGCCGACCATCACGCCCGCCTTCTCCAAGGCCGTGGCCGCGGGCAGGCGCTGCCAGCAATTGGGCCCCAGGTGGTCGCCTCCCAGTACCACGCGCTCGTGCGGCAGACCCACCGCATCGGCGAGCGCCAGCACGCGCTGCCGGAATGCCGCCGGGCGCATGCCCGTGTAGCCGCCGTCCTGATTCACCTGGTTCGACGTGGCCTCGATCAACGCCACGCCCTCCGTGCGCTGCGCCAGGCGCAGTGCGGCCTCCAGCACCAGGGGATGTGCGGAACACACCGAATACACGCCCACGGAGGCACCGGCCTTGTGACGACGGATCAGATCCAACAGGAAGTTCATACGGGTTGCTCGATGAGGGGCGATTCCGGCTCGAGCGCCAGCAGTGCCGCGGCGAGGAAGGCCAGCGCGATGGCGACGACGGTGACGGCGCCGGGCAGCGCACCCAGCACCACCATGGAAACGATGGCCGTGATCATGGGTGCGCCCGCGTTGGCGAGCGGTGCCACCACCAGCGCCCTGCCGTAGCGAAAGGCATACACCAGCGTCAGCGCACCGACGGCGTTCAAGATCTGCGTGACGGCGGCAAGCCCCGGACCCTGCCAGCCATACTCGATGGCGTGCGAGAAGTCGGTCATCCACAGCGCCACCGGGATCAGCAACAACCCGGTGAGCGTCATGTACAAAAAAATATTCTCGGCATCCATCGAGCCATTGGCGAGCTTCATGAAGTAGGCCTGTACTCCCCACGCGAGCAGGATGATCAACGCATAGACGAACCAGGTCACGCCGGATGCGGGTGCCGCCGGCGCACCGGCGGGCGTCACATTGAACAGGGGCAGCGCGATCAGCGCCAGCGCCACCCCCAGTGCGCCCACCCTGGTCACCCGCTCCCTGAGAAACAGCATCGACAGCACGATGGTCACCACCGGCGACAACGCGATGATGGGGAAGATCAAATAGGTGGGGCCGGTATGCACGGCATGGAACAGCAGCATCTGTCCGCCCGCCCCGGTCAAGCCGATCAGCGAGCCTAGGAACATCGACCTGCCGTCGCGGACGATCCGCCACCGTGCGCGCCGCATCGCGAACAGCGCGGGCGGTATCATGGTGAGCGCCCACACCACGTACACCAGGGTTTCCGGGAATCCATGGCGCGTGGGGAATTCCGCGAACGCACCCCACACCCCCCAGAAACCGGTGGTGATGAGCGCATACGACAACCAGGGCTTGTTCATCAGAATCGGTACGACATGCCGGCCACGTAGCTGCGGCCATAGGCGCTGTAGCCCTCGCCCACGCCGCTGGCGCTCGCGCCGACCAGCTGTCCGGGACCCCACGGCAACAACGGATTGCCGTTCAGATAAGAACGCGCGATGGCGTTGGTCAGATTCTTGCCCTCGACATACACGTCGAAACCGCGGAACACCCGGTAATGCACGCTCGCCGTCACCCAGGAGAAAGGATCGGCGATCACCGGGAAGCCCGGTACCTCGGTGCACTGCGAGCAATACGAAGTGTAGCGCGAGGTGTAGTCCCAGTTCACGTCCACGTTGAAGGGACCCTTGTCGTAGATCAGGCTCACCGAGAACGTGGTCGGCGGTGCTGCGTTGACCGCGCCGGTGGAGTTGCCGGACTGATCGTAGGATTTGCTCCAGGTGTGCGTGAACTGCATGTGCGTGCCCAGGCCGTTGTCGAGGAAGTGCTGCCAGGACAGTTCGACGCCGGTGTAGGTGGATTTGCCGCCATTGGCCGGAGCGACGATGGTCCACAGGAAGGGCGTACCCGGCCCGGCCGCGGCCGACCCCGGCGGACCGCCCACGTATTTGAGCGTCCCCAGATCGACCGAGGTCTGTGTGGCGGTGAAGATGTCGTTGGTCACCTTCTTGCCGAAGAGCGCCGCGTTGAGCGCGGAATGCGGACGGTAGTACCACTCGAGCGACAGGTCGGCGTTCCACGCCTTGATGGGTTTCAAGCCGGCCGTGCCGGTGTAATCGATCTCCGGCGTGCCGTTGATGGCCTGGTTGGTCGAGTTCGGCGCGAGCTGATTGAGATTCGGCCGCGACAGGGTCTCGCCCAGCGCCGCACGCAGCTGCACGCGGTCGGGCACCACCCAGTAGCTCAGGTTGGCCGAGGGCAGCGGGATGGTGTAACTCGCATCCTGCTGAAACTGCTTCGAGGTGCTGTACTGCACGTTGTAGCTCTGCACCGAGTTCGATCCGTCCAACGTCCACAGCGACACCGGCACGGATTGGGCGGTGGTGGCCAGGGTCGTGGTGCGCACCAGGCGCACGCCCAGGTTGCCGGACCAATCGTTGCCGGCGAAGGTCAGCTCCGTGTAGAAGGTATAGGTCTTCTCGGTGACATCGTAGGAATTGAACGGGTTGGCCTGCGGCAGCGTATCGGCGAAATTGAAGGTGGTGTCGCACGGCAGGGCCGTGCAGACCGCCGGGTTCGGCTTGCCGTTCAGGCTCGCGAGAAAGGCGAGCAGCTGGTTGGTGTTGATCCGCGGCAGCACCGAAGGATACGAGCCGCCGGCACCACGCAGAAAATTCGGCGGCGAGGTGAACGAGAGCACGTTGAAACCCTGCGATCCGAAAGAGTAGGGAGCGCATTGCACGGGACAGCCCACCGTCTGGTACAACGACCCGTACTGACCCGAACCGTTGGTCCAGTCGTTGCTGCTGTCGACGCGGTTCTTCTCGCGGTGATTGTAGCCCACGCCGAACAGCACCCTGTCGAAGAATCCCAGACCCGCCTGGTATTTGCCGTCGAGCGTGAATCCCGTCACCTGGTCGTGCACGGAATACCCGTTGAGCCCGTCATAGTGCGTCGACCAGTACTTGTTGTTGTTGAGAAATCCGGAATTCATCAGCGCCGTGTACGAACAATAACCGGCCTTGGTGGCGCTCGCGGTGCCGGCCGGACACGCTGCGATGCCGAGCTGACTGGGCGGGATCATCACGTTCAGGCTCGGCAGGCTGTGCGGCAGATCGGTGGCCGTGATGTAGTCCTCGGCATTGGGCAGGGCCGACACCAGACCCGCCGTCACGAAGGTGTCGGTGCCGCCTTCCGGCCGGCTCGCCGTCGAGCGGTACGCGTCGAAGTCCAGCGAGAACCGGTCGGTGGGCTTCCAGCCGGCATTGAAGCCGTACATGGTGGTCACGACGTTGCGGTTGATGGTGTTGTTGACGATTTCCGGCGTGAAGTTGCTGGACGTCACCGCGGTGACCAGCCCGTTTTGAATCCGCGGATTCGACCAGGTTGGATTCCCATTCTGATCCGTGCCGTACGGGAAATAATACGATTGGTTGTATCCGATCTGCGGGTCCTGCAGCTTGGTCCACAAGCCGTCCACCGCGAGTTTGAGCGTGTCGCTCGGGTGCCATTCCAGGCTGCCCGACAACGCCTCCCGTTTCTTGTCGTCGAAGATCGAACCGAAGGTGAGGCAGCACGGGGTGGCGATCAACGGCACCGAGGGCGAACTGCCGTCGAAGGGGTAGGATGCGGGCCCGTAGATGTTCTGGCTGTAGGCGTTCAACGAGTCGGTGCGGGTGTGATTGTCCGAGATCACGCCGCCGATGAGGAAGCCCAGGGTGTTGTCGAACAGCGTGTCCGAGGCGAAGGCCGAGAACTTGTGGCCGTACAACTGCGACATTTCATTGTAGTTGCCCTCGGCATGCACGCCGCCGTGCAACCCGGCATTGTCGAAGGGACTGGCCGTGCGCAGGTTCACGGTGCCCCCGATGCTGCCTTCCAGCGCCGACGCCTCGGTGGTCTTCAAGACGTCGGCGCCCGAGATGACCTCCGAGGGCAGCACGTCGAACGCCAGGTCGCGTGCATCGTCGTCGGTGGCCAGAATCCGGTTGTTGAGCGTCACGATGTTGTATTGCGGTCCGAAGCCACGGACGGTGACCTTCT
>CAZZWZ010000209.1:0-7030 GCA_964657955.1 uncultured Steroidobacteraceae bacterium
ATCGTATGCCGGGCAGGCTGAATTCGAACTCCCGAAGACAAAAAGTCGGTTCGACGAGTCGACCGAAGGGCGACTTGGACGCTGGCGCGCAGCGCGCCGGCGGTCAGGAGCGAAGCGGAGGACGAGCGGCGCAGCCGCGAGCAATCCGTCCGGGCGCACCAAATTCCACAAAATTCAGTTGGCTGGAAGCGCCGGAACGTCCCTGGAAAAGCAGAGATTCGAACCGCCGACAAACAGCAAGCCGAGTTCGACAACTTCGCCGCAGGCGAAGTTGGACGACGCCGCTTAGCGGCGGCGGGCCGCAGCGAAGCGGAGGCCGAGCGGCGCAGCCGCGAGCAATCTCTCCGGGCGCACCATCTAGTTGGTTTACAAGCTATTTTTGATGGGTCGGCCCGGCGGGGTCCCGTGGCGGTCGCTCGTACAGCTGAGGCAACGCGCCATACAAACTCTTGGTGACGGGCGTGCCTGGTCACGCGGTCTCGACGACTTTCATCTGCTCCGCGTTCATGCGACCGCCGTGCACCGCCAAATCCGCCAGAGCAGCGTCGATTTCGTGTAGTTCTTCCGTCGTCAGCACGATGCTGCTCGCGCCGATATTTTCGCGGAGATGTTGCACCTTGCCCGTTCCCGGGATGGGGACGATGAACGGCTTTTGGGCCAACAGCCACGCAAGAGATAGCTGTGCGGTGGTCGCCTGCTTTTTCTGCGCAAGCAGCGTGATGCGATCGACGAACGGTCGGTTGGCCGCAAGCGCCTCCGGTTGAAACCGGTCGAAGCCGGCGCGAAGGTCCGAATTCGGATCGAACCGTGTGTCTGCGGCGAACTTCTGCGTCAGATAGCCCATGCCCATCGGTCCCCAGGGAACGAAGCCGATCCCGAGTTCTTCGCAGGTGGTCAGCAGGCCATTCGTCGCCGGGTCCCGGTTCATGAGCGAATATTCCGTCTGCAATGCAGTCACCGGCTGCACGGCATGAGCCTTCCGAACGGTCGCCGGGCTCGCCTCGGAAAGACCGAAATGCAAGACTTTGCCGGCAGCGATGAGATCTCGAACGGCGCCGGCAACGTCTTCTATCGGCACGTTGGGGTCCACCCGATGTTGGTAGAGCAGGTCGATCCGGTCTGTACGAAGCCGTTTCAGGCACCCGTCGATCATCCATTTGATGTGGGCGGGTTTGCTGTTCAGGCCGCCTCGCTCCGTGAGATCGAATCCAAATTTGGTCGCTATGGTCACTTCGCGACGAATCGGTTCGAGTGCGCCACCGACAATCGTTTCACTCGTGTAGGGCCCATAAACTTCAGCCGTGTCGAAGAACGTCACCCCCGTGTCGTGCGCTTCACGAATCACCCGGATGGCGTCATCGATGGACGCGGCACGACCATAATTCGTCGCCAGATTCATGCATCCAAACCCCAGCTCCGAAACTTCCAGCGTTCCAAGATGTCTCGTCTTCATCGCTAACTCCTTCAATGGATGGCGGGCCGCATCGGGCGTGCTGCTGAGCGGTGTACCCACCGTATGCGACCAGTGCGGCTCATTTCCTGGCTGCTCTCACGTGCGCATTCACCTTAACGGGACGGGGGTTCGGGAGGTAGCCCGATCAAACTCGGTGATTGCCTATTCGTCTGAGCCCTTGACCATTGATGTCCAATCCACGCAGATGCCGTATGCTGGACAGTGTTGCGAAAGGACGGTGTCGCGCAGATGAAATCGCCAAAACGAGATGATCTTGAGCTTGCGGCGATGCTTGATGCCCTGGCTGCGGCGATTGTCAAAACCATGGGTGGGTCGTCCGAAACCGTCACCAGCGTGCGGGGACTTTCTCTATACCGTAACGTGGCGCCGACCCCGCCCAAACCCTGCACGTACGAGCCGAGTCTGCTCATCGTTGCTCGAGGAAGGAAACGCGTCGATTTGGGTAGGCAGACCTACGTATTCGGCCAAGAGAGGTTCCTGTTGACGTCGGTTGAACTGCCAATCGTCAGCCACGTACTGGATGCCAGCGCAAAGGCGCCTTATCTCTCCTTCTTTCTGAAACTCGATATGGGAATGGTGCGCGAGGTTCTTCACACGGAGGAAGTCCACGTCGCTGCGCCTACGAGCGGCGCGCGCGGCATGGGTCTCGGAGAAACGACGGTGGCTTTGCTGATGCCCTGCATCCGCATGGTCGAGTTGCCCGCCACTTCCCA
Source organism: uncultured Steroidobacteraceae bacterium (assembly GCA_964657955.1). Classification (GTDB taxonomy): domain Bacteria; phylum Pseudomonadota; class Gammaproteobacteria; order Steroidobacterales; family Steroidobacteraceae; genus Bog-1198. Next base: position 2,188 of record CAZZWZ010000209.1, read on the forward strand.
GGACGTTCCGTTTTTCGGCAAGTCGCTGCAGCGGGAAGTCATCTACCGACTTTTGCAGGGAACCCAGGGCGATCGGCTGCGATCGGTTGCAACCCAGGGTGACCGGGGTCACAAGACAGCCAAGGCCGTGACCTGGTTGCGGGACAATTTCCAAAAGCCGCTGAACGTGGAACAACTTGCATCGATTGCCGGCATGAGCAAATCGACCTTGCATCATCATTTTCGGGGAGTCACGGCCATGAGTCCGCTGCAGTTTCAAAAGCAGCTTCGGCTTCACGCCGCACGGCGCAGAATGCTTACCGAGGAATTGGATGCGGCGAGTGCGGCGTACGAGGTGGGATACGAAAGCCCGAGTCAATTCAATCGAGAATACAAACGCTTCTTCGGAAAGCCCCCGATCCGAGATATCCAAGCCTTGCGGGGTCTGGGATGATTTGATCGCTGGCGCAACCACGACCGATGGAAGACGCCCGTGAGGGCGGAGCATCGTTCCCGAGAACTTCGATGTCCTGAATACTTATATCCGAGAGTGCCGGATCGCAGCGATGCGGCGGCGCTTCCAAGATCAGTTGGGTACCTGGGCATCTGGTTGGCTGGCGCGCGGCCTAGCGGCTCAGCCACTTCCACGCAGAGGCATTCGAAGCGTCGATTCCAACGATTTTGGTTTCCCCGAGTTCTTTGTCCAGTTGTATCGCATGGCAGTGTGCATGCTGTTTCAGCGCAGCGACGAGGCGGCTGGAATGAGATACCACCCACATCTGTGTATGCTCAGCGGCGGCACCGATCAACCGAGCCAGAGCCGGAAGGAGGTCGGGGTGCAGGCTCGCCTCGGGCTCATTGAGGACCATGAGGCGGGGCGGTCGGGGAGTGAGTAATGCTGCTGTCCACAGCAAGTAGCGCAGCGTGCCGTCCGACAACTCGGCGGCGTTCAAGGGGCGCAAGAGCCCATGCTGATCCAAGAATACGGTCAAACCGCCGTCGGTATGTCGCACGTGCAACTCTGCATCGGGGAATGCGTCCCTGATCGCGTTGGCGAGCGCCGGTGCATCACCGATTTCCAGGATGGTCTGCAATGCCGCCGCAAGGTCTCCTCCATCCTGACTCAATACCGGCGTATACGTTCCGGTCGTAGTACGGCGTGCGGGGGAGTCCATATCGGTGCGAAAATGATCGTAGAAGCGCCAGTTGCGGATCTGCTCACGCAGCACCAACACCTCGGCGGCTTGCTGCGGATCGGCGATCCGCTCCAGCATGCTTTCGAATTTCGGCATATCGGTCGCAATTGTTTCCCACGCCGCAGATTTCCTTCTGATGCGAACGATCGGCCCCCTGCGCTCGACGAGTTGTGCGGCCGGGCGCAACAGGGGGCCGTGCCAGATACACTCGGTCTTGATCTCCGGGTCGAAGGCGAAGGCTGACGAACTCGGTACGGGAAATCCCAGATCCATCGCATAGCTGAAATCTTCCCCGGCAAATCCCATTCGCATCGCCACCGACTGGTTGCGCGGCCCTCCTTGAATCGACGATTCACCTCTCTTCATGGACCTGGAAAACCCCTCGGGGCCGGCCCACAGCGTCGAAGAGAAACCCCCTTCGCGCGACAGCGAGGCCACGACACCACCCCGTGCGGATTCCGCCAGTAGCCGAAGCGCCCGGTAAATGTTTGACTTCCCGCTGCCGTTGGGACCGGTCAGAACAGTCAACCTTCCGAGCGGAGTGACGAAATTACGCAGGGATCTGTAATTCGAAACGGCAAGGGTGTTCAGCATGTCTCGACGGATTCCGGACGCTGCGCAGCAGGCAGATGCGAAGTCTACGACGAAGGTTCGATTTTCGAGAGCTGGACGTTCAGGAAAAAAACCTCTGTCTCGGGACAGCCGCGTCGGGCGGGTGCAACCTACCAGTACTGGGGGTAGGGCGTCTTGCGGACGGCGTTGTTGTACAGCCAGCCGATCAAGACCAGGATCAGCGCGCCGCCCGCGACGGGGAAGAGCAGGAAACTCCACCCCGAATGCGCCAGAAAAACGATCACGGGGTTCGATCCCGCCGGTGGATGGACCGTGCGCGTGGCCATCATGGCAGCGATGGAACAGCCGACGGCCAACGCCAGAACCCACGGTTGCGGGCCGATCCAATGCAATGCGGCCAGCGCAATCACGGTACAGATGACATGTCCGCCGATCACGTTCATTGGCTGGGCAAAAGGGGAGTCCGGATACCCGAACAGCAGCACGCACGATGCCCCGAAGGAACCCAGCAACAGCAGGACGTCGAGACGATTGCCGAGGAGCGCGAGCGCGCCGATGGCCAGGATTCCCCCGAGCCCACCGAGCATCACGACTTTGACGCCGGGATACGCCGGGCGCCTGCCGCCGGCGCCGCGACAACGCTGCAAGAAGGTGCTCACGGGTGCGATGCCGGTGACTGGGGCGGTGGCGCGATGGGTTCGTCGGTGGTGGTCACGGCAGTGGTCATGAGCGCAGTCAGAATCCTGGGCATGGAGACCGGGGCTTCGCACCCCGGTTCCCTGTCTCAGGCCTTCGAGGCCTGTTAAGCCTCCTCCGTGACCTTCTTCGTTTCCGTCACGCTGTACGAGTGCGCGCCGACGCCGGCGAGCTTGCCGTCCTGCACGATCAGGTACTCGTTGCGGATGGGTCGCTTCTCGAAGTAGCACTCGAGGATCTCGCGCGTGCCGGCGGCGTAGCGTGTCTGCGCCGACAAGCTGGTGCCGGAGATGTGGGGCGTCATGCCGTGATGGGGCATGGTGCGCCACGGGTGATCCTTCGGCGGCGGCTGCGGAAACCAGACGTCCCCGGCATATCCCGCCAGCTGCCCGCTTTCGAGCGCGGCGGCAATGTCCTCGGCAACCGCCAGTTTGCCCCGGGCCGTGTTGATGAGATAGGCGCCGCGTTTGAAATTCTTCAGCGACTTCGCGTTGATCATGTGCTCCGTTTCCGGATGCAGCGGGCAGTTCAACGTCACCACGTCGCACACCTTGGTCAGGCTCTCCAGACTCGTGTGATGAGTCAAATCGAGTTCCTTCTCCACCGACTCCGGCAAACGATGCCGGTCCAGGTAGTGCAGTTTCGTGCCGAACGGCTTCAGGAGCCGCAGCGCGCGCAGGCCGATGCGGCCGGCAGCCACCGTACCCACCTCCATGCCCTCCAGATCGTACGATCGCGAAACGCAGTCGGCAATGTTCCAGCCGCCCTTGATCACCCATTGATAGGAAGGGATGTAATTGCGCACCAGCGAGAGCACCATCATGACGATGTGTTCCGCCACGCTGTTGCTGTTGCAGTAGGTGACTTCCGCCACGGTCACGCCGTGTGCGATGGCCGCATCGAGGTCGGTGTGGTCCGAGCCGATGCCCGCGGTCACCACCATCTTCAATTTTTTCGCCTTGGCGAAGCGCTCCGCCGTCATGTAGGCGGGCCAGAAAGGCTGAGAGATGACGATTTCGGCGTCGGGAAGCTCCCGGTCCAGTACGCTGTCGGCCCCCTCTTTGCTGGAGGTGACCACCAACCGATGGCCGTTCGACTCCAGATAGTTGCGCAGGCCCAGTTCTCCCGACACGCTGCCCAGCAAGGTGCCGGGGGTGAAATCGACGCCATGAGGCGTCGGCAAGGTCTGGCCATCGGGATATTTTTCGATCTTGGGCAGTCCATCGCGCGCGTACGATCTGGGATAGCCGGTGATCGGATCGTCATAGAGAACACATAAGACTTTTGCCATTGCCAACCCTCTTGTTCGTCGAGGGGGCAGAGAGTGCGCACACCGGCGTTTGGTGGCAAATCAAACCTTTCATTGGCCTCATAGACGATGTCGATCATGCGCCGGTCGGAGGCGCTTCAGCCTTGAGATCCCCTGCGCTCGATCTCGGCGGTCAAATCCAGGCCCCTCGCGAAATCGAGGAACGCCCGCGGCAGCGGCGCCAGGGGCTCACGGTCGGCGGCCACCAGCCCCAGCGTGTGGAACGCTTCGGGTTCGACCAGCGGGATGCTCACCAGACCGCGCCGTTGTTCGAACAGCAGCAGGAAGGTCTGCGGCACCACCGTGGACCAGGGTCCGAACAACAAATGCGTCCACAAGGTGACCAGGGAGTTCGTCTCCATCACGGTATTGGCCGCGACCCCGGCGGCGCGGAACTGCAGGTCGATGATGCGCCGTGTCTGCATGGCCGGCGTCAACAGGCACAGCGGCAGCGAAGCGGCTTTCGCCCAGCTGATGGATGCGAGCCCGGAGAAGCCGGTGGCGTCGTGGGTGATGAGCACGTAACGCTCCCGATACAGGGGGACCGTGCGCACCCGTGACAAGGGATCGTTGTCCAGATAGGTCAGGCCCACGTCGATGGTGAAGTCATCCAGTTCGCGCTGGATGTCGATCGAGGTCTGTGAGGTGATCTGGTATTGGGTCTTCGAGTGAATGGCGGCAAACGGTGTGGTGAGCAGGGCCAGCACCGGCAGGCTGACCGGAATCGCGCCGATGCGCAGCTGCCCCGCGAGACCGCCCCGCAGCTCGCTCAACTCCTGGGTGAGGCCGCCGTAATCGACGAGCACGCGTTGCCCCCAGGCGAGCACCCGCTCACCCTCGGGTGTGAACCCCACGAATCGTTGCCGCCGCTCGACGATGAGGACGCCCAGACTCTCCTCGAGCTGCTTGATCCCCGCCGACAGCGTCGGCTGCGTGACATTGCACGCCGTTGCGGCACGCCCAAAATGGCGCTCGCGTGCAAGCGCCACCAGGTAGTCGAGGTATCGGACGATCATTCAATGTCGCGCCCGGTCAGAAGGTGAAGCGCGCACCCACCGTCGGAGCCAGGTTGCTGTCGCTGTTGTAGGGA
>CAZZWZ010000210.1:0-7009 GCA_964657955.1 uncultured Steroidobacteraceae bacterium
GAACCGTGAGCTCGACGAACTCGACGCGGCGCTCGGCGCGGCCTTCGAGCGCCTGGCGCCGCGCGGACGCCTGGCGGTGATCAGTTTTCACTCGCTCGAGGATCGCCTGGTGAAGCACTTCATGCGACGGCATGCCGACACCGATCCGGTGTACGCGGGCTTGCCCTTCGTGCCGGCCTCGGCGCGGCCCACGCTCAAGCTGGTGGGCAGGTGCATCCAGGCGGACGATGCGGAAACGGCGCGCAATCCGCGCGCCCGCAGCGCGAGGCTGAGGGTGGCTGAGCGGTTGAGCGTGGAGCTGGCCGCATGAAGATCCGCGTGCTGTTGCCGGTGCTCCTTCCCGTGTTGTGGCTGGCCGTGCTCGGCTCGGCGGTGCAGGTCATCTACGCCCGGCACGAAGCACGCGCGTTGTTCGTGCACCTGGAAAAGCTCAATGCCGAACGCGATTCGCTCGAAATGGAATGGGGCCGTCTGCAGCTCGAGCAGAGTTACTGGTCCTCGCACGCCTTCGTCGAGCGGGTGGCCAACGCCAAGCTGCAGATGAGCCTGCCGCAGACGCGCGACGTGCGGATCGTGCGGCCATGAAGTCCCGCGGCAGCGACGGCGAAGCGCAGGCGAGGAGCTACCGCTGGCGCGCGGCCGCCGTGTTCTGTCTGGTGATCATGGGCGCGGCGGGACTCGCGGCGCGCGCGGTGGAGCTGCAGCTGCTCGACCATGGCTTCCTCGCCAGCCAGGGCGATGCGCGGTCCATGCGCGTGGTGAAGATCGCGGCGCATCGCGGCGCCATCACCGACCGCTCGGGCGAACCGCTGGCGGTGAGCACGCCGGTGGACAGCGTCTGGGTGAATCCCCAGGAACTGCACGACAACATCGATCAGCTGCCGAAGCTCGCGCGTGCGCTGAAGCAGGACCCGCAATTCCTCGCGCGGCGCATCACCAGCAATCTGGATCGCGAGTTCCTGTACCTGGTGCGGCACATGCCGCCCGAGACGGCCGCGCGCATCAAGGCACTGGGCATTCCGGGCGTCAACCTGCTGCGCGAATACCGCCGCTACTATCCCGCGGGCGAGGTGGCAGGCCACGTGGTCGGCTTCACCACCGTCGACGATCAGGGACAGGAAGGCCTGGAACTGGGTTTCGATCAGCTGCTGAACGGCGAGGATGGGGCGAAGCGCGTCATCCAGGACCTGTACGGACGCTACGTCGAGAACATCGAGAGCATCCGGGCGCCGCGCCCCGGGCGTGACCTCGTGACCAGCATCGATCTGCGGATCCAGTACCTCGCCTACCGCGAGCTGAAGGCGGCGATGCAGGACTATCGGGCGCTGTCCGGGTCCGTCATCGTGCTCGACGTCGACACGGGCGAGGTGCTGGCCATGGTGAACCAGCCTTCGTACAACCCGAACGACCGGGAGCAGCTCAAGCCGGGCCTGTACCGCAATCGGGCGGCCACCGACATCTTCGAGCCGGGCTCGAGCATCAAGCCCTTCATCATGGCGGCGGCGCTGGCCTCGGGCCAGTACCGCGCCGACAGCGTGATCGACACGTCGCCGGGGTTCATCAAGGTGGGCAGCAAGGTGTTCGAGGACGAGAGCAATCTCGGCCCGGTGGATCTGGCGACCATCCTCGCCAAGTCGAGCAACGTCGGCACGGCCAAGGTGGCCCTCTCGCTCAAGCCCGAACAAATCTACAAAACCCTCACGGGCCTGGGCCTCGGACAGGTCACGGGCAGCGGCTACCCCGGCGAGTCGGCGGGCATGTTGTCGAGCTACACCCACTGGCGGCCCATCGGCATCGCGACCCTGTCCCATGGTTACGGGCTGTCGGTGACGCCGCTGCAGCTGGCACACGCCTACGCCACCATCGGCGCGGGCGGCATCAAGCGCCCCATCACCTTCGAGCGGGTCTCCGGTCGCGTCGACGGCGAGCGGGTGATGGACCCCAAGGTGGCCCGCGAGATGGTGCAGCTCATGGAGAACGTGATCGAGAAGGGCGGCACGGCCACCCGTGCGGCCGTCGTCGGTTACAAGGTGTCGGGCAAGACGGGCACGGCATGGAAATCCTTCGCCGGCGGTTATTCCACCGACAAATACATGGCGGTGTTCGCCGGCCTGGTGCCCGCGAGTCATCCGAAGATCGCCACGGTGGTGGTGATCGACGAGCCGAGCGGTGATCTGCACCAGGGCGGCACCGTGGCGGCGCCGGTGTTCTCGAACGTCATGACGGGCGCGCTGCGGCTCATGGACGTGCCGCCCGACGATTTGCAGAACGTACCGGCGGCGACGCTGGTGCAGGCGAACGCACAATGAACGCTCACCTGCAGGGCGTTCCGCTGCGTTCGTTGCTCGACGGCATCGCAGCGCCGGACGTCGCGGCGGCCGGCCTCGACGTGTGCGTCGACGACCTCACGCTCGACAGCCGCGAGGTACGGAGAGGCAGTTTGTTTGTCGCCCTCGACGGTCGCCGCGCGCACGGACTGCAATTCGCCGGCGAAGCCGCGGCGCGCGGCGCCGGTGTGGTGTTGTGGGACCCCGCCGGGAGCGGCGGCTGCGAGACGGCGCTGAGCGGATTGCCGGATGGCGTGGTCTCGGTGCCGGTGAAGGGGCTGCGCGGCGTGCTGGGCCGGATCGCCGACCGGTACTTCGGCTCTCCTTCCTCGCATCTGCGCATCGTCGGCATCACCGGTACCAACGGCAAGACCACGTGCGCCTACCTGTTGGCGCAGTGCCTCGACCGCCTGCAGCACGCGGCCGCCTACATGGGCACCATCGGCTGGGGCCGCATCGAGGGACGTCGCGCGCCCACCGGCGGCGATGCGCATACCACCGCCGACGTGATCACCGTGCATCGCCGGCTGGCACAGCTGCGGGCGGCGGGCGTGCGCGACCTGGCGATGGAGGTCTCCTCGCACGCGCTCGATCAGGGGCGGGTGGACGCGGTGCGATTCCACACGGCGGCGTTCACCAATCTGACCCGCGACCACCTGGATTATCACGGGACGCTGGAGGCCTACGGCGCGGCGAAGGCGCGGTTGTTCGAGGTCGCCGGTCTCGAACATCGCGTCGTCAACGTGGGCGATGCCTTCGGCCGCGACCTGGCGGGTCGCGGCGGCCCCGCGGGTCACGACGCCGACCCGGCGGGTCATGGCCGCGTGCCGTTGACCGCGGTCTGGGTGGGCGCGGGCGGCTGGGACCGGCCGGCGGACCGCACCTTGTGCGCGCGCCAGATCGTGCTCGCTTTTGCCGGGATGTCGATGATGCTCGGCGGCAGTTTCGGCGAGCGGCGGGTGGCCACGAAATTGCTGGGCCGCTTCAACGCGGAGAACGCGCTCGTCGTGCTCGGCTGTCTGCTGGCGCTGGGCACGCCGCTCGACGCCGCCGCGGCGGCTCTGGCGGATTGCGCGGCGCCGCCGGGACGTCTGGAGGTGATCGCGGGCGGGGGCGCCGCGAAACCGCTGGCGGTGATCGACTACGCGCACACCCCGGATGCGCTGGCCAAGGCCCTGGGCGCGCTGCGCGAGCATTGCCGCGGCGCCTTGTGGTGCGTGTTCGGCTGCGGCGGCGACCGCGACCCGGGCAAGCGTCGCATGATGGGAGCGGTGGCCGACCAGCTCGCCGATCGGATCATCGTCACCGACGACAACCCGCGCTCCGAAAATCCGGCGGACATCGTGCGCGAGATCGTCGCCGGCATCGCCGCGCATCCGGTGCGGATCATTCACGACCGCGGGGCCGCGATCTCGGCGGCGCTGGACGAAGCCGTGGCGGACGACCTGGTGTTGATCGCGGGCAAGGGCCACGAGGAATATCAGATCTACGGGACGGGCCGCCGTGCCTTCAGCGACCGCGAAGCTGCGCGGCGCTGCCTGGGAGTCGCCGCATGAAGCGTGCCTTGCTCGATGCGGCGCAGGTCATGGGCGGGGAACTGGTGGGCGAGAACCTCGGCTTCGGCGACGTGTCCACCGACAGCCGAACCCTGGGCCCCGGCGCGTTGTTCATCGCGTTGCGCGGGCCGAATTTCGACGGCCGGGACTTCGTCGCGGGCGCGGCGGCGCGCGGGGCGAGTGCCGCCGTGGTGGAGCAGGCGGTGCCGGTGGCATTGCCGCAGATCATCGTCCCGGACACGCTGCGCGCACTGCAGCGGCTGGGCCAGGCCTGGCGCGCGGCATTCGATCTGCCCGTGGTCGCGGTGGCCGGCAGCAACGGCAAGACCACGGCGAAGGAGATGACCGCGGCCATCCTCACGCGCATGGGGCCGTGCCTCGCGACCCGGGGAAATCTCAACAACCACATCGGCGTACCGCTGACTCTGCTGCGCCTCGAAAGCCACCTGCGCAGTGCGGTGGTGGAGATGGGTGCCAACCGGGTGGGCGACGTGGCCGAGCTCATGAACCTGGCGCGGCCCACCGTGGGGCTCATCACCAACGCCGGGGCGGAACACCTGGAAGGCTTCGGCAACATGGACGGGGTGGCGCAGGGCGAGGGGGAAACGGTGGCATGTCTCGACGCCCGGGCCACCGCCGTCATCAACGCGGACGATGATTATGCGGACTATTGGCGCGGCATCACGCGCGCGCAACGCGTGGTCACCTTCGGCCTGCGCGGCGGCGCGGGCGCGGGCGTGGGCGCCGACGCGGCGCGGGCGCCGGATTTCACGGCGCGGGACGTGGTGCAGAGCATCGAACACGGCGAATTCGCCACACGCTTCACGCTTGTCTGTCCCCTGGGCGAGCGGCCGGTGCTGCTGCGGGCGGGCGGCGCGCACAACATCGCCAATGCGCTGGCGGCGGCGGCGGCGGCGGGTGCCGCGGGCGCCTCGCTCGACGACATGGCCGTGGGTCTCGGGGATTTCCGGGCGGTGTCGGGCCGCCTGCAGCTGAAGACCGGAATCCGCGGCAGCTGGATCATCGACGATTCGTACAACGCGAACCCGAGCTCGGTGCGGGCGGGTCTCGGCGTGTTGAAGGGCCTGTCGGGCGCCCGCTGGCTGGTGCTCGCCGACATGGCCGAACTCGGCGAGCACACCGCGGCCAGCCATGCCGAGATGGGCAGCTTCGCGCGGGCCTGCGGCGTGAGCCGTTTGTTCGCCACCGGAGCCCAGAGCGCGCGCGCGGTCGAGGCGTTCGGTGCGGGCGGCGAATGGCATGCCGATGCGGCGGCATTGATCGCGCGCCTGAGCGACGAGCTGGCCGCGGACGTGACCGTGCTGGTCAAGGGCTCGCGGGTGAATCGACTGGAACGCGTGGTGCAGGCGCTGACCGGCGCGGCTGCGGCCGAGCCCCCGACGGGCCACACGCCATGCTGATCGATCTGTTCGAATATCTCTCGCAGTATTACAGCGGCTTTCACGTGTTCCAGTACCTGACGCTGCGCGGCATCCTGGCGGCCAGCACCACGCTCGCGATCACCTTGTTCATCGGTCCGCGCATGATCGAGCAGCTCGCGCACTACCAGATCGGTCAGCGGGTGCGCACCGACGGTCCGCAGACTCACCTGAAGAAATCCGGCACGCCCACCATGGGCGGCGGCTTGATCCTCACGGCCATGGTGATCGGCACGCTGCTGTGGGCCGACCTGTCGAGCCGCTTCGTCTGGATCCTGGTGCTGACCACGCTCGCGTTCGGCGCCATCGGCTTCTACGACGATTACCTGAAACTGGTGGTGGGCAATTCGAAGGGCCTGGCGGCGCGCTACAAGTATCTGGCGCAGTCGGTGGTGGCCCTGGTGGCCGCTGCGGTCCTGCACGGCCTGCATCAGACGGCGGCGGAGACCACGCTGTACGTCCCCTTCTTCAAGACCGTCGCGGTGCCCATGACCACGGCGGGTTTCGTGGCGTACGCGTACCTCGTCATCGTGGGCACGAGCAATGCGGTGAATCTCACCGACGGCCTGGACGGCCTGGCCATCATGCCGGCGGTGATGGTGGCGACGGCGCTCGGCATCTTCGCGTACACCACCGGCAACATCAAATTCGCGACCTACCTGCAGATACCCTACATCAACGGGGTGGGCGAGTTGCTCATCGTCGGCGCGACGCTCACCGGCGCGGGCCTGGGATTTCTCTGGTTCAACGCGTATCCCGCCGAGGTGTTCATGGGCGACGTGGGCGCGCTGGCGATCGGCGCGGCGCTCGGCACCATGGCGGTGATGGTGCGCCAGGAGATCGTGCTGTTCGTGATGGGCGGGGTGTTCGTGCTCGAAACCCTGTCGGTGATCCTGCAGGTGACGTCCTTCAAGCTCACCGGCAAGCGCATCTTTCGCATGGCGCCGCTGCATCATCATTTCGAGCTGAAAGGCTGGGCGGAACCGAAGGTCATCGTCCGGTTCTGGATCGTGAGCTTCCTGCTCGTCCTCGCGGGTCTCGCGACCCTGAAGATCCGCTGATGGCCAGTCTGGTGGTGGGTCTCGGCAAGACGGGCGCCTCGTGCCTGCGGTATTTCGCCCGGCACGGCATCGCGGCGGCGGCCACGGACTCGCGCGCCGTGCCGCCGGGCCTGGCGGAACTGGGGCCGCTTGCGGACACGCTCGATCTGCGGCTGGGCGGATTCGATCTGTCCCTGCTCGACACGGCCTCGCAGGTGTTGATGTCGCCCGGTGTCTCGTTCGACGAGCCCATCGCCCGTGCGGCGCGGGCGCGCGGCATCGAGGTGCTGGGCGACGTCGAATTGTTCGCCCGCGCGGTGCGGGCACCGGTGATCGGCATCACCGGCACCAACGGCAAGAGCACGGTGACCAGCCTGGTGGCGGCGATGGCGGCGGCGGCGGGACTGCGGGTGCTCGCCGGCGGCAACCTGGGCGTGCCCGCACTGGATTTATTGGACCAACCCCTGCCCCAACTGTACGTGCTCGAGCTGTCGAGTTTCCAGCTCGAAACCACCTGGTCGCTCGAACTCATGGCGGCGGTGGTGCTCAACGTCACCGCGGACCATCTGGATCGCTACGCGTCGGTGGCGCACTACGCCGCCGCGAAGGCGCGCATTTTCGCGCATGCGGGGACCGTGGTGCTGAAT
>CAZZWZ010000211.1:0-6953 GCA_964657955.1 uncultured Steroidobacteraceae bacterium
GCAGCCTCTGCCGGCGCCGCAACCTCCGCCGGCCCACCGCGGTACAGTCCCACCTCCTTGAGCAGGACGTACACCTCCAACAGATCGGACACGCTCTCGCACTTGGAGACGACGTAGCTCTGGATGCATTCCACCCCGTAGCGCTGCTGCGCCTGCGCGGCGGCCCCGACGATGGCGAGCTCCGACAGGGTCTCGGGCGAGTAGGCGGCATACGGGCTCGCCAGCAGGCGCGCGCTCGCCAGTTCACGGCGCAGCACGGCGACGCGCCCGGCCTCGTCCAACGCACCGTAGTCCGCCGCCACCCCCGCCACCCGCAGCAGCTCGGCCACGACCCGCTGATGCACGTCCGAATTCTGCCGTAAATCCAGCGTGGCCAGATGAAAGCCGAAGGTTTCGACCGCCCGGATCAAGCGCGGCAGCGCCGCGCCCCGCGCCGGCCCCACGGTGCCGGACGCCCGCAGCGACTCGAGCAGCAGGGTCAAGTCCCCGAGCAGGCCATGGGCGTCGGGATACGGCTCGGCCTCCACCGAGGCGGGCCGCGGCGGATTCGACCCAATGAGCTTGCGATACGTGGCGGCCAGGCGCGCATAAATGCCCGTGATGGCGCGGCGGTAGGGCTCGTCCGCGCGCGCTGCGTTGCGATCGCCGCTGCGCTCGGCCAGGGCCGCGACTGCGTCGGACACCGATGCGAGCTCGCTGGAGACGGAAAGCTCGGCCCCCAATGAATTCAGTTGTTCCAAATAGTCCCCGAGCAGCAGCTGCGCCGACCGCCCAAGGGCCAGTCGCAGAGAATCGGCGGTAACATGCGGGTTTCCGTCGCGATCTCCGCCGATCCAGCTGCCTAATCGCAGGAAGCTCGCCGGTCGCCGGCCCAGCACCCCTTCCCAGCGGGCATACAGCACGGGCAGCAGCGGCAGAAAGACGTCGCGGAAATAGGTGAAGGCCGCGTCCACCTCGTCCGCCACGTACAGCCGCTCGCGGCGCAGCGCGCGTGTTTGCCACAACCAAGCGATCTGGCTGGCGATCCCGGCTTCGATGTCCTCGCCGTCCGGCGTCTCGGCGGCCCCCGTATCCCGCAGGCGCATCAGGGTGGCGATCCGGTTACGGTGATCCAGCATGCTTTTGCGCATCACTTCCGTGGGATGCGCGGTCAGGACGGGTACGATGGACGCGGTTTCCAACACGGCCATGGCATGATCCGTCCCGACCCCCTGTCCCGCGAGGAATTCGATGGCCGCCGCGAGCGTGCTCTCCTTTTCCGCCGCCGTGCCCTGCCGGTCCTCGGCCAGATTGGCCAGCATGGAGAACAGCATGAAACTGCGGACGAAGGCCAGGGTCTCATCCAATGTCAGGGTGGTGAGATCCGCGCCGAGTTCACGCGGATTGGCCACCCCGCGGTGCCGGTCCACCGAGGCTGCGCGGATGGCCTCGATGCGCTCGAACAGTGCATCGCCCCCGGCGCGGCGGATGACTTCGCCCAACAGCCGCCCGAGAAACCGAATATCGGCATTTTGAGCGACGGGCGGTGGGGCGAGTATCATGAACGGGTGTCAGCCCGGCTGGATGGTAACCCACGGGTGGTGGGTGTAATATCTGATATATCTGTTGGCTGGCGCATACTTCGGTGTGTCCAATTCTGATCCCGGGGCCTCATGAGTTCGCAAACCAAGCGGCGAGTATTTCCCATCAAAGTCGAGCCGCCGTCATCGCTGACGGGCGCCGAACGGGCCGCCGTGCTCGGCGTCTGCGCCGATCTCAAGACGCTGCCCGGCGCGCTCATGCCCATCCTGCACGCCGTCCAAAACGCGCTGGGCTTCGTCCCGCGGGACGCCGTGCCGCTGATCGCGCATGAACTCAATCTATCACTGGCCGAAGTCCACGGGGTGGTGACTTTTTATCACTACTTCCGGCAGGAGCGCGGCGGCAGGCACGTGGTGCACGTGTGCCGCGCCGAGGCGTGCCAGGCCGTGGGCGCGGTGGCTCTCGAAGCCCATGCCAAGCGCTCGTTGGGAATCGCCTTTCACAGCACCACGGCGGACGGCGCCATCACCTTGGAACCCGTTTACTGTCTGGGCAATTGCTCGCTCGGACCCTCGGTCATGGTGGACGACCGGTTGCACGGCCGGGTCACCCCGCAACGTTTCGATTCCTTGATGGCGGCCGCGCGGAGTGCCTCATGAGCGCGCAAGCCCCCCGGCCCGGCCGAACGGTTTACGTGCCCCGCGATTCGGCGGCCTGCGGCGTCGGCGCCGACGAGACGGCCGCCGCCATCGCCCGCGAGGCTGCGCGCCGGCAGCTCGACATACGCATCGTACGCAACGGATCGCGCGGTCTCCTGTGGCTGGAGCCGCTGGTGGAGGTGCAGACCCCCGCCGGCCGCATGGCGTACGGTCCCGTGACCGCCGACGACGTGGCCGCGCTGTTCGACGCGGGGTTCCTCGACGCCACGCCCGACGCCGGGCGAGCCGCCGCCACGCCGCACACCCTGGCGCTCGGGCTCACCGACGAGCTTCCGTACCTCAAGAACCAGGAGCGGTTGACCTACGCGCGGGTGGGCGTCACCGATCCGCGCAGCCTGGACGACTACCGCGCGCACGGCGGCTATCGGGGCCTCGACAACGCGCTCGCCATGGAGCCTGCGGCCATCGTCGCCGCCGTCACCGCCTCCGGATTGCGCGGCCGCGGCGGCGCCGCGTTTCCCGCGGGGATCAAGTGGAAGACGGTGCTCGGCGCCCAGGCCTCGCAAAAGTACATCGTGTGCAATGCCGACGAGGGCGACTCGGGCACGTTCTCGGACCGCATGGTGATGGAGGGCGATCCCTTCGTGCTGATCGAGGGCATGACCATCGCGGGCCTCGCCACCGGCGCCACGCACGGCTACATCTACCTGCGCTGGGAATATCCCGACGCCCACACGGCCTTGAACGCCGCCATCGCCACCGCGGTGGCGGCGGGCTATCTCGGCCCGGACGTGCGCGGCAGCGGCAAGGCGTTTCATCTGGAAGTCCGGCTGGGCGGCGGCGCCTACATCTGCGGCGAGGAAACCTCGCTGCTCGAATCGCTCGAGGGCAAGCGCGGCCAGGTGCGCTTCAAGCCGCCGCTGCCCGCGCTGCAGGGCCTGTTCGGCAAACCCACGGTGATCAACAACGTGATCACGCTGGCGTCGGTGCCCATCATCCTGGATCGCGGCGCCGAGTATTATCAGCATTTCGGCGTCGGCCGCTCCCGCGGCACCCTGCCCATTCAGCTCGCCGGCAACATCAAGCACGGCGGTCTGGTGGAAAAGGCGTTCGGCGTCACGCTGCGGGAACTGCTGTACGACTACGGCGGCGGTTCCTTGAGCGGCCGGCCCATCCGTGCCGTGCAGGTGGGCGGTCCGCTGGGCGCGTATATGCCCGAGTCGCAGTTCGACACCCCGCTCGACTACGAGGCGTTCGCCGATCTGAAGGCCATGGTCGGTCACGGGGGCATCGTGGTGTTCGACGACGGCGTGGACATGGCGGCACAGGCCCGCTACGCCATGGAATTCTGCGCCATCGAATCCTGCGGCAAGTGCACGCCCTGCCGCATCGGCTCCACCCGCGGCGTCGAGGTCATCGACCGGTTGGTGGCCGGCGGGGACGCGGCGCGCGAGGAAGCCGTGCTGCGCGACCTGTGCGAGACCCTGACGTACGGATCGCTGTGCGCGCTGGGAGGGCTCACCCCCTATCCGGTGCTGTCGGCGCTCAATCATTTTCCCGGCGATTTCACCAAAGCAGCACGCGCCGCAGCGCCTGCCTCGCACTGAGAGGATCCATCATGCAATCCATCGTTGAACGAGACCTCGGAACGCCGGCTCGCACCGGAACGAAACTGGTGACGCTCACCATCGACGGGCAGGAAGTCACGGTGCCCGAGGGCACGTCCGTGATGCGCGCGGCCGCCCTCACCGACGTCGCCATCCCCAAGCTCTGCGCCACCGACCAGCTCGACGCCTTCGGCTCCTGCCGGCTGTGCCTGGTACAAATCGAGGGCATGAAGGGCCTGCCCGCCTCCTGCACCACGCCCGTGGCGCAGGGCATGAAAGTCTCGACTCAGAACAAGCAAATCGCCGACATTCGCCGCGGCGTCATGGAGCTGTACATCTCCGATCATCCGCTCGACTGCCTCACCTGCCCGGCCAACGGTCACTGCGAGTTGCAGGACATGGCGGGCGTCGTGGGTCTGCGGGAGGTGCGCTACGGCTACGAGGGCGCGAATCATCTGACGGCCGAGAAGGACACCAGCAACCCGTATTTCACCTTCGATGCCAGCAAGTGCATCGTCTGTTCGCGCTGCGTGCGCGCCTGCGACGAGCAGCAGGGCACGCTGGCGCTGACCATTCAGAACCGCGGCTTCGACTCCACCGTGTCGGCCAGCCAGAACGTGCCCTTCATGGACTCCGAGTGCGTGTCCTGCGGTGCCTGCGTGCAGGCCTGCCCCACCGCAACCCTCACCGAGAAGTCGCTCATCGAGAAGGGCCAGGCGGAGCACAGCAAGATCACCACCTGCGCCTACTGCGGCGTGGGCTGCTCGTTCCGCGCCGAGATGAAGGGCGAGGAGATCGTGCGCATGGTGCCGAACAAGGACGGCCATGCCAACCACGGCCATTCCTGCGTCAAGGGGCGGTTCGCCATCGGCTACGCCACGCATTCGGACCGCATCATGAAGCCCATGATCCGCTCGAACATCTCCGATCCCTGGAAGGAGGTCTCGTGGGAGGAAGCCGTGGCCTACGCGGCGGGTGAATTGAAGCGCATCCAGGCGAAGTACGGCCGCGACTCCATCGGCGGCATCACCTCCTCCCGCTGCACCAACGAGGAAACCTACCTGGTGCAGAAGCTGGTCCGTGCCGGCTTCGGCAACAACAACGTGGACACCTGCGCGCGCGTGTGTCATTCGCCCACCGGCTACGGCCTCAAGCAGACGCTGGGCGAGTCGGCCGGCACGCAGAATTTCGACTCGGTGATGCAGGCGGACGTGATCCTGGTGATCGGCGCCAATCCCACGGACGGCCATCCGGTGTTCGCCTCGCAGATGAAGCGGCGGCTGCGCCAGGGCGCGCACCTGATCGTCGCCGATCCGCGGCGCATCGATCTCGTGCGCACGCCGCACGTCGCGGCCGATCATCATCTGAAACTGCGGCCGGGCACCAACGTGGCGCTGATCAACAGCCTCGCCCACGTCATCGTCACCGAAGGACTGGTGAAGGAGGACTTCGTGCGCGCCCGCTGCGAGATGGACTCGTTCGAGCAGTGGCGCACGTTCGCGGCGCGCCCCGGCAATTCGCCCGAGGCCCTGGAGGCGGTGACCGGCGTGCCGGCGGCCAGCGTGCGCGCGGCCGCACGGCTGTTTGCCACGGGCGGGAACGGCGCGATTTATTACGGCCTCGGAGTCACCGAACACTCGCAGGGCTCGACCATGGTGATGGGCATCGCGAACCTCGCCATGGCCACCGGCAACATCGGCCGCGAGGGCGTGGGCGTGAACCCGCTGCGCGGCCAGAACAACGTGCAGGGCGCCTGCGACATGGGCTCCTTCCCGCACGAGCTGCCCGGCTACCGGCACGTGTCGGACGGCACCACCCGCGCGCTGTTCGAGGGGGTCTGGGGGGTGCCGCTCAGCGGCGAGCCGGGCCTGCGCATTCCGAACATGTTCGAGGCCGCACTCGACGGCGATTTCAAGGGCCTGTACATCGAGGGCGAGGACATCGCCCAGTCCGACCCGAACACCCAGCACGTG
This sequence comes from uncultured Steroidobacteraceae bacterium, assembly GCA_964657955.1. Taxonomy (GTDB): domain Bacteria; phylum Pseudomonadota; class Gammaproteobacteria; order Steroidobacterales; family Steroidobacteraceae; genus Bog-1198. Next base: position 5,761 of record CAZZWZ010000211.1, read on the forward strand.
ACGGCCGCCCTCATGTCCATGGAGTGCATCATCGTCCAGGACCTGTTCCTGAACGAGTCGGCGAAATTCGCGCACGTGTTCCTGCCAGGCTGCTCCTTCCTCGAGAAGGACGGCACGTTCACCAACGCCGAACGGCGCATCTCGCGCGTGCGCAAGGTCATGAAGCCGAAGTCCGGCTATGCCGACTGGGAGATCACGCAGTTGCTCGCCAACGCCGTGGGCTATCCCATGAACTACGCGCATCCCAGCGAGATCATGGACGAGATCGCCTCGCTCACCCCCACGTTCACCGGCGTGAGCTTCGACCGCATCGACGAACTCGGCAGCATTCAATGGCCGTGCAACGCACAGCACCCGGTGGGCACGCCCACCATGCACATCGACGAGTTCGTGCGCGGCAAGGGCCGCTTCCTGATCACGGAGTACGTGCCCACCATCGAGAAGGTGAATGCGAAGTTCCCGTTGATCCTCACCACCGGGCGCATCCTCAGCCAGTACAACGTCGGCGCCCAGACCCGTCGCACCGACAACAACCAGTGGCATGCGGAGGATCGCCTGGAGATTCATCCGCACGACGCCGAGGAGCGCGGGATTGCGGACGGCGACTGGGTGGGCATCGCCAGCCGTGCCGGCGAGACGGTGCTGCGTTCGCGCGTCACGGAGCGGGTGCAGCCCGGCGTGGTCTACACCACGTTCCATTTCCCCGAGTCGGGAGCGAACGTCATCACCACCGACAACTCGGACTGGGCCACCAACTGCCCCGAGTACAAGGTCACCGCCGTGCAGGCCACGCGGGTGACCCAGCCGTCCGAGTGGCAGAAGCGATTCCGGGAGTTCACCGAGACACAGGAAAGTTTATTGAAGGGCGCGGTGCCCGCCACCGAATGAGCGCAGCACGCGTGAAGCCGACATGAGCGACTCGAAGCAACTGGTGCAGATGGCGAACGACATCGGAAATTTTTTCCGCGCGCAGCCCGTCCGCGAAGATGCGGTTGCGGGAATCGCCAACCACATCAACAGCTACTGGACGCGGCGGATGCGCGAGAAGCTCTGGACGCAGATCGAACACGGCGAGGCGGGCCTGGACGACCTGCCGCGCGAGGCATTGCGGCGCCTCGTCGAGGAATCCGGCAATCTGCCGAAACCGCCACCGGGCGGCGATGCGGGGTGAGGCGGCGACGCGAGGTGTAGCG
>CAZZWZ010000212.1:0-5255 GCA_964657955.1 uncultured Steroidobacteraceae bacterium
TGCCCGACTTGCCGGACGGCGCGGAGGCGTCGGATGGTGCCGAACCCGGCGTGTCGGCGGCCATTGCTCCGGCGGCGAGCCCGAGCGTCAACAAGGCGGTGGTGATCAGAATTCGGGACTTGTGCATGGCGTCTCCAGCGGTGGGTTTACGAGCGGACGCAAGAATACGACGGATCCGCAATTTTCGGCCGAGATGAAGATCATTTCACACAAAATGCGCACCGGGCGCGGGAACTATTCCAGCGCGGTCTCGGGCCGCGCCACCGTGCGACCCCTGGTGCGCACGTGCCACACCAGATACGCCACGATGGCCGCATTGGCCACCACCACCGCGGCCTTGCCGAGATTGGGTCTGCTGAAGAACTCCCAGATCTCGAGCGGGATCAGCGATGCGGTGATGATGGTGGTCAACCACTCGGCCCACCGTTTTTGCATCCACAAGCCCACGCCCTCGACGGCGAAGATGGCCGCATAGGTCAGCGTCACGAACCGCAGCGCATGAATCTTGGTCTCGCTCAGACCGCTGAACCATTCCAGCACGTGGGTCACCACGGCATGTTCCAGACCCGAGGGCCGCGCCTCCGCCCAGGTGACCAGCTTTGCCGACAGCGACGCATCGTGCAGCCGCAATTCACCATAAGCTGCCAGCAAAAGCAGCAGTACTTTCAACAACTTGTAAAGCGCGATGGTACGCAGCATCCCGAAGCGCGGCTGGTGCGCTTGGCCGTCCTCGGTGGTCATGGAAACTAGGCCTGACCTGCGGCGGGCTGGAACTCGAGCGTGGCGTCGAGCAGCGCGGGAATGTCGAAGACGGCGCGCTCGTTGTCGATGACCAGGCGCGCGACGCCGGCCGCGGCCACCAGCGCCGCAGGCACCTGGATCCGGTCGCGTTCGCGCGTCACCGTCCACGTTTCGAGCCGCTTGTCCTGGAAGGCCAGATTGAGCGCGCCCCATCGCAGCAGCGCCGACCTGGCGAGCGGCGTGTCGCCGCCCCACTGGCGCTGCGCCAGGGTCATCGCCGAATCGGCGGCGATCTCGCAATGCGGCAACGTCATGAGATCCTGGATGTATTTGACCATTTCGTCCGGTGGGACGGGCAGGTTCAAATAGGGGGACGAAGGGTCGCTCATGGCCCCCATTTTAGGTCGGATTCTCCAGGCTGAACATGGCATTCTCGTCGTCGTACGCGAAGGCTTCCGCGTAGCGGGCCCAGCGCACGACTGCGCGCAGCGTCTGGTCGGCCGCCTCCTCGCTCATGAAGTCTTCCAGCTCGTCGATGAAACGGCTCTTGCGGGCGGAGTGCGACGCCCGCTCGTCCAGCACGCGGCGGATGTGCGCCGCCAACGGCACGTAGGACAGCAGATGGCGGAGGAAGATCCGCTTGCGTTCGTCCACCGCCGCATGCGCGAAGGCCAGCGCATCTTCTGCCAGGCGCAGATCGCCGCCCTCCAATTCGGCGAAACGCAGCATCTGCAGCGTTTCCGCCACGGGAAACAGCTCGTCGATCTCCATCTGCAGATCGGAGGCGATCTTCGGCAGGTCGGCCGTGCCGTTGAAGGGGGCTGCGGCCACCGCCTCCATCAAGCCCGCCAGCAGGTTGGTCGACACCTGCGGCAGCACGCTGCCGATCCCCAGACCGGGGAAGCGTTCCTGGCGGCTGCCCACGGTCGCGCCGGCGGGACGCGTGGTCATCTCGACGTAGATGCTCTCCACCAATTCGCGAAAACTCGGGTCGAGGCGATTGCGCGGCTGCGGCAGCGACACCTTGATCTCGCTCAGGATGCGGCCCGGATTGCTGCCGAACACCAGGATGCGGTCGCACATCAGGACGGCTTCTTCGATGTTGTGGGTGACGAGGACGACCCCCTTGATGGGCATGCGACCCTCGCCCCACAAATCCAGGAAATCCGTGCGCAGCGTCTCGGCGGTCAGCACGTCCAGCGCGGAGAACGGTTCGTCCATGAGCAGGATGTTCGGATGCACCACCAGCGCGCGCGCGAAGCCCACCCGCTGCCGCATGCCGCCCGACAGCTCGCGCGGGTAGGCCGACTCGAACCCGTCCAGGCCGATGAGATCGATCGCGGCCAGCGAGCGCTTGCGGATTTCCGCACGCGGCATGCGCTGCGCCTCCAATCCCAGGGCCACGTTCTCGAACACGCTGAGCCAGGGGAAGAGCGCGAAGCTCTGGAACACCATGGCGATGCCCTGCGCGGGACCCGTGATGGGCTGGCCGAGGTAGCGCAGCTCGCCCGCCGAAGGCTCCGAGAGACCCGCGATCAACCGCAACAACGTCGACTTGCCGGAGCCGGACCGTCCGAGCAGTCCCACGATCTGACCCTCGCGCAACTCCAGGTTCATGCCTTCGAGCACCAGGAGTTCGGCGCCGTCCGGCTTGGAGAACGCCTTGCGCACGTCCTTGCATTGCAGTAACGGGGAGGAATTGTTCATGCCGGTCCTGTCAGGTGAGTCGGTATTTGCGCTCGGCGTAGTAATACAAGGGCCGCCAGAACAGCCGGTTGATGATAACGACAAACAAACTCATCACACCGACGCCGAGGATGATCTGGTGGAAATTTCCGGCCGCGGCGGCCTCGGCGATGTACGATCCCAGACCGCGCGCCTTGATCTCCGTGCTGCCCCAGTTCTCGAGCTCGGCCACCTGCGCCGCATTCCACGAGCCGCCGGAGGCGGTGATGGCGCCGGTCACGTAGAACGGCAGCACCGCGGGCAGCGCCACCTTGCGCCACCACAGCCAGCCGCTGACGCCGAAATTCTCCGCGGCGTAGCGCATTTCCGTGGGGATGGTCGAGGCACCCGCGATCACGTTGAACAAGATGTACCACTGGGTGCCCAGGATCATCAGCGGACTCAGGAACACGTCGGGGTTGAGCTTCCACGTCACGATGCCGTACACCGCGAGCGGAAACAGAAGATTGGTGGGGAACGCCGCCATGAACTGCGCGATGGGCTGCACGATCTGGGCGGCCTTCGGCCGCATGCCCACCCACACGCCGATGGGCACCCAGAGGAGGCTCGCCAGCGCGATCAGGACGAACACGCGCAGCATGGTCAACACCGCCAGCCCGCACACGCGCAGCGCCTCCAGGACCGGCGTGTTGGCGATCAACACGGCCACGATGTGCCACAGGCCCAGTATGACGGCCGCCGCGACCAGCAGCACCCAGACGAGATCGGAACGGCGCCGGCGGCGCGCCGGTTCCACGGGAGGCGGCGCATCCGCGCGCTTCACGGCGCGGCTGGTCCACAGCACCGCCGCGTGGAAGGCCACGGTGGACGCCTGCACCAGGCGCGATCGGCGCAGCATGGTGAGCGCCCAGGAATCCGGCACCCGCGCGCCCGGTTCCTGCTCCACCCGGAATCGATCCACCCAGGCCACCAGCGGCCGGAACAGCAACTGGTCGTAGAGCAGGATCACGATCAGCATGGTGACGATGGCCCAGCCGATGGCGGCCAGATTCTTCTGCTCGATGGCGAGCGCGATGTAAGACCCGACGCCGGGCAGCGCCACGGTGGAATGTCCCACGGTGATGGACTCGGAGGCCACCACGAAGAACCAGCCGCCCGACATCGACAACATCATGTTCCACACCAGCGCGGGCATGCCGAACGGCACCTCCAGCTGCCAGAACCGCATCCACGGGGAGAGCCGGAACGATTCGGCGGCCTCGGTCAGCTCCACCGGCACCGTGCGCAGCGACTGGTAGAAACTGAACGCCATGTTCCAGGCCTGGCTGGTGAAGATGGCGAAAATCGACACGAATTCCGCGCCGAGGACGCGCCCCGGGGCGAGCGACAGGAAGAACACGCTGGTGATGGAGATGAAACCCAGGATGGGCACCGACTGCAGGATGTCCAGTATGGGCACCAGCAGCTTGCCGGCGCGTTCGCTCTTGGCCGCCCAAGTCGCGTACGTCAGCGTGAACACCAGGGACAGGAACAACGCCACCAGCATGCGAAAGGTGGTGCGCGCCGCGTATTCGGGCAGATGGCGCGGGTCGAGCGACAGCGGCAGCGCATCGAGTTGCGTGAGGGGGGCGAACAAACCGCGCGCCGTCTCGCCCAGGAAGGCGATGAGACCCATCACCACGATGAACGCCAGGAGATCCCATCGCGACAGCAATTCACGCAGAAAGACGTATGGTTCGAAGCGTTTCATCGGCGCATTCTCGCAGGACATGTCACGAAGTTGCCAGTAGCGTCCACCGCGGTGGACGCGCGGGCGCGGGCGCAGCAGAATACACGCGCAGGGAGATCGCCGTGCCGGCCATTGGAATAGGGGGCGTCATAACATGAAAAATGCCGTTTTGCGGGTTATTCTCGGATTCCTGTCTTTCATGGGCATGGGTCTGCCCATCGCGGCGGAGGCCGATGTGACCGTTCAACAGAAAATCTCGCTCGACGTCGCGTCCGCGATCCGCATGCACGGCTCGAGCACCTCGAGCGTGACGGGCGACAAGAGGCGCGAGGACTCGGAAACGCATTGCGAGGGGATGATGTCCCTGGTGTGCGGCAACGTGCAGAGCGGCGAGATCGTCCGTCTGGATCGCGACGTCACCTGGCAGCTCGAGCCGTCGAAGAAGCGGTACAAGGAGACGGTGTTCGCGACGCCGGAGGAGACGGCCGCGATGCGGGCCAGGATGCAGGCGAAACTCGAGAAGATGCGCTCCTGCCCGGTGTCGAGGGAGCAGCCCGCCGAGAAGGCCGCCGACAGGTCCAAATGTGAGATGTCGCCGCCGAAAATCGACGTCCGCAAGACCGAGGACAAGCTGTCCATCGCGGGGCACGACGCGAGGCGCACCATCGCCACCCTGACGGAGACCTGCACCGATCGGGAAACGGGCGACGTGTGCGACACCGTGGTCGCCGTCGATCTTTGGTTGACGCAGGACAAGCTGCCCGGAAGCGCGGACCGGCACGCGTTCGAGGTGGCCTACGCGAAGAAGCTCGGAATCGACGACGCCCAGGGCATGATGCGGGATCAGTTCGCGAGATTCCTCGCGCCCTACCAGCCGCAGATCAAACAGCTCACCGACAAATCCAACGAGCTCAAGGGCCAGCCGCTCAGGACGTCGCTGCGCGTGTTGATGGGCGGCCAGCAATGCGCCGCGGCGAAGAAGTCGCGTTCCGAGCAGACCGCCGACGGCGCCGATCCCATGGCCGACGTCGCCAAGGCGGGCAAGCAGCTCGGCGTTTCCGTGGGACACCTCGTGGGCGGCTTGTTCCACAAGAAGAAC
>CAZZWZ010000212.1:5265-6920 GCA_964657955.1 uncultured Steroidobacteraceae bacterium
GGCGGCAACGCGTCCGGCGGCAGCGCGGCGGGCGGCAATTCGTCGGGCGGCGGCGGTTCCGGCACCACGCCGGTCGCGAGCGCCGTTCCGGACCCCTACGCGCAATACGTGCAGCTGGCCGCCTTCACCACGGAAACCGTGGCGGTCAACACCGATCCCGTGCCCGCCGAGCGCTTCGACGTGCCTGCGGATTGGAAAAAAGAGCTGCCCAAACCCGCCAAGGACGGCGATGACGATTTCGTCTGCCCGAAAAACTGATGACGTCATCCCACCCTTCCACGATTTCATCCGACCTGCCCACGGGGTCATCCGACCCGACCGCACCATCGGACACGGCGGCGTCATCGGATCTGCATCACGTGGTGATCGTCGGTGCCGGATTCGGCGGCCTGGCCGTGGCGCAGGGCCTCGCCGGCGCCGCGGTGCGAATCACCATCATCGATCAGCGCAACCACCATCTGTTCCAACCGCTGCTCTATCAGGTGGGCACGGCATCGCTCGCGACCTCGGAGATCGCCTGGCCCATCCGGCACCTGGTCCGTAAACGTCGGGAGATCACCACCTGGCTGGGCGTGGTCACCGGCGTCGATACCGAGCGGCGCAGGGTACTCCTGGAGGATGGCGCCGAGATGACGTTCGATTCGTTGGTGCTCGCCACCGGCGCACGGCATGCCTATTTCGGTCACGACGAATGGGAGCCCTTCGCACCGGGATTGAAGACCCTGGAGGACGCCACCTCGATCCGGCGCCGCATCCTCTTGTCGCTGGAGCGGGCCGAACGCGAAACCGACCCTGAATCGCGTGCCGCGCTGCTCACCTTCGTCATCGTCGGCGGCGGCCCCACGGGCGTCGAACTCGCCGGCTCCATCGCCGAACTCACCCATCAGAATCTGCCGCACGATTTCCGGCGCATCGACACCCGCAAGGCCCGCGTGCTGCTGATCGAGGCCGGCTCTCGCATCCTGCCGAGCTTCACGCCCGACCTGTCCGCGTATGCGCACGCGGCGCTCGAGCGCCTGGGCGTGGAGATTCAACTCGGGGACGCGGTGAGCGATTGCAATGCCGACGGCGTGATCGTCGGAGGCGTTCCGGTCGCGGCCCGGGTGGTGTTGTGGGCCGCCGGCGTGCGCGCCTCGCCCGCGGCAGCGTGGCTCGGACTGGAGCCCGACGGCGCGGGCCGCGTGAAGGTCGCACCGGACCTGGGCGTACCGGGCCACACCGACGTGTTCGTCATCGGCGACACGGCCACCATCGCGGCCTGGAAGGGCAAGCCCGTGCCGGGCATCGCTCCGGCCGCGAAACAGCAGGGCTTGCACGTGGCGCGCACCATCAAGCGCCGGCTGCGGGGCGACCGCAGCCCGCGTGATTTTCATTATCGTCATTCGGGCAACCTCGCCACCATCGGCAAGCGGTCCGCCGTCATCGACTTCGGCTGGCTGAAGATTCGCGGCTGGCTCGCCTGGTGGGTGTGGGGACTCGCGCACATTTATTTCCTGATCGGGCTGCGCAATCGACTGGCGGTGGCGCTGAGCTGGCTGTGGATTTACACCACCGGCAATCGCAGCGCCTGCCTCATCACGCAGGTCGACCACCGCCCGCGACCGCGCGAGCGGCGTGCGCCCTGAGCGGCCTTCGATCAATGAGCGGCCTTCGAT
>CAZZWZ010000213.1:0-6891 GCA_964657955.1 uncultured Steroidobacteraceae bacterium
ACATCACCTCGGAGAAGATGAACCACATCATGCCCATGCGGAACGAACGGTCCACCGCCATGTTGTACATGCCGTGCTCGTTCTCGCCGATGACGGTGCCGAACCAGAAGACGAACATGGAGATCAACAGCACGAAGCCGGGGACGAGCGACCACGCCGGGAGCCAGCTGTTGAGGGTGCAGGCCGCTCCCAGCATCAGCGTGAACAGCGCCACCGAGCCGTAGATGGGCCAGGGGCTGCTGTGGGGGACGTAGTATTTGCCCGCTTCCGGAACGTGCGCTTGCGCCATGATGGACTCTCTGAACCTCGAAAAATGAAAGTTTAGCGGTTTGGAGCTTACCGTGCCGCGGATTGCGTCGTGTCGTAGAACGTATACGCCAGGGTCAGCTTGTCCACGTAGGCCGGCAGCGCCGGATCGACGATGAACCGCACCGGCATGCTCCGCCCCTCACCCGCGCCGAAATGCTGGGGACTGAAACAGAAGCACTGGGTCTTGTGAAAATATTTCGACCCCACGCTCGGCGCGATGCTGGGAACGGCCTGCGCCACCGAGGCCTGCCGCGTGAGATTCCGCGCGTAGAACTGCGTGTCGTAGAGCTTTCCCGGATGCACGCGCATGGAGGCGGTGGCGGGCCGAAACTCGTAGCTGCCCACCGAAGCCGGGTCGGCGACGAATTCCACCGTGATCTCGCGCGTCGGATCGACGGCCTCGCGCGCCGAGGAGGGCCCCGACTTCGCTTCGGCGTTGCCCACGCCCACCGCACGGCAGAACACGTCGTACAGCGGCACCAGGGCCCAGCCGAAGGCGAAGCTGCCCGCGGTCATGACCAGCAGCCCCGCGATCAAGCCCCGGTGCCGCGATCGCTGCGGCGCAGTCGGCCGCGCCCCGTCCGTCGATCGCACCCCGTCCGATCGCGGGTCGTTCATCAGTGATGACTGCGCAGCAGGGTCACGGCAATGAATCCTACGTAGAACGCCAGTGCCAGGCAGGTCAACGCCACGGTCAGGTTGCGGATTCGCCGCCGCGGCCCGCCGCTCCGCAACGATGCCGGAGGAACCCGGCCGGGGGTTCCGCTCACTTGATCTCGGGGGCGATCGCGAAGCTGTGATAGGGCGCCGGCGAGGGAATGGTCCATTCCAGTCCGGTGGGACTGGCGCCGTCCCAGACCTCCGAGGAGGCCTTCTTGCCGCCGCGGGCACACTGCACGATCACGACCAGGAACAGGATCTGCGACAGGCCGAAACCGAAACCGCCGATGGAGGAGACCATGTTCCAGTCCGAGAACTGCACGGCATAGTCGGGTATGCGGCGTGGCATGCCGGCGAGCCCCAGGAAATGCTGGGGGAAGAACAGCACGTTCACGAAGATGGTCGACAGCCAGAAATGCGCCTTGGCCAGACCCATGCTGTACATGTGGCCCGTCCATTTGGGCAGCCAGTAGTAGACGGCCGCCATGATGGCGAACACGGCGCCCGGCACCAGCACGTAGTGAAAGTGCGCCACGACGAAGTACGTCTGATTGTACTGAAAGTCCACCGGCACGATGGCGAGCATCACGCCGGAAAAACCGCCGATGGTGAACAGGAACAGGAACGACAGGGCGAACAGCATGGGCGGCTCGAAGGACAGGGACCCGCGCCACATGGTCGCGGTCCAGTTGAACACCTTCACGCCGGTGGGCACGGCGATCAGCATGGTGGACATCATGAAGAACACCTGCGCGGCGAGCGGCATGCCGTCGACGAACATGTGGTGGCCCCACACGATGAACGACAGGAACGCGATGGAGGCGATCGCGTAGATCATCGACGTCGCACCGAACAGCGGCTTGCGCGAGAACGTCGGCAGGATCTCCGAGATGATGCCGAAGGCCGGCAGGATCATGATGTACACCTCGGGATGACCGAAGAACCAGAACACGTGCTCGAACATCACCGGGTCGCCGCCGCCGGCGGCATTGAAGAAGCTGGTGCCGAAATAATGATCGGTGAGCAGCATGGTGACCGCGCCCGCGAGCACCGGCATGACGGCGATCAAGAGATAGGCGGTGATCAGCCACGACCAGCAGAACAGCGGCATCCTGAGCAGGTTCATGCCGGGAGCGCGCATGTTCATGATGGTCACGATGACGTTGATGGCGCCCATGATGGACGAGGCGCCCATCAGGTGGACCGCGAAGATGGCCATGGCCACGTAGTTGCCGCCCTGCAGGAACAGCGGCGGATACATGGTCCAGCCGCCGGCCGGCGCACCGCCCGGGACGAACAACGTGGACAGCAGGATGGTGAAGGCGAACGGCAGCAGCCAGAAGCTGAAATTGTTCATGCGCGGCAGCGCCATGTCGGGCGCGCCCACCTGCAGCGGGATCATCCAGTTCGCCAGTCCCACGAACGAGGGCATCACGGCGCCGAAGATCATGACCAGGGCGTGCATGGTGGTCATCTGGTTGAAGAAGCCGGGATCCACCAGCTGCAGGCCCGGCTTGAACAGCTCCGCCCGGATGACCATGGCCATCGCGCCGCCGATGAAGAACATCGTCAGGCTGAACACCAGGTACATGGTGCCGATGTCCTTGTGGTTGGTGGCGAACAGCCAGCGTTTGATGCCCTGCGCCGGCTCTCCGCCGTGATCGTGCTGGTCGTGGTGCGCGGTATCGGCTGCGTGATCATGTGCCATGGGAGACTCTCTATTGAAGATGCTGAGCGTTGAGGATGCCGGGCGTAGTCAACGGACGACCTGGGCCGAGGGCGGGGGCGCATCGGCCGCGACCGGCAGCGCGCGGGCCTGCTTGGTCACGGTCTTCTGCTCCTCCACCCACTTCTTGAAGGCGTCGGGGGTGCGGACGTCGACGACCACCGGCATGAATCCATGGTCGCGGCCGCACAGGGCGGCGCACTGTCCACGATAGACGCCCTCCTTGCCCGACTCCACCTTGAACCAGAGTTCATTCACGTAGCCCGGAATGGCCGAGCGCTTGGCGCCGAAATCGGGCACCCACCACGCGTGGATGACGTCCATGGAGGTCAGGAGCAGGCGCACCTTCGTCCCGCTCGGGATCACCAGGGGCTTGTCCACCTCCAGCAGATAGTTGGGCACGCTCTTCGGATCGATGCCGGAGTCCAGCTGGCGCGCGAAATTGGAATCCTGTTTCAGCGTGGAGAAGAAATCGACGCCCTCGCCGGCGTCCATGTACTGGTATTCCCACTTCCACTGATAACCCGTGACCCGGATCGACAGCTCCGAGTTGCGCGTGTCTTCCTGCTTGAGAATGAGATCGGCGGCCGGCACCGCCATCACGACCAGGATGAGCACCGGAATGACGGTCCAGATGATCTCCACCTTGGTGCTGTGCACCATGGAGGTGTCGGGAACGGCACCCTTCGACTGCCGGAACTTGAGCAGCGAGTAGATCATCGTGCCGAAGACGACCACGGCGATCCCCACGCAGATCCAGAACACTTCCATGTGCAGCGAATACATGTCCTTGCTGAGGCCCGTCACCCCGATGGGCAGGTTGTAGCCGTTCGACGTATTCGCCAGCGACGTGGCCTGGCCGAAGGCGGCGAGCAACCCCAGACAAGACGCGGCAGCGCCGGAGAAGCCCCGCGGCAGAAGACGGCAGCCGCCGATTGCACTTGCCCTGTTCAGTCTCATCTCGACATGTCCCCTAGTTCAACCAATCAATCGGTTTCCAGCGGCGGCGACTCGTTCATGCCGCCCACCAAATGCCGCAGGCGCGCGGCAAGGCGGCACCGTTCCTCCTCCGTGAGGAAACTGCCGACCTCGAAAGCCCGTCCACGGCTCTCGATCATCAAGCGGCTCGGAAACGAGCGCGCACGCGGACTGCGAAGTCTAACCTTCGCCCAATGCCGCGCAAACTCCTGTTTTGCCTCCCCGCGGCGTGAACGCGTCACCAGACGGATCGCAGAATCGGTGATGGTGACGGTTTGCGTGTAGCGGCGCCGCTGCATGCTCGCATGGAGCGCCAGACCCAGCGCCAGCATCTCGAGCGCCCAGAAAGGCAGCACGGGCCAGAAGCCGAGCACCACGAAAATCATGGCAAAAGCGAATGAAAACAGGCACGTACCGCCAAAAAACAGCTTGGCACCCGTCGGCGTCAACGAACAGTTCGGCGCGAGTTCGATGCGCTTTTCCATTGCCACCAGGATAACTCAAGGGCGCGCCGGCGTTTCCAGTTCTCGCACCGCCGGCAACAATTGTTCGATGAGATCCGCGGATTTCGGATGCGGCGCGTGAGGGAATACCCCGATGCAGGGCGCGGCGATGCCATCGCGCAGCGTTTTCAGGTTCGCCTCGCGGCGTTCGAACGCCGGATCGATGCCGTTGCCCACCCACCCCGCGAGGCGCAGCCCACGGGCCCTGACCGCTTGCATCGTCAGGAAGGCATGGTTCAGACACCCCAGGCGCAGCCCCACCACCAGGATCACGTCGAGGTTCCAGCGCACGGCCAGGTCCGCGAAACTGCACCGAGCATCGAGGGGCGCCAGCCAGCCGCCCGCGCCCTCGACCACGGTGACGTCGCTCCGGGCCGCGAGTCGTCCGTAGCAGCGGTCCAGGAGTTCGTAGTCGATGACCTCGCCGGCTTCCGCCGCAGCGATATGGGGCGCGATGGCCGGCTCGAAGGCGTAGGGGTTGACCTCGGCATAGGGCGCCCGGACCGTCATCGCCTGTCGCAAAGCCACCGCGTCCTCGTTGCGCAGGCCCTCAAGGGTGCGCACGCAGCCCGACGCCACCGGCTTCATGGCCGCGACCCGTCTGCCGGCGGCGGCGAACGCCGAACACAGCGCCACCGCGACCCGGGTCTTGCCCACGCCGGTATCGGTGCCCGTGACGAACAAGCGCGGCGCGTTCACGACCTGCGCCGGCGCTCGAGCTCGCGCTGTACGGCGGTCAACGACACGTGGCTCTCCGCCGCGCCGGCGCCCGATGCAGCCCCGGCACCGGACAGCCGGGCCGCGAAGGGGCCCCACGCCTGGCCGAACACGACTTCGTAGGTGGCGGGCAGGCGGCCGCCGCGGCGGAACGGTTCGTAGGCCGCCTGCATGGCGGCGAAGCGACGCGGCGTGGTCAGCCCCTTCGATGAGTCCGCCACCGCATTGCAGGCACCCACCGCCCGCAGGTCGAGCGCCAGCGCGCGCACGTCGGTGTATTCGAGGGTGTAGCGATCGACGTCGAGCACCGGCGCGGCGAACCCCGCGCGCACCAGGCCGTCGCCGATGTCGTGCATGTCCATGAACGGGATGACCCGCCGACCCGCGTCCACCCCGAGCCAGGCGCTGCGCAGCTCCCGCAGCGTATCCGGCCCCAGCGTCGCGAAGCTCAGCAGGCCCCGCGGCGCGAGGATGCGCCTGAATTCACGGAACACCCGGTCCGGGTCGCACCAGTGCAGCGCAAAACTGCTGACGATCAGGTCGACGCTGCCGTCGGCGAAGGGCAGCTGCGCCGCGTCGGCGCACACCCGCGTGAACGGCCGCAGCCACGATCTCTGCCGCGCCGCCGCGCGGAGCATGTTCAACGAGAAGTCCAGTGCGACCACCTGCGCGCGGGGATAGCGCTGCTTGAGAATCCGGCTGCCGTGACCCGTGCCCGCGCCCACGTCCACCGCCAGCCGCGGCGACAGGTCGATCCATTCGAGGCGCGCGAGCAGGCTTTCGCGCACCTCGGCCTGCAACACCGCCGCCGTGTCGTAACCCGCGCTGGCCCGGTCGAAGGCACGCCGGATCCGGACCCCGTCGAGCGGCTGGTGCTCCGGTGTCACGCCGTGGCGTTGACGTGCGCCGATCGCGTCTCGTCCGGCACCCGCGTGACGGATCGATCGGCCTCGGGGTGGCCCGCATCGGGCTGGCGCGGCGCCTCCGCCACCATGCCCAGGCGGTCGAACAGGCGCCGGTCGTGCGCCGTGTCGGGATTTCCCGTCGTCAACAACTTCTCGCCGTAGAAGATCGAATTCGCACCGGCGAGGAAGCTGAGCGCCTGCAGCTCATCGCTCATGTCGCTGCGTCCCGCCGATAGGCGTACGTGCGAGCGCGGCATGAGGATGCGCGCCACGGCGATGGTGCGCACGAAGTCGAAGGGATCGAGCGGCGCACTGTCGCCGAGCGGGGTTCCCGGCACGCGCACCAGTTGATTGATGGGCACGCTGTCCGGGTGGCTCGGCAACGTGGCCAGGGTGTGCAGCAGCGCCGCGCGATCCTCGGGCTCCTCGCCCATGCCCACGATGCCGCCGCAGCACACCTGCATGCCGGCATCCCGCACCGCCTGCAACGTGTCCAGCCGATCCTGGTAGGTGCGGGTGGTGATGATCTTCTCGTAGTACCCGGCGGAGGTGTCCAGGTTGTGGTTGTAGTAATCGAGTCCCGCCGCCTTCAACTCGCGTGCCTGGGTCTCGTCGACCATGCCGAGGGTGGCGCAGGTCTCGAGGCCCAGCGCCTTGACCTCGCGGATCATGGCCGTCACCTTGCGCAGATCCTTCGGCTTCGGAGAGCGGTAGGCCGCGCCCATGCAGAAGCGCGTGGCGCCGGCCCGTTGCGCCGCCCGGGCGCGTTCGGTGACGGCGGCGAGCTCCATCAAGTCCTCCGCTTCCAGCCCCGTGTCGTAGCGAACGCTCTGCGGGCAGTAGGCGCAATCCTCGGGGCAGGCACCGGTTTTGATGCTCAGCAACGTGCTCACCTGGACGGTATTGGGGGCATGGTGCAGCCGGTGCACCCGCTGCGCCTCGGTCACCAGATCCATGAACGGCAGCGCGAACAGCGCCTGCACCTCGGCCATCGTCCAGTCGTTTCGCACCTGCATGGAACCACCCGGCCGCCACCGGCGGCATCCAACCCAAGAATGCGCCGAAGTATTGGGCGCCCGTCACCGCGAGTCAA
>CAZZWZ010000214.1:0-6873 GCA_964657955.1 uncultured Steroidobacteraceae bacterium
GCCGGGGCTGGCAGTGCCGGGGCTGAGAGCGACATCGGCGCCGATCACGACCCCGGGGCCGTTCCCCGCGACCCCGGGGCCGGTCGCGTCGTGCAGCAGGATGCGCTGCTTCACGGCGGCCGCCAGCTCGTAGACGGCCATGGCATACAGCGCGCTGTGGTTGTAGCGGGTGATCACGTAAAAATTGTTGTAGCCCACCCGCCAGTGCACGCCGTCCGGTTCGTCGGCGGCGATGAGGATGACGGGCGACTCCGGCGGCAGGCCGCTGTCGAAGGTCACGCCCTTCGCCTTCAGGGATTCGACGGTGTCGGCCAGCGCCAGCTTGTGGCCGTCCAGATCGGCGCTCTTGTCGGGCGCGACCACGGCCTCGCTGAGCACCGGTTCGCCCGCGTTCCAGCCGTGTTCCTTCAGATAGTTCCCCACGCTGGCGCAGACGTCGGACCAGCTGTTCCACAGGTCCACGTGACCGTCGGCATTGGCGTCGACCGCATAGCGACGATAGTTCGAGGGCATGAATTGGGGAGCGCCCATGGCACCGGCATACGAGCCCTTGACGGCCAGGGGATCGAGTCCGGTGTCGCGGATCAACAGGATGTACTGTTCCAGCTCGTCGCGAAAAAACTTCGCGCGGGCCGGATAATCGAAGGCCAGCGTGGACAGCGCGTCCAGCACGCGATAGGAGCCGGTCAGGCGTCCGTAGAAGGTCTCCACGCCCACGATGGCCGCCAGGTATTCGGGAGCGACGCCGGAGCGCACGCTCGCCCGGTCGAGCTCCTGCCGGTGCGCGATCCAGAATGCCGTGCCCTCCTGGATGCGCCGTTCGGTCAGGAAAATGGGCCGGTACTCGAACCAGGGCTTGGCCTTCTCGGCCGGCCGTTCCATGGCCTCGACGATGGCCGGCTGGCTCTTGGCCGCCTTGAGCAATTTGCGCAGCTGCCGTTTCGGGATGTCGTCGCGGACCGAAACGTCGGCGATGAAGCTCTTGACGTCATCGCGATGGATGTCGATGGCCGCGGCGCGCCCGGCCATGGCGCAGCCGAGGCCGGCGAGGAGGACGAGGCGGGCGATGCGCGCGGCGGGCTGCATGCTACGAGCCGATGAGCTTGCGGTGCGAGTGCAGCGACATGAGGATGCCGAAGCCCGCGAGCAACGTGACCATGGAGGTGCCGCCGTAACTGATCAACGGCAGCGGCACGCCCACCACCGGCAGGATGCCGCTCACCATCCCCGAATTGACGAACGCGTAGACGAAGAAACTCAGCGCGATGGCACCGCCGGTGAGGCGCGCGAAGGTATCCTGGCCCTGATTCGCCAGGTACAGGGCGCGGCCGATGACCACGCCATACAGCGTCAGGATCAACAACTGTCCGAGCAGCCCGAATTCCTCGCCGATCACCGCGAAGATGAAATCGGTGGAGCGTTCGGGGAGGAACTCCAGTTGCGCCTGGCTGCCGTTCATATAACCCTTGCCGAAAATACCGCCCGAGCCTATCGCGATCTGCGATTGAATGATGTGATAGCCGGCACCCAACGGATCGTTTTCCGGATTCAGGAACATCAGGACCCGCTGGCGCTGGTACTCGTGAATGAAGTGCCACCCTGCCCAGGCGCCGCAGCCGAGCAGGGGGATCGACACGAGGATGATTTGAATCTGCAGTCCGGCCAGCAGCGTCACGATCAACCCCGAGGCGGCAATCAGGAGCGCGGTGCCGAGATCCGGCTGCACCACGATCATGGCGGTGGGAACGCCGATCATGGCGGCCATGATCACCAGGTCCTTGAACGAGGGCGGCAGCGGCCGCTCGTGCATGTACCAGGCGCACATCATGGGAACGGCGAGCTTCATGATCTCCGAGGGCTGGAAGCGCATGAAGCCCACGTCGAGCCAGCGCTGGGCGCCCTTGCCGATGTGGCCGGTCACCGCGACCACCACCAGCAGCAGCACGCCGAGGCCGTAGGCGATGGGCGCGAACAGGCGCAGATACTGGGGGCTCGCGAACTTGGCCAGCGCCAGCATGGCGATCACCGCGATGGCGATGTTCGCCAGATGGTGTTCCACCATTTTGATGTTCTGGCCCGATGCGCTGTACACCACCAGCGTGCCGATGCAGACGATGAGCGCGAGCACGCCGGTGAGCGGACCGTCCAAGCCCAGCGCACGCAGGGTGCGGCTCCCCGCGCTCAGCGTACGGCGGGTCCGGGATGGCGAGAATTCATCGAGGATCACGGTCACCTCCCGCGTCAACGTTCATTCGAGCGACCCAGCAAGCTGGCCAGCAGGGGCCAGATCAATGCGCCCACGAGCGGCGCCAGCCAGCGGCTGAACGTGGTCACCGGGTTGCCGGTGGCGCCGTCCACCCAGAACAGCACGAATTGATAACCCGTGAGCAGCGCGAAGATGGTCAGGCACTGCGACAGCAGGGAGAACACCCGCAGGCGCAGACGCAGGTGCGTGGCATACCCCGCCATCAGCGTGAGCGCCAGCGCGTGTTGCCCGAGCACCACGCCGCGCACCACGTCGAGCGCGAGGCCGGCGACGAAGGCCAGGGTGAGACCGCCGGCGCGTGGCGCTTCGATGGACCAGTAGAACACCACCAGCACCAGGAAGTCGGGACGGAAGGCATCGATGGCCACCGGCAGCGGCACCACCGCCAGGGCCAGGGCCACCAGCGAGGACAGCGCCATGGGCAGGCGTCCCGCCCGGTCGTCGCGCATCATGGCGGTTTCACCGGCGGATGCCGCGGCGACTTCGCGGCATTGGGACCGGCCGCCGCGCCGCCCGCGGGCGCGGGGTTCTTGGGAGTCGCTGCCTTGACCTTGGCCGCGGGCGGCGGAGCACTCGCCGGCTTGATTGGCGCGGCCGGCGGAGCCGCCGTGCCCGGGGATGGCTTGGCCGCTGCGCCTGCGGTGGCGCCCCCCGCCGCTGCGCCCACCGCCCCCGCTGCAGCGCCGGCCGCTGCGCCCGCGACGAGGGCGTTCGTCGCGTCGAGGTTGGGGGCGGCGCCGGCCGGGAGTTTGGCGCCGGCGGGGCTCGCGGGTATGGCGGTGCCGCCGGCTGCGTCGCCGGCCGGCGTCGCGGCGCCGGGATTCAGCCAGACGAACATGAGTTCGCGGGCGCGATCCAGGGCGGCGGCGGGTCTCACGTCCACCTCGGCCAGGGATTGCGCCGGATCGCGTTTGACCTCGGCCACCGTGCCCACGGGATAACCGGCGGGAAAGCCGCCGCCGAGCCCGGACGTGACCAATAAATCGCCTGCGACGACGTCGGCGGTGGTGGACAGGTAGGGCAGTTTCAGCCGGTTCATGTCGCCCGTGCCGACGGCAATGGTGCGCAGGCCGTTGCGATTCACCTGGACCGGGATGGCATGCGCGGCGTCGCTCACCAGGATGACTTCGCTGGTCAGCTGCCCCACCCGTGCGACCTGGCCGAACACGCCGCCGGCGTCGAGCACCGCCTGGCCGACGAACACGCCGTCGTGCGCGCCCTTGTCCACCAGCACCCGTTCGCGGAACGCGTCGAGGTCCAGGTCCATGACGTCGCCGATGACGAACCGGGTGGCGACATCGGCCGTGCTGGCGCGCAGCGCGCGCAGGCGCTGGCTCTCGGCCTCGAGGGCTTCGTAGCGCTGCAGGCGGAAATTGGCGAGACGCAGTTCGGCCTCGAGCTTCGCCTTGTCGGCGCGCAGGGTTTCGCGCGAGGCGACGCTCTCGCGAAACCAATCCCAGCCTTCGAAGGGGCTGGCGACGGCGACCTGCACGGGGTAGGCGACCAGCGACAGGAACCGGCGGATCTGTCCGAGGTGGTCATAGCGCTTGTCGAAGACGATCAGGCCCAGCGAGAGAATCGAGTAAAGAATGCAGCGGAGCAGCAGACCCGAAGTCCGACCGGCGGCGTCGGTGTTACGAAATGCGACCACGGGCCGGAGCTTCCCTAGTCGCTTGCATTACTCCAATCCGAAGATGCCCGGTCCATGTTCCTCGGTGAGTTCGAGGATCCGGCCGCCGCCGCGCGCCACGCAGGTCAGGGGATCGTCCGCGACCACCACCGGCAGGCCGGTCTCTTCCATGAGCAGTTTGTCGACGTCGCGCAGCAGCGCGCCGCCCCCGGTGAGCACGATGCCGCGTTCGGCCACGTCGGCGCCCAGTTCGGGCGGCGTCTGTTCGAGGGCCTGCTTCACCGCGCCGACGATGCCCTGCAGGGGTTCCTGCAGCGCTTCGAGTATCTCGTTCGAGTTCAGGGTGAAGCTGCGCGGCACGCCCTCGGAGAGATTGCGGCCCTTGACGGAAATTTCGCGCACCTGCTGGCCGGGATACGCCGAGCCGATCTCGAGCTTGATGCGCTCCGCCGTGGCCTCGCCGATGAGGATGCCGTAGTTGCGGCGCACGTAATTGGTGATGGCCTCGTCGAACTTGTCGCCGCCGATGCGCACGCTGGCCGCGTAGACGATGCCGTTCAACGAAATCACGGCCACCTCGGACGTACCGCCGCCGATGTCGAGCACCATGGAGCCGCGCGCCTCCTGCACGGGGAGCCCGGCACCCACGGCGGCGGCCATGGGCTCGGGTACGATGTCGACGCTGCGCGCACCGGCGCCCTCGGCCGACTCCTTGATCGCGCGGCGTTCCACCTGCGTGGAGCCGAACGGCACGCACACCAGCACGCGCGGGCTCGGGCTCAGGAACCGGTTGCCGTGGACCTTCTTGATGAAGTACTGCAGCATTTTCTCGGTGTAGGTGAAGTCGGCGATCACGCCGTCCTTCATGGGCCGGACCGCGGTGATGTGGCCGGGGGTGCGCCCCAGCATGTTCTTGGCCTCGACCCCGACGGCGACGATGATCTTGCCGCCGCGGGTGGGTTCGTCCTGCACCGCGACCACCGACGGCTCGTTCAGCACGATGCCGCGCTCGCGCACGTAGATCAGCGTGTTCGCCGTCCCGAGATCGATCGAGAGATCATTCGAGAAATAACCTCTAAGGCGTTTGAACATGGGCGTTTTTCTAGTGCGGAATAGGTTAAAAAAGTTGCGCTAATGTAACAATCGATGCGACATATAACAAGGCAACGTGTATCATCGGCCGGGCCTGATTTTGCGCACTCGCGCGCAGTTTTCAACACTGATATGAGCCTAACTCGCCAAGACGTCGAAAAGATTGCGCACCTCGCAAGACTGTCGATCACCGTACACGAGATGCCGGTGTACGTGAGCAGCTTGTCGAGCATCGTCGACTTCGTGAACGAGCTGTCGCGGGTCGAGACGGGGGCCGTCGAGCCCATGGCGCACCCCCTGGACGGCCAGCAGCAGCGGCTGCGGGCGGACGTGGTGTCGGAGTGCGATCATCGTGAGCAGTACCAGGCCAACGCACCGCGTGTCGAGGCCGGCCTGTACGTGGTGCCGCGGGTCATCGAGTAGGACCGGGCGATTCCGATGACGATGCTGCATGAACTGAGCCTCGGCGAACTCGCCGACACACTGGCTGCCGGACGCGTGTCGAGCGTGGAGTTGACGCGCCACTTCCTGGCGCGCATCGAACGCTTGAATCCGCCGTTGAACGCGCTCATCACCGTGACCGCCGAAGGCGCGCTGCAGGCGGCGGCCGATGCCGATCGCCGGCGGGCGGGCGGCGAGCGCGGCGCGCTGCTCGGCATTCCGGTCATCCACAAGGATATTTTCTGCACGGCCGGCGTGCGCACCAGCTGCGGCTCGCGGATGCTCGACAATTTCGTGGCGCCCTACGACGCCACCGTCGTGGCACGCCTGAAGGCGGCCGGGGCCGTCATGCTGGGCAAGGCCAACATGGACGAGTTTGCCATGGGGTCGTCGAACGAGACCAGTTTCTACGGCGCGGTGAAGAATCCGTGGGACCTGACCAAGGTGCCCGGCGGCTCGTCGGGCGGCTCGGCGGCGGCGGCGGCGGCGCGGCTCGCGCCCTACACGACGGGCACCGACACCGGTGGTTCCATTCGCCAGCCGGCGGCGCTCAGCGGCGTGACGGGGATCAAGCCCACCTATGGCCGGGTGTCGCGCTACGGCATGATCGCCTTCGCCTCCAGTCTCGACCAGGCCGGGGTGCTGACCCGCTCCGCCGCCGATGCGGCCATCGTGCTCCAGGCCATGGCGGGATTCGATCCGTCGGACTCCACCAGCGTGGACGTAGCGGTGCCCGATTATCCCGCGCTGCTCGAGGCGCCGCTGCAGGGGCTCAAGATCGGCCTGCTGCGCGAATTCTTCGACGGACTGGAGCCGCGCAACGCCGCGCTCATCCGCGACGCCCTGGGCGTGTACACGGCGCTGGGCGCCACCACCGTCGAGGTGAGCCTGCCGCATCTGCCGTTGTCGGTGCCCACGTACTACGTGGTCGCGCCGGCCGAGTGTTCGTCGAACCTGTCGCGCTTCGACGGCGTGCGTTTCGGCTATCGCTGCGAGCAGCCGAAGGATCTGACCGATCTGTATCTGCGCTCGCGCGGCGAAGGCTTCGGGCCGGAAGTGAAACGGCGCATCATGACCGGCACCTACGTGCTGTCGGCCGGTTACTTCGATGCGTACTATCTGAAGGCGCAGCGCGTGCGGCGCCTCATCACCGACGATTTTCGCGCGGCCTTCGCGCAGGTGGACGTGGTGGTGGGGCCCACCACGCCCACGCCGGCGTTCGCCATCGGTGCGAAGATGGACGATCCGGTCACGATGTACCTGAACGACATCTACACCATCGGCGCGAACCTGGCCGGACTGCCGGGCATCTCGGTGCCGTGCGGATTCGTCGAGGCACTGCCCGTCGGCCTGCAGCTCATCGGTCCGCATTTCTCCGAGAGCCGCCTGCTCAACGCCGCGCATCAATTCCAGCGCGCCACCGACTGGCACCTGCGCGTGCCGC
>CAZZWZ010000215.1:0-6872 GCA_964657955.1 uncultured Steroidobacteraceae bacterium
GCTGCCGGCCCTCGAACTGGCCGAGCGGGAGCGGCTGGAATTGGACCGTCGCCGCTTTCCTGTCGAGGAAGCGATCCGCCGCGGCTACCGGACCATCCCGGATGGGATGGGGCCGCAGATCGCCGCGGATGTCGCGCTCCTCGAGGAGCCGCTCTGCAATGGTGGCCACGGCCGTCCGGTTGCCCGAATCGAGCGCCGGGGCCAGCAATGCGCCGGTGATCTTGCTCAAGGAGTCGGCCCGGGCCTCGAGATCCGCCTCGAGCTTCTGCTCGACCGCCGTATGCGTCAGCTGATTGATGTCTGCCGTTTCGACCCGATGTTCGTAGTACGAAAGACCGGCGAGCAACAGCGACAGGATGGTGCCCACCATCAGCGCCAGGAGCAGATACTTGGTCTTGAGGCTGCGCGCCATGGGCGGCTACAACGGGCTATCGGAACGCGTCATCATGGGATGATACTCGTTCACACGAATGCCCAGAAGGGGACTGGTACGCTGCCTGCACACGACGATGCCGATGCGAATCGATATTTATTCCGACACGATATGTCCGTGGTGCTTCCTGGGAAAGAGGCGGTTCGAACTCGCCCTGGGCGAACGACCGCGCCACGAGCCGCGCGTCAGGTGGCGTCCGTTCGAGCTGAATCCCGACCTGCCGGCCGGCGGCGTGGCGCGCGCGGCTCATCTTGCCTCGATGCTCGGCGATCCGGGCCGTCTCGCGGCGCTGGAGGAGAGCCTGGAGCGGCATGGCGAGGCGGTGGGATTGCACTTTCGATTCGATCTGATCCGGCGGGTACCCAACAGCCGGCTCTCGCACCTCTTGATCGCGCATGCGGGCCGACACGGGCTCCAGGCACGGGTTCAGCAGCGCGTGATGGAGGCGTATTTTCAAGAGGGCGTCGATATCGGGGAGATCGAAGAACTGACCCGTCTCGGCACCGAATCGGGCCTTGCCGAGCGGGAAACCCGCGCGGCGCTGGTGCTGCGCCAGGGATGGGACGGCGTCGTCGCCGTGCAGAGGCACGCAGCCGCGCTGGGCATCACCGGGGTGCCAACGTTCATTTTCGATGGCCGGTACACCCTGTCGGGCGCGCAGGAACCCGCCGCCATGGCCCAGATACTGGACCAGGTGGCCGAGCTTGCCGACGCGCGCGGCGGCACGCCGTGACTCCGGTGCAATTGACGGGCCGCGCACGGACCCACCTCGTGGAGCCGGCCGGGTCGACGTGTGCGTTGCACGAATTCGTGGCGGTGCCCTTCGCGAACTTGCGGCATGCCGCGGCGGACGCCGGATTTCGACTCGAAGCGGTGAGCGGTTTTCGCGATTTCGAGCGTCAGCTGGCGATCTGGAACGGCAAGTATGACGGCGAAAAACCGGTGTACGACGCCGAAGGCAGGCGGCTCGATGCGCTGTCGATGTCTGCGGAGGATCGGGTGTCGGCCATCCTGCTCTGGTCGGCCCTGCCGGGCGCGAGCCGGCATCACTGGGGCACCGACCTCGATCTCATCGACGCCGCCGCCGTCGCGCCGGGCTACCGGGTGCAGCTGTCCACCGCGGAATTCGCTGCCGGCGGTCCGTTCGCTCCCCTGTCGCATTGGCTGGAGCGTCACGCGTCGCGTTTTGGATTCTTCCGCCCGTTTCGCGGCAGGCGCTCCGGGGTGCAGCCGGAACCTTGGCATTTCAGCTTCGCCCCGGTGGCGGAAGCGGCCAGGCGTGCGCTCACGCCCGGGGTGTTGGCGGAGGCGTTGAGGGACGCGCCGTTGCGTGGCAAGGAGCAGGTGCTGAAGCAGCTGGCGGAATTGCACGCGCGTTATGTCGACACCATCGATTGGCCGTGATTGCGCGTCAACCTCCGGCGTCATGCGCGGAGGGTAGGCCCGCGGCGACGTGCCACGGTGCTAGGCCCAGAGTTCCTTCAGGTGGTTCAGCATCAGCCCGCGCACCTGGCCGAGCTGGTCATTGTGCGACGTGAACAGCGGCGGGTTGCGTCGCAACATCGGCCATCGCTCGGAGCGCAACACGCGATCCAGGAAATGGAGATTCCGGTCGATGGCTTGCAGGTAAGGATTGCTGCCGCCGAACAACGGTTCCAGGTGGCGATAGGCTCGCTCGAATTCTCCGTCCAACCGCTGGGTGCGGGTGGCCCGCACGAATTGCGGAGTTTGGCGCAACAAATCCAGCCCGGAACTGTAGCGAACCTGCAGTTCGCCATCGTCCCCGGGAGCGGCGGCGATGCCCCCGAGCACGAATTCCGGGTACAGGCGATCTCGGCACTTTTCCAGATAGCAGCGATCCGCCATCTGGGCAATCAGATCGGCCGTGCCCAACAAATGCCCCAGCTTGCGGTCCCGGGCGTCCGGCAGCTGCAGCTGCCGCAGTTCGATTTCGTAGCCCGTGAAATGCACCACCCGCGTCGCCGTGGCCACCCAGTTTTCCATGCCGATCGACGGCAGGAACCTGGCGAGGTAGCGGGCGCTGCGCGTCACGTGATACAGCGTGAATTCCGCACCGTTGCGGTGCGTCCGGTCATCCAGTTCTCGGATGTATCCGGCGTCGTGAAACAGCGAGACCACGATGGCCATTACGGCACGTTCGACCCCGAACCGTGCCGCCGGCTCCACGCTGCCCTCGTAGCCCACCATCAACCGGGTCATGGCCAGGGTCATGTCCAGCGAGTGCTGCCGGTCGTGGTAGACCGTGTCGACTCCGTGATAACCCGGCAGACGGCCGGTGTACAAACGATCGAATTCGTCGAATGCGACCGCAACGCGATCGAAGGGCTCACCCGGCCACGCCGCGGCGAACAGGACGCGCACCGCCTCGGCGACGGCGGCGGTGGAACTGACTTGCACGGTGTTCGTAACGTCGAAATCGTTACGTCGGAGATCTTGCATCGACCGAAGTTTAAGCTCTCGGGCCCGGTGGTGCCACGGAACTGGTTCTCCTTTTTGGCTCACACCGGCCCGGATCACGCCGCGATGCCGGTCTGTTTGAGCAGCGGCCGCACGTCGGGCGCACGTCCGCGAAATTGCACGAACGCGTCCATGGCATCCACGCTGCCGCCCTGTGCCAGGATGGAATCGCGAAAACGCACGGCCGTCGCGCCGTCGAACACACCGGCCTCGTCGAATGCCTCGAACGCATCCGCGGCCAGCACCTCAGCCCACTTGTAGCTGTAATAGCCGGCCGCATAACCGCCGGCGAAGATGTGCGCAAAGCTCGATGCCGTGCGGTTGAACGCCGCCGCCGGAACCACCGCGACGCGGCGGCGCACCGCCGCCAGGGTCTCGGCCACCCGGCCACCCGCGGCCGGATCGAAATTCGCATGCAGTTCGAAGTCGAACGTGGCGAGTTCGATCTGCCGCAACGTATCGAGCGCTGCGTTGAACGTCCGCGTGCCGAGCAGGCGCTGCAACAGGTCGACGGGCAGGCTCTCGCCGGTGTCGACGTGCGCCGAGATGAGAGGAAGCACCTCGCGTCGCCAGACGAAGTTTTCCATGAATTGACTGGGCAGCTCGACGGCGTCCCATGCCACGCCGTTGATGCCGGCGATGCTGGGATAGGCGATCCGCGTCAGCATGTGGTGCAGGCCGTGCCCGAACTCATGGAACAACGTGGTGACTTCGTCGTGCGTCAACAGCGAGGGTGCGGTGCCGATCGGTGCGGCAAAGTTGCAGACCAGCTGGGCCACCGGCAATGCCGTGCCCGTCGGCATGGACTTGGCGCCCACGCATTCGTCCATCCACGCGCCGCTGCGTTTTTCGCTGCGTGCGTATGGGTCGAGATAGAAACCCGCGACGACCCTGTCGCCGTCGAGCAGATCGTAATACTTCACGCTGGAATGCCAGACGCCCACCCGCGATCGTTCGCGCACGCCGATGCCGTACAGGCGCTGCACCAGGGCGAAGAGACCCGACAACACCTTCGGCAGTGGAAAATACGGCCGCAGGGCCTCCTGCGAAACCTCGAAGCGCTTTTCCTGCAGCTTCTCCGCGTAGAACGTCACGTCCCACGCATTCAATCGGCGCCCGGCAAACTCCTCGAGATCGGCGAATTCGCGCCGTCCGGCCGGCAGGCAGCGCGTGGCGAGATCGTCGAGAAACCCGAGCACTTGCCGGTTGCTCCTGGCCATGCGGGTGGCCAGCGCGTAGTCGGCGAAGGTGTCGAAGCCGAGCAGCGCGGCCAGCTCGTGCCGCAACGGCAGCAGTTCCGCGATCACGGGACCGTTGTCGAAACGGCCGGCGCTCGGACCCAGCTCGGACGCCCGCGTGACCCAGGCCTCGTAGATGTCGCGTCGCAACGCTTCGCTCTGCGCGCTGGTCATGACGGTCATGTACGTCGGCTGGTCGAGCTTGAACAACCAGCCGGTTTGCCCGGCCTCGCCGGCGTCCGCTGCCGCCCGCTCGACCGCGTTCGGCGGCAAACCGGCGAGTTCGGCGCGGTCGGTCACCAGGCGCGTATAGGCGCGGCCGGCATCGAGCACGTTCTCGGAAAACTTGGTGCCGAGGTATGCGAGCCGCTGCACCACTTCGCGGTAGCGCGCCTTGCGCTCGTCGGGCAGGTCGACGCCGGCCAGGCGGAAATCACGCAGGGCGTTCTCCACCACCTTGCGCTGGGCCGCTTCGAGCGTATCGCCCTCGTGGCGCAGGACGTGCGCATAGGCCCGTTGCAATGCGACGTTCTGACCGAGCTCGGTCGCATAGTCGGTGAGCAAGGGGATGCAATCGTTGTATGCCTCGCGCATGGACGTGGAGTTCGCCACGGCGTTCAAGTGGCCGATGGGACTCCAGACGCGGTTGAGCCGGTAGCTCAACTCCTCCACCGGAACCACCAGCGAGGCGAAGGTGGGCGCGGACTGGGCGGTCAATTCGGCGAGCCGGGCCCGGTTTTCGGACAGCACCTGGACCAGGGCGGGGCGCGCGTGGGCGGCCTCGATCCGGTCGAATGCGGGCAGCGCATCGATGTCTAGGAGGGGGTTGTTCACCGGCGGGATTCTAGCAGACGCGCCCCGATCCGGGCTTCGGTCCGCATTATGCGGGCGCGGCGAAGGCAGCGGTATATCATTGGCGCTGCAATGCCCATGCCGGGTTCGTCACCTTACCGCGGAGTTCATTTTGTCGACCCAGAATTTCGATCTCATCAGCATCGGCGGCGGCAGCGGCGGCCTGGCCTGCGTGCAGCGCGCGGCGGAATTCGGCGCCAAGACGCTCCTGATCGAATCCCACCGGCTCGGGGGCACCTGTGTGAACGTGGGCTGCGTGCCGAAGAAAGTCATGTGGAATGCCGCCGGCGTGGCCCTGTCCCTGGCCGATGCCCGCGACTACGGTTTCGCGGTGGACGCCGGCGCCGGCGACTGGCCGCTGCTCAAGCACAAGCGCGACTCGTTCATCGTGCGGTTGAACAATATCTATGCGCGCAATCTCGCGGCGAAGGGCGTGACGCACGTCGCCGGCGCGGCCCGGTTCATCGATCGTCACACCGTCGAAGTCGACGGCGCGCGCTTCACGGCCCCGCACATCGTGATCGCGACGGGCGGTGTACCCACCTATCCATCGTTGCCGGGCGCCGAACTGGGCATCACGTCGGACGGCTTCTTTTCCCTCGAACAGCGGCCGCAGCGGGTGGCCATCGTCGGCAGCGGTTACATTGCGAACGAACTCGCCGGCGCCTTTCACGAGCTCGGCAGCCACGTGGAGCTGTTCATCCGCAAGGATCACCTGCTGACGCATTTCGACGTGATGCTCGGCAAATCCTTGATGCGGGAAATGCGGGCGCAGGGCATGACCATTCATGAGCACGTGGTGCCCTCGGCATTGCTGGAGCGCGCGGGCGCCAAGGTGCTGGTGGCGGCGGACGGGCGTGAATTCGAGGGATTCGACTGCGTGCTCTGGGCCATAGGCCGCGCGGCGAACGTTGCCGGATTGGAACTTGGTGCGGCCGGGGTGAACGTCGACGCTGCGGGTTTCGTGGTCACGGACGAGTTTCAAAACACCAACGTTCCCGGCATCTATGCGGTGGGCGACGTCACGGGGCGCGCCGCCCTCACGCCGGTGGCCATCGCCGCCGGCCGGCGCCTCAGCGACCGCTTGTTCGACGGCAAGAGCGATCGTCGCCTGGACTACGAGAACATCGCTACCGTCGTGTTCACCCACCCGCCCATCGGCACCGTCGGCATGAGCGAGGGCGAGGCGCGTGCGCGTCACGGGGATTCGGTCAAGGTGTTCGTCAGCGACTTCACACCCATGTACCACGCGATGACCACGCGCAAGTCCCACACCGACATGAAGCTGGTATGCGTCGGCCCCGAACAGAGAATCGTCGGCTGCCACGTCATCGGCTCGGGCGCCGACGAAATGATGCAGGGCTTCGCGGTCGCCATCCGCATGGGCGCGACCAAGCGCGATTTCGACGACACCGTCGCCATCCATCCGACGAGTTCCGAAGAGCTCGTCACCATGCGGTAGATCCCGGTGGCGCTGCGCGAGTATCTGGGCACGAGTCCCGTCCTCGGTAAGCGGGTTTACGTCGACGAATGCGCCCTGGTCGTGGGCCGCGTCCGGTTGGGGGACGATGCGTCGGTGTGGCCGTTCGCCGTGGCGCGCGGCGACGTGAATCGCATCGAGATCGGGTGCCGCAGCAACATCCAGGACGGCAGCGTGCTGCACGTGGTCCACGACGGGCCGGCCGTACCCGGGGGCCTGCCGCTCATCGTCGGCGACGACGTCACGGTGGGTCACAAGGCGGTGTTGCACGGTGCCCGCATAGGACACCGCTGTCTGATCGGCATGGCCGCCGTGATCCTGGACGGTGCCGTGATCGACGACGAGGTCATCGTCGCGGCCGGCAGCGTCGTGCCGCCCCGCAAACACCTGG
>CAZZWZ010000216.1:0-6866 GCA_964657955.1 uncultured Steroidobacteraceae bacterium
CCCGCAATTCCTCGCCGACGCCGATGCGGTGGTCGCCATGTATCACGACCAGGGTCTGCCCGTCGTCAAACACGCGGGCTTCGGCAATGCGGTGAACGTGACCCTGGGTCTTCCCATCGTGCGCACCAGCGTCGATCACGGCACCGCGTTGTCGCTGGCGCGTACCGGCAGGGCCGATGCCGGCAGCCTGCGGGCGGCCTTGTCGCTCGCCATCACCCTCGCTGCCTCGGCGACCCATGCCGATCCGTAAGCGCTTCGGCCAGCACTTTCTCACCGACTCGAACACCGTCCGCCGCATCGTCGATGCGGTGTCCCCCCGGGCGGGGGAGCGACTGGTGGAAGTGGGTCCCGGTCGCGGGGCATTGACGTGGGCGCTGCTCGAACGCGCCGGCAGCATGGACGTGGTCGAGATCGATCGCGATCTTGCCGCATCGATGATGAACGATGAACGGGCCGGGCGCCTGCGCATGCACGTGGAAAATGTGCTGGATACCGATTTTTCCGCCCTGCGCGGCACCGGTCCGGCGCTGCGCGTGGTGGGTAATCTGCCCTACAACATTTCGACGCCGCTGTTGTTCCGGTTGCTCCAACAACGAGCCGCCATCGCGGACATGCATTTCATGCTGCAGAAGGAGGTGGTCGACCGCATGGCGGCGCCGGCGGGGGGCAAGGTGTACGGGCGTCTGACCGTGATGGTCGCAGCCTATGCCGAGGTCGACGCCTTGTTCGACATCGGACCGGGCGCATTCCGGCCCCAGCCCAAGGTCTGGTCCGCCATCGTGCGGTTGCGCCCGTCGCTCGGGCCGCGTTTCGACATCGGCGACGACGCCGCGCTGCGCTCGCTGGTCACGACGGCCTTCTCTCACCGTCGCAAGACGCTGCGCAACGGGCTGCGCACCTTCCTGAGCGGCGAGGAGATCGAGGCGTGCGGCGTCGATCCGGAGCGGCGCCCGGAAACGCTGGAGCCGGCGCAATTCGGGCTGCTGGCGGCGCGTTATCACCGCCGACGGCTCGCGCAACAGAACGCCTGAGCTGCCCCACTCCGCTATACTCGGACGTCAATGGCCGCATACCGGAAAATATTGGTGCTGCTCGATCCGGCCGGGGCCGGCGAATGCATGGCGCCGGCAGCGCGCGACCTTGCGGCGCACTCCACGGCATCGCTCGCGCTGCTGCACGCGGCGCATTGCGACGTGCCTGCCGTGCGCTTACAGTAGCCGTCGCATGGAGACCCCCGAGCACCCTCCGCAGAAAATTCGCGTCGACGTCGAAACCGCGTACATCGAAGAACAGTCCGATCCCCGCGACAAGCGATTCGTCTTCTCCTACACCATCACCATCCGCAACGAGGGACAGGTCCCCGCCCGGCTCCTGACCCGCCATTGGATCATCACGGATGCGAACGGCAACGTGAAGGAGACGCGCGGCGACGGCGTGGTGGGCGAGCAGCCTTATTTGAAGCCCGGGCAGGGATTTCGCTATTCCAGCGGCGCCATCATCGAAACCCCCGTGGGGACCATGCAGGGCAGCTACCAGATGATGGGCGACGACGGGCGGCAGTTCGACGCACCCATCGCGCCGTTCCGGCTGGCCATGCCCGGCGTCTTGAACTGACGCTCCTGCGCAGATGGCCCTGTACGCGATCGGCGACGTCCAAGGTTGCGACACCGAACTCGGCGCGCTCCTGAAAGCCGTCAAATTCTCGCCGGACCGCGATCAGGTGTGGTTCGTCGGCGATCTGGTCAACCGCGGCCCGGAATCGCTCAAAGCCCTGCGGCGCATCCGTGCCATGGGCGATGCTGCGACGGTCACTCTCGGCAATCACGATCTGCATCTGCTCGCGGTCTCGCTGGGCCGTGCCCGGCTGCGCAGCGACGACACACTGGACGATATCCTGGCCGCACCCGACCGCAATGCCCTGCTGCACTGGCTGCTCCATCGCCCACTGCTGCATGAACACCGCCCGCTCGGCCTGTGCCTGCTGCACGCCGGCCTTCCGCCCCAGTGGGACCTGCCCACCGCACGACTCTGTGCCCGGGAGCTGGAGCGGGCCTTGCAGCGCGACCCGGATGCGGTATTCGACACCCTGTACGGCGACGAACCGAATCGCTGGGACGAGGGCCTGCGCGGCGCGGAGCGGCTGCGCTTTATCTGCAATTGTTTCACCCGGCTGCGCTACCTGGACGCCGACGGACGCCTGGCGCTGCGCGCCAAGGGGTCTCCGGAGAAGGCGCAGCGCAAAGCCCTGATTCCGTGGTTCGAAGCCGCCGACGCCCGCTGGCGGGGTCCGCGCATCGTTTTCGGTCATTGGTCGACCCTGGGCTTTTTCCGCAACGGCGACGTGACGGGCCTGGATACGGGCTGCGTGTGGGGCGGCAATCTGACGGCGCTGCGTCTCGATGTCCGCGACGCCGCACCGGTGCACGTGGGATGCCGCATGTCCAAGGCGCCGTAGCCGGCCGGCGCGGCGACCGGCGCGAAGATCGCGGGGCGGTATAATGACCGCATGCGATCCTTGGCACCGTTCAACTTGCAGCGCTGGGTGGACGAGCATCGTCATCTGCTCAAACCGCCCGTGGGCAACAAGCTGCTGTTTCAGGACAGCGAGTTCATCGTCATGGCCGTTGGCGGCCCCAATTCGCGCAAGGACTTCCACCACGACCCGGGCGAGGAATTCTTCTACCAGCTCGAGGGCACCCTGCTGCTGCGGGTGGTCGACGAGGGGCGGCTCACCGACATCCCCATCGGCGCGGGCGAGGTCTTCTTGTTGCCGGCCGAAGTTCCGCACTCGCCGCAACGCCCGGCGGGCAGCGTGGGCATCGTCGTCGAACGGCGGCGCGGGCCGCAGGAGCTCGACGGATTCTCCTGGTACTGCGACCGCTGCAGCAACCGCCTGTACCTGGAGCGCGTGCCGGTGACCAACATCGAGACCGAACTGCCGGCGATCTTCTCGCGTTTCTATTCGAGCCTGCCGCACCGGACCTGCACCGTCTGCGGTGCGGTGATGGAAGCGCCCTGAGCCCGTCCGATCTCTCGTCGGCCTCGGCCCTTGCGCAGGATCTGCGCGATCCGTTGGCGGCCTTCGCGGGCGAGTTCCACCGGCCGGCGGAGGCCGGCCGCAAGATCCTGTACCTTGCGGGTCATTCACTCGGCCTGCAACCGGTGGCGGCGGCGCGGTTCGTGGAGCAGGAGCTGGCCGATTGGCGCCGTCTCGGCGTTCTCGGGCATCACGAGGCGCAGCGGCCGTGGATCGAATATCACGAGGCGCTCGCGGCTCCGCTCGCCGACCTGGTCGGCGCCGCGCCCACCGAGGTGGTCGCGATGAATTCGCTCACCGTGAACCTGCATCTGATGCTGGTGAGTTTTTTCCGGCCCGACCGGCTGCGCAACCGGGTGCTGATCGAAAAATCGGCGTTTCCGTCGGACCGCTACGCCATCGTGTCGCAACTGGAATTCCACGGCCTCGATCCGGCGCAGCACCTGATCGAGGCCGAACCGCGGCCCGGCGAACGGGTGCTGCGCACCGAGGATCTGCTGGCCATCGTCGAGCGGGAGGGCCCGCGTCTCGCGCTGGTGCTGTTGCCCGGCGTGCAGTATCTCACCGGTCAGAACCTGGATCTGGCACCGCTCATCGCCGCCGCGCGGCGCGCGGGTGCGGCGGTGGGGCTGGATCTCGCGCACGCCATCGGCAACGTGCTGCCGCGTCTTCACGACTGGAACGCCGACTTCGCCGTGTGGTGCAGCTACAAATATCTGAATGCGGGACCGGGCGCCGTCGGCGGCTGCTTCGTGCACGAGCGCCACGCCGCGGAACGATTGCCGCGCTTTGCCGGATGGTGGGGACACGACAAGGCCAGCCGCTTCGACATGCCCCCCGGGTTCGCGCCCATCGCCGGCGCCGAGGGCTGGCAGCTCAGCAATCCGCCCATCCTCGCCTGCGCGCCGCTGCTGGCATCGCTCGAAATCTTCCGGCGCGCCGACATCCGGCGGCTGCGGCAAAAATCGCTGGATCTGACCGGGTTCATGCGGCGTCTGCTCGAAGGCCTGCTGCCCGATCGCATCGAAGTCATCACGCCGGCGGCGGATGCGGACCACGGCAGCCAGTTGAGCCTGCGCATCGCCGGGCCGGCAGCGGCTCGGCGCCGCGGGCATCGTCGGCGACTGGCGCGAGCCCGACATCCTGCGATTGACCCCCGTTCCGCTGTACACCTCGTTCAGCGATGTCTTCGACGCCGTGGAGGGTCTCGCGCGCGCGCTGGCTCCGGAGTCGACGGGCCGGCCGGCATGAGCGGCGGCCTCCCCCGCGACACGGTGCACTGCGTCGGCGGCGGCCCCACCGGCGCGCTGCTCGCCATTTTCCTGCGGCGGCGTGGTTTTCCGGTGACGCTGTACGAGGCGCGCACCGATCCGCGGGCCGGCGCCGCCGAATCCGGCCGCTCGATCAATCTGGCCCTGGCCGACCGCGGCATTCATGCGCTCAAGCTGGCGGGGGTGTACGAGGCCGTCGCCGATCAACTGTTGCCCATGCGCGGACGGCAGGTGCACGCGCAGGACGGCAGTGAAGTTCTGCATCCCTACGGTCAGCGCGCGGACGAGGTCATCTATTCCGTCTCGCGTCACCGCTTGAATCGCGCGCTGCTGGAGGTTGCCATCGGTGGGCACGGGGTGGACGTGCAATTCCAGCATCGGCTGACGGCCGCCGATTTCGCGGCCGGAATCGCCGAGATCCGCGACGTGCGCAGCGGCCATGACCGGCAGATCGCCATGCACCCGCTGCTCGCCACCGACGGCGCCGGATCGATTGCACGGCGGTGCATGTCCGGTGCGGGATTGATCGCGGTCGAGGAAGCCGATCTCGCGCACGGCTACAAGGAGCTGTCGATCCCGGCGGCGGCAGACGGCGCCCATCGGATGGCGCCCGATGCTCTGCACGTGTGGCCGCGCGGCAACTTCATGCTGATCGCGCTGCCGAACGTCGACGGCAGCTTCACCGCGACGCTGTTCCTCCCCAACCGTGGCGCCGTCAGTTTCGAGTCCCTGACGAGCGGGAGCCAGGTGGAGAATTTTTTCGCCGCCCAATTTCCGGATGCCTTTGCCCTGATGCCGGATTGTTGCGCAGAGTTTCGCGAGCATCCCACGGGATTTCTGGGCACGGTGTATGCGGACCGATGGTCGGTGGGTGACCGGGCGGCCCTGGTGGGGGACTCGGCTCACGCCATCGTGCCGTTTCATGGTCAGGGAATGAATTGTTGTTTCGAGGACTGCGTGGCATTCGACGGCTGCATCGGCCGCAACGGGGACTGGCAATCCGTGTTCGCCGATTACTTCGCGGTGCGCAAGCCGAACACCGACGCGATCGCCGCCATGGCGCTCGACAACTATCTGGAGATGCGTGAGCGCGTGGCGGATCCGGCGTTCCGCCTGCAACAGAGCCTGGCGCTGGAGCTGGAGCGTCGCCGTCCGGAGCGGTTCATCCCGCGCTATTCGATGGTGATGTTCCACCACGAGATTCCCTACCACGTGGCTCAGGCGCGCGGCAGCGTGCAGGCGCGCCTGCTGGCCGAGCTCACGGAGGGCGCCGCGAGCCTGGCGGACGTCGATTACGCGCGGGCGGAGCGCGAGATCGATCGGCGGCTTACACCCATCACGGACTTTCGCGAAGAATTCAGCGGCCCATGCGGTCCAGCGTGATGAAACTGTAGGCCGCTGAATTCTTCTCGTCGGCTTCGTGGCGTTCGCGCCCGTTCTCGCGCCACGGCGCGCCGCGCCACTCGGGAAAAAACGTGTCCCCCGCCACCTGCGCGTGCACCAGGGTGAGATGGATGCGCACCGCGAAGGGAAGGCACTGCCGGTACACCTCGGCGCCGCCGATGACCATGAGCACGCCCTGCGTGCCGGCCTGCCGGCGCGCGGCGTCGAGGCTTCGAACGACGGTGCAGTCGCCCGGATCAAAGGTCGCCGAGCGCGTGAGCACGAGGTTCATGCGTCCCGGCAGCGCCTTCCCGATGGATGCGTACGTCTTGCGCCCCATCAAGATGGGCTTGCCCAGGGTCAGCGCCTTGAAGTGTCGCAGATCCGCCGGCAGATGCCACGGCAGCGCATTGTCGCGGCCGATCACGTCGTTTTCGGCCACCGCGACCACCAGTTCCACCGGCGCTGCACCCGCAACGCTTGCGGACGCTGCGTCCGCACCCGAAGTCCGCGCCATCCATTCCATCCTGCGAATCGAAAGCGGACTTATACCCTCGCCGGCCTCATTGCACCAGCACCCGGCACGTCGGGGTTGCCGCAACGGCGCGCTGAGCCGCGCGGCAAGGCGCGGTGCGGCGCGAAACTCAGTAGGCGGCGGCCAGCGTGGTGCTCTTGGTGTTCAGGGGAATGGAGGTGATGGACGTCACGTTGCCATGATCGTCGGTGGAGCACGTCGCGCGGGCGATGGCGGCGCCGGTCTTCGGATCATGCGCTTCGAGCGTGAACTTGAACTCGGTGCGATAGTACGTCATCACCGAACTGGACGAGCCATCGTGAAACGCGAACTTGTAGGCCGGGGCGTGGGCGCCGACGAGGCCGATGTTGGACGCGAACGCGGAGGCGCAGGCTTCGGCGGAAGACTTCTCACCCGCGGCATTCGAAACTGCGGGCAACGAGGCCGCGATGGCGGCGGCGAATAGGACGGTGCGAATGGTCATGGGGCGATCCTCGATGATGAATCACGCCAACCCCTGATGCACACGATAGGGAACGCCCAACGTTCCGACAAACGAGAATAATCGGCAAACTGGCAAATTTTGCTCATGTGTCGGCTGGCCGCCCGCCGGGCGCCGGCGCCGACTCACGCGCCAGTGCCGGGGTCCCGCCGGGCGCCG
>CAZZWZ010000217.1:0-6858 GCA_964657955.1 uncultured Steroidobacteraceae bacterium
CTGGAGTTCGACCATGGCCACACCCGCCGATCAACGACTGCTGGATTTGCTGGACAAATGGCTCACGAGTCTGGAGCTGCACGGCAGGTATGCCGCGCTCGACGATGCCGCCTACCTGAGCGTGCAGCCGTGGCCGGCACACCAGCGGCCGAGCCGGTGGATCATCGATCTGGCCGCGCAGAAAGCACGCGACCTGCAGAGGCACGTGCGCGAGCGCAGCGCGTCGGCCGACGCGGGTTTTGCCGAGTCGTTGGAACTGATGATGTTCCTGGCGAATCTGCTCGCCGCCGAGCACATCGAGCGCTACATTCCGCTCGCCAATCCGGCCACCGAACGCGCGGCGGATGCGCCCGCACACCCCGCGACCCCGCCGCCCGCCGAGCCCGCGGCATCGGGCGCGCCGCATGCCCGCGATGATGCCGCGGCATCCGAACCGCGCCAGGCCGCGCCGCCCGCACCCGAGCCCCATCCGGCGGCGGGAATCGCCTCCGAAGCCATGTACGAACTGGTCATCGAGGATGCGGCACGGCTGGTGCAATGGGGCAGAAAATGGTACGAGCTGGCGGAACTCATCTCCAGCATGGCGGATCGCCCCTCGCTCATCGATGTCCGTCGTATACTGAAGGACAATAAGACCGTCATCGACAAGCGCGCCGGCCGGGGCTGAGCCACGCCGCGCGGCGGCCAATCGACCAATCGAGGGAACCTCCGATGCCAATGCGTGCTCCAAAGCGCCCATGATCGTCACGAAGAATTTATCCAAGCGGTACGGCAGCAAGCTGGCGGTGGACGATTTGAGCTTCACGGTGCAGCCCGGCGAGGTGCTGGGTTTCCTCGGGGCGAACGGCGCCGGCAAGTCGACGACCATGCGCATGATCGCCGGATTCATTGCGCCGTCCGCGGGCGGGGTCACCGTGTGCGGATACGACATCGAGCGGGAGCCGGTGGCGGCCAAATCCTGCATGGGGTACCTGCCGGAAGGCGCGCCGAGTTACGGAGAAATGACCGTGGCCGAGTTCCTCGATTTCGTCGCGGACCTGCGCGGCTTGACGGGCGCGCAGCGCCGGCAGCGACGCGCCGTGGTCATCGAGCGGCTGGCCCTCGAACCGGTGGTCGATCAGGTGGTGGAGACCCTGTCCAAGGGATTCCGGCGGCGGGTGGGCCTGGCGCAGGCGCTGATCCACGATCCCCGGGTGCTGATCCTGGACGAACCCACCGACGGCCTCGATCCGAACCAGAAGCACGAGGTGCGGCGCCTCATCAACGAACTCAGCAAGGACAAACTGGTGGTCGTCTCCACGCACATCCTGGAAGAAGTGCACGAGGTGTGCACCCGCGCCATCATCATCGCCAACGGGCGCATCGTCGCGGACGAGACACCGGGGGCGCTCGAAGCGCGTTCGCGCTATCACCATGCGGTCAGCCTGCGGTTCGAACATGCCGATCAGCACGCCGTGGCGGCGCGCGAGATCGCGGTGCTGCCCGAAGTGGCGGCCGTGGAGTCGAACGAGCGCGATCTGCGGTTGACGGCCCTGCCCCACGCCGGCGGCAATGCGCTGCCCGCGGTGAGCGCGGCCATCGCCCGCCACGACTGGAAGGTGCCCGAACTGTATCTGGAGTCCGGACGGCTCGACGAGGTGTTCCGCGCGCTGACACAGCCGCGAGTCGCCGCGGGAGCATCGGGCGCAGGAGCATCGATTTGAACAAGATCCTGGTGGTATTCCGCCGCGAGTTGCGCAGCTACTTCGCGACCCCGCTCGCCTATGTCTTCATCGTGATCTTTCTGGTGCTGGCAGCGGTGTTCACCTTCCAGGTGGGCGGCCTGTTCGAGCGCGGGCAGGCCGATCTGCAGCCGTTCTTCCGCTGGCACCCGTGGTTGTACCTGGTGCTCATTCCGGCCATCTCCATGCGGCTGTGGGCCGAGGAGCGCAACAGCGGGAGCATCGAGCTGCTCATGACCCTGCCGCTCACGCTGTGGCAGGCCGTGGTGGGCAAGTTCCTCGCCGCCTGGTGTTTCGCCGGCGTGGCGCTGGCGTTGACGTTCCCCGTGTGGATCACCGTGAACTACCTCGGCAACCCGGACAACGGTGCCATCCTCGCCGCCTACATCGGCAGTTTCATGATGGCGGGCGGCTTTCTCGCCATCGGCACGTGCTTGTCCGCGGCCACCCGCAACCAGGTCATCGCCTTCATCACGGCCGCCCTGGTGGGCTTCATCTTCCTGCTCGCGGGCTTTCCCCTGGTGCTCGATTTCGTGCGCGGCGTGCTGCCGCAGGCGCTGGTGGACGCCATTGCATCCCTCAGTTTCTTCACGCATTTCGAGGCCATTTCCAAGGGTGTGATCGACCTGCGCGACGTGGTGTATTTCGCGGCGTTGATCGGTTTCTGGCTGGCGGCGACCGCGCTGGTGCTCGACATGAAGAAGGCGGAATAGGTGAACGCGACATCGCAGCGGAACATGGGCTGGCACAGGACGGGCTACGGGGTGGGCGGCCTGGTGGCGCTCGCCGTGTTGTTCCTGGGTGTGGTCATGCTGTCGAATGCCGGCCTGCGCGGCATGCGGGTCGACCTCACGCAGAACCGGTTGTACACCCTGACTCCGGGCACGCGGCAGGTGCTCGACGAGTTGAAGGACCCCGTCAATCTGTACTTCTACTTCTCGCGCGACATCGCGGCGAAGCAATCGCCCCTCATCCTTCCCTACGCCACCCGGGTCCGCGAGTTCCTCGAGGAAATCGCGGCCCGCTCCGGCGGCAAGGTGCGTCTGCGCGTCGTCGATCCGCAGCCGTTTTCGGAGGAGGAGGATCGCGCGGCCGAATTCGGCCTGCAGTCCCTGCAGAGCGGCGGCGGCGATGCGCTCTACTTCGGCCTGGCCGGCACGAATTCCACGGACGGGCGCAGCGTCATCCCGAACTTCCAACCCGACCGCGAAGAATTCCTCGAATACGACGTGGCCAAGCTGGTGCACGAACTGGGCACGCCCAAGAAGCCCGTGATCGGATTGATGAGTTCCCTGGGCATGCAGGGACAATTCGATCCGTCGACCGGCCAGATGAGCGATCCCTGGCCGATCGTCACGCAGCTGCAGCAGCTGTTCACGGTGCGACCCGTGACCTCCGATGCCGAACGCATCGATCAGGACGTGGACGTGCTCATGGTGGTGCATCCGAAGAACCTGCCCACCAAGACGCTGTACGCCATCGATCAATTCGTCATGCGGGGCGGGCGCATGCTGCTGTTCGTCGATCCGAATTCCGGCGCCGACACCAGCGGGCGCGATCCGCAGAATCCGCTGGCCAGCGCCGTCGCCAATCATTCCTCCACCCTCGAGCCGCTGCTGGCCGCGTGGGGCGTGAACTACGATGCGGGCAAGGTGATCGGCGATTTGGAGCGCGGCTTGGAAGTACGCACCAGCATGCAGGCACCGCCGGTGCGCCACATCGGCATCCTGGGGCTGCACCACGGCGACATGGACCAGAAGGACGTGGTGACGGCATCGCTCGACGTGGTCAACCTGGCCACGGCCGGCTTCCTCACGCCGCGTCCCGGAGCGAAGACCAAGCTCGAGCCGTTGCTGTCGAGTTCCGCGGACGCCGCGCCGCTGCCCGCCGAGCGGTTCAATGCGCTGTCCGACCCGTCGACCCTGCGCGACGGTTTCAAACCCACCGGCGTTCATTACACGCTCGCAGCCCGACTCACGGGACCCGTGGAATCGGCGTTTCCGCAGGGCATGCCGCCCGATCAGAAGCCGCCCGGCGGACCGCCCACGCCGCACCTGGCCAGGGCATCGGCACCCGCCAACATCGTGATCGTCGCGGACACCGACCTGTTGATGGACTACATGTGGGTTCAGACGCGGGAACTGCTCGGCCAGCGCGTCGCCCAGGCGTTCGCCAACAACGGCGATCTGGTGGCGAACGTGCTCGACAATCTGAGCGGCAGCAGCGCGCTCATCAGCATTCGCGGACGCGCGAGCTTCTCGCGGCCGTTCGAACGCGTGGAAGCCCTCAGGCGCCAGGCCGATGACCGCCTGCGCAGCAAGGCGCAGGAGCTGCAGGCCGAGCTGCAGCAGACCGAGACCAAGCTGACCGACCTGCAGAGCAAGCGCAACGATCAGGCCTCGCTCATGCTGTCGCCGGAGCAGGAACAGGAGCTCAAGCGCTTCACGGCCGAGAAGGCGCGGGCGCGCAAGGAGCTGCGCGAAACCCAGCGTGGCCTCAACGTCGACATCGACCGGCTCGATTCGCGTCTCAAGATCCTGAACATCGCCGTCGTGCCCCTGCTGGTCGCCGTCACCGGCGGAGTGATCCTGGCGCGGCGCCGGCGGCGCAAGTCGCGCGGCTCGTCGGCCACCCGCGGCGCCGACCCGGTGAGCGCCACATGAATCGCCGACGCTTCGTCGTTCTGGTGCTGGCCGCGGTCGTGGTGCTCTCGGGTGCGCTGTTCCTGGCGGCCCGGCGCAATCCCGTGACGGAACCCCACGGATCGGATTTGTTTCCGGGGCTGGGCAACGAGATCACCACCGTCACCGCCGTGACGCTGCGCAAGAGCGGCGCCGTTCCCGCGACCAGCCTGCACAAGACGGGCGATCGTTGGACCGTGGCCGAACGGGACGATTATCCGGCCGACGTGGGCAGGCTGCGACAACTGCTGTCCGCCGTGCGCGACGCGAAAATCGTCGAGGAGAAGACCTCGGACCCGGCGCGCTACGGGGTGCTCGGCGTCGAGGACCTGCCGGCCCCGGCGGCCGCCACCAATGCCGCAGCCGCGCCGGCCGCCAATGCCCCGGAGTCGCCGGGCGTCGATGCCGCGGCCGCGGGCACCGAGATCGTCATCGCAACGCCCGGCGTGACGCACACTCTGATCGTCGGCAAGGCCGCCGGCACCGGCAACTTCGTGCGGCGGGCGGGCGAGGCGCGCAGCTACAGCGTGGAGCCCGGCATCTCGGTCGAGACCGAGCCCCAGCACTGGATCGACCCGCACCTCATCGACGTGCCGACGGCAAGAATTCAAAGCATGGAATTCAAACCGCCCGGCGCCGCCGCCTACACGGTGCGCCGCACGGCGGCGGGCGATGCGACCTTCGCTCTCGAGGGCGCGCCGGCCGGCCGCAAACCGCTGGACCCCACCGCGCTGGCGCCCGCTCCCTCCACCCTGGCGGCGCTGGAAGCACAGGACGTGGCGCCGGCGGGCAGCGTCGATTTCGGCCCGGGGTTTCGCACCGTCGTCACGCAGACGGACGGCGAGGTCATCACGCTCACCGGCGTCGTGAACGGCGACAAGCACTGGCTGCAGTTTCAGTCCAGCAAGGCACCGGCGGCGGCGCAGACCCGAGGCCGGGCCTTCGAGGTCGCGAGCTACCGCTACGATGCCATCTTCAAACCGCTGGAAGAGCTGCTGGTGGCGAAGGAACCGACGACGAAACCGGGCGCGGGCGCAGGCGCGCGCGTGGGTGCAGCATCGGGGGCAGCCGCGGGCGCGGCGTCGCGAATTCCGGCGGCCCGCCACGGCTCCGGGCGCGGCAATGCGCCGCACGGGTCGGCGCAGCCGTAGGTCGGACCCACTGCCCGCCTCATCGATCAGCGGCAGCAGCTCGGGCTTCGGCAGGCGCCTGGCCGCGCTGCTCTACGACGTTTTTTTGCTGGCCGCCCTGCTCATCCTGTTCACCTTTGCAGCCCTCGTGTTCACGGGCGGGCACGCCATCCTGCGGCAGACCGCAGGCGCCTGGTATTTCGTCTACTGCGGCGGCGAGATCGCGGTGGTTGCGGGCTATTTCATCGCCAACTGGTTGCGCAGCGGCCAGACGCTCGGCATGCGGGCGTGGCAATTGCGTGCCGTCAGCGATGCCGGCAAACCGCTGACCCTGCGCGCCGCGGTGCTGCGCTTCCTCTGGTCGGTGCCGGCATGGGCCCTGGCGGGGCTGGGAGTGCTGTGGCTGTATCTCGATCCGGACCGGTTGGCCCTGCAGGATCGCTTCTCGCGGACCCGGGTGGTGCGGCTATCGCGTGCGTGAGATCGCCACGAAGGTGCCGAAGGCCACGGCGGCGGTGGGCAGCCATCCCACCAGGATGGGATTCAACGCGAAGAGCTGGCCGCCGTTTTCGACCGTGCGCGTGACGAGGAAGAACACCACGCCGAGCAGCACGCCGATCACGGTGCGCGTCCCGGCGCCGGTGGTGCGCAGCGGCCCGAACACGAAGGGCAGCGCGAGCAGCGTCACCACGATCACCGCGAACAGCCGCGCGATGCGCGACCAGAAGCCGATTTCGTAGGAGGCAGTGCCGAGGTTGTTGCGGCGCAGATGCTCGATGTAGGACCACAGACCGCGCAGGGTGAGCAGCTCGGGGTCGGTGGCTGCGAGGCCGAGAAAGTCCGGGTTGATGGCGGAGGTCATGGTGGTTTCGGGCACGATTTCGCTTTCGATCCTGCCCTCGCCGAAACGCGTGATGGCCACGTCGTGCAGGCGCCAGTGCCCCGGGTCCGCCACCGAGATGCGGTCGGCGCGCTCGACCGAGCGCAGCCGGTTCGCACCGTCCAGTTCGAACAACGACACCCCACCGAACGCCTGATCGACCTCGCCGGTCTGCACCCGGAGGATCAGATTGCCATCCTTCACCCAGGCGCTGCTCGACCCGGCGAAGCTGATGTCGGCGAGCTTGCTGGTGGTCTTCTCGCGCTTCGCGAACTGCGCCATGGGCGGTGCGACGTATTCCCCGATGCCGTACATGAGCACCGCGAGGGTCAGTCCCGCCAGTCCCACCGGCACGGCGATGCGCCACACGGACACGCCCGAGGCGCGGGTCACCACCAGTTCGCTGCCCGCGGCGAGATTGCCCAGGCCCATCAGCGCTCCGATCA
>CAZZWZ010000218.1:0-3935 GCA_964657955.1 uncultured Steroidobacteraceae bacterium
CGCGCCATCCGTTTCCAGCAGCAGGATCAGCGAACCTTCCGAAACCTTGTCTCCCTGCTTGAGCTTCACCTGCGCGATGCGGCCGGCGGCGGGGGCAGGCACGTCCATGGCGGCCTTTTCCGTCTCGATGGTGATCAGCGGGGTCTCTTTCTCGATCGGCTGCCCGTCCTTGACCAGCACCTCGATGACGCTCACGTCTTTGAACCCGCCGATGTCGGGCACCAGCACTTCGATTGGACTTGCCACGTTCAGCCTACACCGTCAGGGGATTGGATTTTTCCGGATCGATACCGAACGTCCGCATGGCTTTCGTGACCGTCTGCGCGTCCAACCGCCCGTCGTCGGCCAGCGCCTTGAGCGTCGCGATGACCACATAGTGCCGGTCGACCTCGAAGAAGCGGCGCAATTCCGCACGCGAATCGCTGCGGCCGAAGCCGTCGGTTCCGAGCACGGCGTAGCGGCCGGGAATCCACTGCCGGATCTGATCCGCGACGGTTTTCATGTAGTCCGTGGCGGCGACGAACGGGCCGGTGCGGTCGGCGAGTGCCCGGCGGATGTAGCTCTCCCGCGGCGTCTCCGTGGCATGCAGGAGGTTCCAGCGCTCCACCGCGAGCGCGTCGCGGCGCAGTTCGCTGAAACTCGTGACCGAGAACACGTCGGCCGCCACGCCATAATCCTTTTCGAGCAGATCGGCCGCGGCGAGCACCTCCCGCAATATGGTGCCTGAGCCGAACAAGGTCGCGCGCACTTCGCCGCGCCCGCCGGCACGCACCGGGTACATGCCGCTCAAGATGCCCTCCGCCGCATCGGCCGGCATCGCCGGATGCGCGTAATTCTCGTTCATGCACGTGATGTAATAAAAAATGCTTTCCTGTTTCTGGTACATCCGCCGCATGCCGTCCTGCACGATCACGGCCAGTTCGTAAGCGTAGGTGGGATCGTAGGCCACGCAATTCGGCACGGTGCTCGCCAGCAGATGGCTGTGCCCGTCCTGATGCTGCAACCCCTCGCCCGCCAGCGTGGTCCTTCCGGCGGTTCCGCCGACCAGGAAACCACGGGCCTGGCTGTCCGCCGCCGCCCAGATGAAATCGCCCACGCGCTGGAATCCGAACATCGAATAGTAAATATAAAACGGCACCATGCTGACGCCGTGATTGGAATACGCGGTCGCGGCGGCCAGCCACGAACACAGGCTGCCCGCTTCATTGATCCCCTCCTCGAGAATCTGCCCCTGCTTGTCCTCGCGATAGAACATGAGCTGATCGGCGTCCTGCGGCGTGTACAGCTGTCCCACGGACGAGTAGATGCCGACCTGGCGGAACATCCCCTCCATGCCGAAGGTGCGCGCCTCGTCGGGCACGATGGGCACGATGTGCTTGCCGACGTTCTTGTCCTTGATCAACGTGGTGAGGATGCGCACCAGCGCCATCGTGGTCGAAATTTCGCGGTCGCCCGTTCCCTCGAGCAGCGCGCTGAACGCCTCGCGCGGCGGCACGGACAGCGGCGGCGCCGAGGAGCTGCGCTGCGGCACGTACCCGCCGAGCGCGGCACGCCGTTCGTGCAAATATTTCATCTCTTCGCTGGCGGGGGCCGGTTTGCGGAACGTCAGCCCCTTGATCTCCTCGTCCGAGATTTGAATGTTGAAACGATCGCGCACCTCCCGCAGCGCTTCGTCGCCGAGCTTCTTCTGTTGATGCGACGCGTTGATGCCTTCGGCCGCCTTCCCGAGACCGAATCCCTTGACCGTCTTGGCCAGGATGACGGTGGGCGCGCCCGTGTGCGCCACCGCGGAGGCATAGGCTGCGTACACCTTCTGCGGGTCGTGGCCGCCGCGGTTCAAACGCCAGATCTCCTCGTCGGACATGTTGGCGACCATCTCCTTCAGTTCCGGATATTTTCCGAAGAAGTGCTCGCGCGTGTATGCGCCGCCCTTCGACTTGAAGTTCTGATACTCGCCGTCCACGCACTCTTCCATCAGCCGCTTGAGCAGCCCCTTCTGATCCCGCTCCAGCAGCGGATCCCAGCGCGAGCCCCAGACCACCTTGATGACGTTCCATCCCGCGCCCAGGAAGGCCGCCTCGAGTTCCTGGATGATCTTGCCGTTGCCGCGCACCGGGCCGTCGAGGCGCTGCAGGTTGCAGTTGATGACGAAGATCAGATTGTCGAGCTTCTCGCGCACCGGCATGGTCAGGGCGCCCATGGACTCGGGCTCGTCCATCTCGCCGTCGCCCAGGAATGCCCACACCTTGCGGTCCGACGGCGGCACGATGCCGCGGTGCTCCAGATACCGGACGAAGCGCGCCTGGAATA
The DNA here is from genome assembly GCA_964657955.1 of uncultured Steroidobacteraceae bacterium. Taxonomy (GTDB): domain Bacteria; phylum Pseudomonadota; class Gammaproteobacteria; order Steroidobacterales; family Steroidobacteraceae; genus Bog-1198. The sequence goes on from CAZZWZ010000218.1 coordinate 2,311, forward strand.
TCGCGGTCATGGGTCCGAGGCCCATGGACACCGTCGGGAACTGCCAGAAATCCGGCATCAGCCAGGGGTGCGGATACGACGACAGTCCGCCGCCGCGCACTTCCTGACGAAAACGCAGCAGCTGGCTCTCGTCCAGCCGGCCCTCCAGATAGGCGCGCGCGTAAACGCCCGGCGCCGAATGTCCCTGCATGAACACCATGTCGCCGGGATGCGCGGCGCTCTTCGCCCGCCAAAAATGATTGAATCCCACTTCGTACAAGGTCGCCGCCGACGCATAGCTCGCGATGTGGCCGCCGTACTCGGCGTTCGCGCGATTGGCCTGCACCACCATGGCGAGCGCGTTCCAACGCAGATACGCCTCGTTGCGCCGTTCCAGGGAGCGGTCGCCGGGGTATTCCGGCTCCTGGGCCTTCGAGATGGTGTTGAGGTACGCCGTGTTCGGTTTGAAGGGCAGATACGTGCCCGAGCGGCGCGTGAAGTCCACCAGCTTTTCCAATAAAAAATGCGCGCGTTCGGGACCCTGCGCGCGCAGGACCGAATCGATCGACTCCAACCACTCCTGCGTCTCGGTGGGGTCGATGTCTTCGAACGGCGATTGTTGAGTCATGAGTCGGGGCCTTGGGTTACCGCAGGCGCGCATGCACGCGCGCACGTGTCCTGTTAAGATGCGATGCACGCGCGCCGTTGCGCGAACTGCCATCCGGGATCTCAGCAGCGCTATCTTCGGGGTTTCGTTTTTCACGGTCAAGCAAGGATCTGCCTGCGAAATGCGCGCGAGAGGCTTGCGGTCTAACTGATATGACGATGCGTTTGCCCCTGCGTTCGCTTCTCGTTCCCGTGCGCCGCATCGGCGTGACGTCCACGTCCGCGAAACTGCTGCGATACGACTCCGTCGTGGTCTTCCTGCCCGCCGCGCCGACGGCGGCCGATTGGTCAGCCCTGCCCGAGGGGCGGCTGCTTCGCGAACGGTACCGGCGCAAGGACAGAAAACCCGGCGACATCATACAGCTCAGCGTGGGTGACCGCGCACAAACCATGCTGACGGCGGTCTGTCTGCCGGATGCGGCCACGCCGTTCGAGCGGCTGCAGTCCGCGGGCCGGCTCGCGCGGGCGGCCCTCGACGCCGAACCGGAATCCGTTCTTTTGTGGAGTCAGGGGCACGCGGGCGACGGCGCCGGTGCCGCGATGGTGGCCACCGTTGCCGCGCTACAGGCCGCAGCGTTTCGTTTTGCCTCTTTCAAGAGCAAGCCCAAGGCCCACGTGGCGCCGGCGCGCATCGATCTGGCGGCGCCGGTGAAACCGGCAGAACTCGAGCTGACACTGGCGACCGCGGCCGGCAACAACCTGGCGCGCTGGCTCACCGCGCTGCCGCCGAACACACTGGATGCCGCCGGTTATCGCGCACTGCTCGAGGACTTCGCGCGGCAGCTCGGGATGCGTTTCGAATTCCTGGGCGAAGGACGGTTGAAACGTCTCGGCGCCGGCGCCTTTCTCGCCGTATCGCAGGGCAACGCCGCACGCGATGCGGGAATGAAGTTTCTGCTCTGGTTTGAGCCGGAGCGGGTAACGGCCGGCACCTGGCTCACCGTGAATGGTATCACGCCGGGCGAATGGGTATGGACCAC
>CAZZWZ010000218.1:3945-6831 GCA_964657955.1 uncultured Steroidobacteraceae bacterium
TCCGGCGCGGCGCAGGCCGGCGCGGCGCGGGCGGACTCGGCGCCGTCCGTGAGCCTGGTGGGCAAGGGTATTTGCTTCGATACGGGCGGCACGAACCTGAAGACCCACAAGGGCATGCTCGACATGCACACCGACATGGAAGGCAGTGCGGTGGCCCTCGGCAGCCTCTACGCCCTGCACGCCCTGAAATTCTCCGCGGTGGTCGATTGCTGGCTGGCGATCACCGAGAATCGTACCGGCCCGCTGGCCTACAAGCCGCAGGACGTGGTGCGTGCCCACAACGGGACCACCATCCAGGTGATCCACACTGACGCCGAGGGGCGCATGGTGCTGGCCGACACGCTGAGCCTCGCCGCCGCGCGCAAGCCGCGCGCCATCATCGATTATGCGACCCTGACCGGCGCATGCGTGTCGGCGTTGACCGAGCGCTACAGCGGCGCCTTCACGAATCGTCCGCAGGCGCGCGACCTCATCGAGGCGGCCGGCGCGAGCAGCGGCGAGCGTGTGTGGTGCTTTCCCATGGACGCGGATTTCGATTCGGATCTGGAGAGTGCCGTTGCCGACGTCCTGCAATGCGCCGTCGAGGGCAAGGGCGATCACATCCTGGCCGCCCGATTCTTGAACCGCTTCGTGCCGAGGTCCGTGGCGTGGCTGCATCTCGATCTGTCGGCAGGGTCGCGGCACGGCGGCCTTGCGCACATCGGCACCGAGATCACCGGGTTCGGTGTGCGCTTCACCCTCGACCTGCTGCGCCGCGGCTGGCCGGGCAAGTACCGGACGCCGTGACCACGTTGACCCTGCAGCAGCCGGACGACTGGCACGTGCATCTGCGCGACGGCGGAGCGCTGGCATCGGTGGCCCGCTTCACGGCCGAGCGGTTCGGCCGTGCCATCGTCATGCCGAATCTCAAGCCGGCCGTCACGTCGACCTCGCTGGCCGCGGACTATCGCGCCCGGATCATGGCGGCGCTGCCGGCCGCCTCGCGATTCGAGCCGCTCATGACCCTGTATCTCACCGACGCCACGCCGGCGGCGGAGATCGACCGTGCCGTGGCGTCGGGCATCGTCCACGGCGTCAAACTCTACCCGGCCGGCGCGACCACCCACTCGGATGCGGGGGTCACCGACGTGCGCAAGGTGCAGGCAACGTTGGAACGCATGCAGGAACTCGGGATGCCGCTGCTGGTTCACGGCGAATCGCCCGGCGCCGACATCGACGTGTTCGATCGCGAAGCGCATTTCATCGATGCGGTGCTCGCTCCCCTGCTCGAGCGGTTGCCGCGGTTGAGGGTCGTTTTCGAGCACATCACCACGGCGCGTGCGGTGGAGTTCGTCCGGCTCGCCCGACCCGGCGTGGGCGCGACCATCACACCCCAGCACCTGCTGCATAATCGCAACGCCCTGTTCGACGGCGGGATCCGGCCACATTTTTACTGTCTGCCCATCTTGAAGCGCGAGCGCGACCGGGAGGCCCTGCTCGACGCGGCGACCGGCGGGGAGCCGCGTTTCTTCCTCGGCACGGACAGCGCGCCGCACGAACGGGGGGCGAAGGAGGCCGCCTGCGGCTGCGCCGGCGTGTTCACGGCGCATGCGGCGATCGAGCTCTATGCAGAGGTGTTCGAGCAGTGCGGCCGGCTGGACCGGCTGCAGGGCTTCGCCAGCCATTTCGGCGCTGATTTCTACCGGTTGCCGCGCCACACGCGCGTCGTCACTTTGATCAAGGAGCCTTGGGTGTCACCAGTGTCGTACGATTTCGGTCATGGCTCCCTGGTACCGTACCGCAGCGGCGAAACGGTGGCCTGGCGCCTGGCCGCCGGGGCCGCGTGATGCAGCTCCCTCCCATCACCTTCGCCACACGCTTCCGCGGCTTCCTGCCGGTGGTGATCGATGTCGAAACCGGCGGCTTCAATTCGCAAACCGACGCGCTGCTGGAGATCGCCGCCGTGTTCATCGACATGCGCAGCGACGGCACGCTCGCGCGCGGCGACACCATCCGCTTCCACGTGGTCCCGTTTCCGGGATCGAAGATGGAGCCGGCGTCGCTCGCCGTCAACGGCATCGACCCCTACCATCCGCTGCGGCCCGCCATTCCGGAGGAGGAAGCGCTGCAGCGCATTTTCACCGAGGTGAGAAAGGCCATCCGCGCGACCGACTGCACCCGTGCGGTACTGGTCGGGCACAATGCCTTCTTCGACTTGAATTTCTTGAACGCCGCGGTGCTGCGCACCCAGATCAAGCGCAATCCGTTTCATCCGTTCACGAGCTTCGACACCGCCACCTTGGGCGGGGTCGCGCTCGGCCAGACGGTTCTGATGCGCGCCACGCTGGCTTCGGGACTCGACTGGGACACCGCATCCGCGCACTCGGCCGCTTATGATGCGGAGCGCACCGCCGACCTGTTCTGCATCGTCTGCAACCAATTCCAGGGGGTATTCGACGCAGGCCGCAGGCGGCTCGCGTCCATGGGCCCCCTGGAGGTGGCCGAGGGCTCGAACGAGCCCGAAAGACCGGCCGTCCCGCTGCCGCCGCAGCCCCCCTGAACTCAGGCGGGAACCGCCCCCGCCTCCGACAACAGCTGCTGCAGCTCGCCGCTCTTGTACATTCCCACCACGATGTCGCAGCCGCCCACGAGCTCGCCGTTCACATAGAGCTGGGGGAACGTGGGCCAGTTCGAATAAGTCTTGAGCGTCTCGCGAACCTCGGGATCCTCGAAAATGTTGACGCTGGTGAATTGTGCCTTGCTGGCACGCAGGGCCCCCACCGTCTGCGCGGAAAAACCGCATTGCGGGAAGTCCGGCGTCCCCTTCATGTACAGCACCACCGGCGCGGCCGACAGCTGACTCTTGATCCGTTCGATGGCATTCATGGTCGATCTCCGAATTACACA
>CAZZWZ010000219.1:0-6754 GCA_964657955.1 uncultured Steroidobacteraceae bacterium
CCTGCGCGGTGCGGCTTACGCGGCGCGGACAATCAATTCGAGGATTTCATGCTCAGTCATCTGGATCCCGCATCGGCGCTGGCCATGGGCCTGCTGATCTTCGCCCTGATCATGGTCATCATGTTCGAGGCGACCAACGGCTTCCATGACGCGGCCAATGCCGTGGCCACGGTGATCTACACCAAGTCGTTGCAGCCGGGGCAGGCGGTGGTCCTGTCCGGCGTGATGAACTTCGTCGGCGTCATGGTGGGCGGCATCGCCGTCGCGTACGCGCTGGTGGAATTGCTGCCCGCCGAAGTGCTGTCGCCGCCCGACGGGGGCCCCGCGGTTGCCATGCTGGTATCGCTGTTCGCGGCCGCCCTGGTGTGGAACATCGGCACCTGGTGGTTCGGGCTGCCGAACTCGAGTTCGCATTGTCTGATCGGTTCGCTGATCGGCGTGGCCCTCGGCAACGCCTTCGCCCGTTCGCGCAGCATCGGCGACGGCGTTCACTGGGCGCAGCTGTGGAAGGTCATGGAAGCGCTGGCGCTGTCGCCCCTCCTGGGGTTCGTGCTCGCCGGTGCGCTGTATTTCATCTGCCGCAAGACGCTGCACGACAAGCATCTGTACGAACCGGTGAAGGACCGGCCGCCGATCTGGTGGATGCGTGGCATCTTGATCCTGACGTGCAGCGGCGTGAGCTTTGCGCACGGCACGAACGACGGGCAGAAGAGCATCGGGCTCATCATGCTGACCATCATCGGCATTTTTCCGGCGACCTATGCGTTGAATCCGGCGGCCGGCGTCTCGCCCCAGGATCTCGCGGCGACGATGCGGGAGGCAGCGCCGTTCATCGTCAGGTACGGCGACGACCAGAAGGCCGCGGCGCTCGATGCGATCGAGGCGGTGAAGCGTCGCGCCGCCGGGCCGAGCGCCCTGCCGGATGAAGGTGCGGCCGGCGGCCGACGTAAACTCGAGGCGGGTCCCGGCTCGCCGGCGGCGCAGCTGCGCTCGTCGATTCGCGGCGACGTCTACCAGGTGATCTCCGAGTTGAAGCACGCCGAGGAAACCAAGGGCGTCGATGCGGAGCAGAAGAAGAAGATCGGGGAACTGGGCAAGCGTCTGGGCCGCTCGGTGGAGTACGCACCGTTCTGGGTGCGCATGCTGAGCGCCCTGTGCCTCGGCCTCGGCACCATGGTGGGCTACCAGCGCATCGTCAAGACGCTGGGTGAACGGCTGGGCAACGTGCACCTCACGCCCGCGCAGGGTGCCGCCGCCGAGGTGGTCTCCGCGGTCCTCATCGGCACGGCGGGTTTCACCGGCCTGCCGGTGAGCACCACCCACATCGTGACGTCGGGAATCGCCGGCACCATGGTGACGTCGGGCGCGGGACTGCGCTACGGCATGATCTCCCGCATCGTCATCGCCTGGGTGTTCACCCTGCCGGTCACCATCCTGATCGCCGGCGGGCTGTATTATTTATTGGCCAGCCCCAACTTTTGAGGCGGACCGGCGGCGGGCGCCGCCGGCCGATCAGCGATAGCGGGCACCCTGCCGCTCCAGTTCCGCCTGCACGGCGGCGACGTTCAGGCGATCCAGGGGTTCGTCCCGGCGCAGCGACACGGCGGCGGCCACGCCGGCTCCCTGTCCGCCCACGGCACAGCACATCATGTTGCGCGCGGAGGCGTGCGAAATCTTGTCGCCGCCGATGCAGCGGCCGGCGACGAGCAGATTGCCGACACCCTTGGGCACCAGCGCGCGATAGGGCACGTGCCAGTACCGTCCGGTGGTGGGCAGGATGAGGACGCCGTAGCCGTCGATGAATTCCGGAAATATGCCGACGGCGTCTTCGAAGCGCGCCTGCTCGCGCACGTCGTGGCCGGTGAGGTTGTAGAGGGCGTCGATCTTGCGCGTGTCGCGCACCCCGAGGGTCATGCCGAAGTTGCGCAGCTTGGCGCCCTCGCAGCCGGGCATGAAGCCGCGCAGAGCCTCCAGGGCATACAGGGCCTCGCGCCGCCCGCGCATCTCGCCGCGGGTCAGATCGTCGGGATCGGTGCCGTCGATCTGCGGGATGTGAACCAGGTTCAGGTACGTCAGGTCGCCCTGGTCGCTCACCGTGCCCCAGGTGCCGGCAATGGTCTGCAGGCTCGGCGGTATGAGACCGGCGGTCAGGGCCTGCTGGAAGGGCTTGCGCAGGAACGGCGAGAACAATTCGTCCTCCTTGCCCGTGGTCTCGTAGTCCCATTCACCGTTGCCGGACCAATCGGCATAGGTCTGCGGATCGGCCTTCACGGCATCGATGAAACGACGCTTGTCGACGCCGCTCATGGAGAACATGACCGACACCGACATCATCTCCTCGCGGGGCGTCTTGTGCACCGGCGCGCCGGCGCGCGAGGCCATGTCGGCATCGCCGGTGGCGTCGATGACCCGTTTGGCCAGGATGGCCTCCCGTCCTGACTTGCTTTCCGAGATGACGCCGCGAATGACGCCGTTCTCGACGATGGGCGCCGTGCCCAGACGGTGCAGCAGCGGCGTCACGCCGGCTTCCAGCACCAGGGTGTCGGCCACGCATTTGAACATCTCGGCGTCGAGCGCCTGACTGCGGGACTGCGGCTCGGGACTGGTGGCGCCCATGAGCCGGGCGCGCTCTTCCAATTCGATGCCGATCCCCTCGCAGTCGACGGTCTTCTCGTGGCGGTACCAGGCGAAGCCCTCGACGCCCACCTGCGTGATGTTGCCGCCGAAGCAGCCGTTGCGATCCATCAGCGCGGTGCGCGCGCCGGCCCGGGCCGCGGCCAGTGCGGCGGCGAGCCCTCCCGGCCCGCTGCCGACGACCAGAACATCGGTCTCGAGAACCACGTCGATGGACCGGGCAGCTTCCGTGAATCGTTGCATGAGTGACCTTCGATTGCGCTTCGACAGGGGCAGCAGATTACCCGTTTCACGGGCGCCGGCCACTGTCACATGCCAGTCATTAAGGTGCGGTACTTTGCGCAGCCGTTGTGAGCGGTACGCAACGAACGCAGGGTCGTGCGCTGCGGCGCACGGCCAGCGACCGACAAAAACCGCCGCCTCGACGCCGAAGCGCGGTAGTCTGAGGTCGGGATGCCAATCAATTCGATCGCACCGGGCTTCACGGCAAATCCTGCGGGCCGGTGTGTTTGACGTTTTTCAGCAACAAAGTACGAAGGGCAAGGGAACCATGAATTCGAATCAGAAGTTGTCGTATGCGATCGCCGCGATCCTGGGCGGTTCTCCTCTGGCCGTCACGCATGCGGCAACCGCAACGGCGGCGGACGCCGGCGAATCGGAGGGCATCCAGGAGATCACGGTCACCGCGCAGCGTCGCAACGAGTCCATCCAGGACGTGCCCATCACCATTCAGGCCATCACGGGCGCCCAGCTGAAGGACATGAGCGTGTCGACGTTCGACGACGTGGTGAAGTTCCTGCCGAACGTGCAGTTTCCCCAGAACGGCCCCGGCCAGGGCAACATCTACATCCGCGGCCTGAGCACGGGCTTCCTCGGCGAGCAATCGAGCGCCAGCATCGCGCCGTTCCCCAACGTGGCGTTGTATCTCGATGATCAGGCCATGACCTTTCCCTCGCGCAACGTCGACGTCTACATGGTCGACATGGAACGGGTGGAGGTGCTCGAGGGCCCGCAGGGCACGTTGTTCGGCGGCGGCGCCGAGGCCGGTGCGGTGCGCTACATCACGAACAAGCCCAAGCTCGACGTCACCGAAGGCAGCTTCGATGCAAGCTACGGCGTGACCGCGGGCGGCGACAACAACAGCAGCGTGAACGCGGTGCTGAACCTGCCCCTCATCGCCGACACGCTGGCCCTGCGCGGCGTGATCTACGACGAGCAGCGCGGCGGTTACATCGACAACGTGCCGAGCACGTTCACCCGCAAGCCCACGGATCCCGGCATCGTGGCCTACACCGGCGGCGTGGTGCCGGCGAGCAGCCAGGTGGTGAACAACGACAGCATTGCGAAGGAAAATCAGAATCCCGTCACCTACAAGGGCCTGCGTCTGTCGGCCCTGTACAAATTCAACGACGACTGGAACGCGTTGATCTCGCAGAGCTACCAGCAGATGGAGGCGGACGGGGAGTTCGAACAATTTCCGCGCGGCTCCGACGGCCAGGCTCTGGGCGCGGACCAGGTCACGGCCTTCTCGCCTTCCTTCGACAAGGACCGGTACGAGAACACGGCCTGGACGGTCAACGGCAAGGTGGGCCCGGTGAAACTGGTGTACAGCGGCGGTTATCTCGACCGGCACATCGAAACCCAGTCCGACTACACCAATTATTCCCGCAGCGCGGGCGGCGTCTATTACTCATGCGCCGGCGGCCCGGCGGGTTCCGGATTGCTGGGCGCGGGTTCGAGCGCCGCCGTGCAGTGCTACACCCCGGCCAGCTTCTGGCACGACCAGGTGGAGAACACCCATCAGAGCCACGAATTGCGCGCGAGCTCGCCCGACGATCTCTTCGTGCGCGGACTGGTGGGCGCGTACTGGGAGGATTTCAAGATCCGCGACGTGATGAATTTCGACTACAAGAGCATCCCGTCCTGCACGCCGGAGAATCTCGCGGCGGCCCTGGCGGGCGGGCCCACCTGCGTGGCCAACGTCGCCCCGGCGCCGGGGTCCACCGCGAGCGATCCGAGCGTGCGCGGCGACTCGACGGCGTTCGGCGAGGACCTGCAGCGCGGCTACAAACAGACGGCTTTTTTCGCCTCGGTGGATTACGATCTCATTCCGAAGGTGCTGACCGTCACGGGCGGCACGCGCTACTACACCTACAGCGAATACGAGACGGGGTCGCAGTACGGCACGAACGCGGCGTGCGTGAACGTGCCCAACGGCTGCACCGCCGACACGCACAACATCAACGCCGAGAACCTGCACAAGAACTACAACGGCTTCAAGAGCCGCGGCAACGTCACCTGGCACATCACCCCGGACACCATGGTGTACTACACCTATTCGCAGGGCTTCCGTCCGGGTGCCTTCAACCGCACCGTGAGCGGGGTGGCCAAGAATGCGGCAGGCGTCCCGCAGTTCGAAAAGCCCGCCGGCTACGCGCCGGACTCGCTCACCAACCAGGAGATCGGCATCAAGACCGAATTCCTGGATCACCGCATCCAGGTGAACGCCTCGGTGTACCACATGAACTGGACCAACACGCAGGTGCTCTTCTTCAATCCCGTGCAGCTGGGCAACACGACGTTCGGCACCAACGGCCCGAACTACACCATCAAGGGCGTCGAGCTGCAGGTGGTCGCCAAGGTGACGGACGGCCTCACGCTGCAGACGTCGGGCTCCTACAACCATTCGAAGCAGACCAATTCCCCGTGTCTGCCCATCAACATCCCGACGACGGCGGGGTACGGCAGCTGCATCACCGAGGTCAAGGGTCAGCCCTTCTTCAATCCGTTCGGCGCCGAGGGCGGCGAGCCGGCGAATTCGCCGGCACTGCAGGCCAACCTGCACCTCCGCTACGACGCGACGTTCAACGACTACAAGACCTTCATCACGGCCGGTGGCGCGTTCACCGGGCATTCGTACAACCAGGTGGACACGGCGACCAGCGGCGACAACGTGCTGGTGCCGACGACCACGCTGCTGCGGTACGAGATGCCGGCCTACAAGACCTACGATGCGGCGTTGGGCGTGGCCAAGGACAACTGGACGGCCTCGCTGTTCGGACAGAACCTGTCGAACTCGAACGCCAGCGTGTTCACGTCGTCGGCGCAGTTCATCAAGTCGGAGGTGCCGCTGCGTCCGCGGGTGCTCGGGGTGAAGTTCGGCTATAAATTCTGACCGCTGCGCGAAGCGATTCGATTGTCGTAACATGGAACGGCGGGCAGGGCCCGCCGTTTTCATTGGAGCACCCACCCCGCCGGTCACCGATGCCGTGAACACCTCCGCTTCCGCCACGCCGAATGCCGCACCCGCATCACCCGTCGAAACGGAGGTGAGGCGGATTCGCGGATTGTTCGAGCAGCGCCGCTTCGCCGAATCGCTGGCCGCTGCCGAGACGCTGTCCCTGCGGGTGCCCGGCAACCGCGACGTGCTGTACTTCGTTGCCGTCAACCAGCGCTTCCTGCACCGTATTCCGCAGGCTCTCGAAACGCTCGAGCGTCTCGAACGCATCCATCCGCGGTACGGCAGGCTGCATCAGGAACGCGGCAACTGTCACGTGGCGATGAAACGAGCCGGTCCGGCCATCGAGGCGTTTCTCCGGGGCGTGAACCTCAACCCGGCCCTGCGCTCCAGCTGGAGCATGCTGGAGGGCCTGTATCGCCTGACCGGGGAGACCGAGCTCGCCGCCGTGGCCGCCTCCCACGTGGCCAAGCTCGCGGCACTGCCACCCGAGGTGGTGGCCGCCACGTCCCTGTTCTCGGACGGCGACCTGGCACCGGCGGAGAGCATCATCCGGGCCTACCTCATCGAGCATGGCGATCACGTGGAGGCCATGCGCCTGCTGGCCCGCATCGGGATCGAGCGCCAGGTGTTCGACGACGCCGAGACCCTGCTGGCCGCGGTGCTGGAGATGGCGCCGGACTACCGCGCCGCGCGGTACGACTACGCCCGTGCGTTGCTCGAGCGGCACGATCACGTGCGGGCCCGTCAGGAGCTCGAGACGCTGTTGCAGCTCGATCCCCGGAACGCCCAGTACCGCACGCTGTACGCCACCGCCTGCGTGGGCTTGGGCGAACACGAGAAATCGGTGACGCTGTACCGCGAGCTGCTGGAGGAGGCGCC
>CAZZWZ010000220.1:0-6747 GCA_964657955.1 uncultured Steroidobacteraceae bacterium
AGGGGCGGAGGACCCCGGCTTGGCCGGCGACGGGGCGGCGGGCGCGGCCAGCACGGAGCGCTCCAGCACGCTGCTCGGCAGGCCGGGCGCGCGCGTTCCCAGGTAGGCCAGCGACAGGCTGGTCACGAAAAACAACGCGGCGAACACGGCCGTGAGCTTCGAGAACAAGGTGCTGGTGCCGCGCGCGCCGAACACCGTGCCCGAGGCGCCCGATCCGAACCCGGCGCCCGCTTCCGCGCCCTTGCCGCGCTGGAGCAGGACCAGGCCGATGATCATCAGGGCGAGCAGCACGTGTACCGCGAGAATGAAACCACGCAACATAAACGATCTCTCAATGGCGAACGGCACCCGCCGCGGTGTCCGGCTTCTTCCCTGAACCGGATTCTCGCTGGGCCGCGGCCGCGCAAATCTGCTGAAACTCTTCGGCGCTCAAGGAAGCACCGCCCACCAATCCGCCGTCGACATCGGGCATGGAGAACAGCTCCGCCGCATTGCCGCCCTTGACGCTTCCGCCGTACAGAATGCGCGCGAGCCGCGCTATCTTAGCATCTTGCGCGGCGATTCGAAGACGCAGGAAGGCATGTACGGCCTGTGCCTGCTGCGGCGATGCAGTGTGGCCCGTCCCGATGGCCCACAGCGGCTCGTAGGCGACGATGGCGTGCGCGAAGCTCGCCGCGCCGTGCATGGCGGTGACGGCCTCGAGCTGGCGGGCCACCACCGATTCGGTTTGGTGCGCTTCGTGCTCCTGCAGCGTCTCGCCCACGCAGAGCACCGGCGTCAACCCCAGTTGCAGGGCCGCGCCGAATTTGCGCGCGACCACGGCATCGTCCTCGTGATAGAGGCGGCGACGCTCGGAGTGTCCGACGATGACGTAGCGGCAGCCCACGTCCTTCAGCATGGATGCGCTCACCTGCCCGGTGAACGCCCCGCCACTCTCCGCGCACACGTCCTGCGCCCCCAGGTGGATCTGCCCGCCCTCCAGCAAGCGCTCGGCGTCCGACAGATACACATAAGGAGGAAAGACGACGACGTCGATGGGCCAGTCCGGCTTCAGCCGCTGCTCGAGGTCCCGGAGCAGGACGCGGTTGGCGGATCGCGAACCATGCATTTTCCAATTACCCGCAACCATCGGACGGCGCATGTGCACTACCTTAGGGCTGTGGCCCTGCAGGAAAGGCGGCGAAGATTAGCTGCGCGGAACCGTAACTGCAAGCCTGTCCGCGGCCGCCTCGACGGCCCCGGCAATCTCCCGCGCGCCGTTCTTCACCAACGACAGTTCCGCCCCTTCGACCATCACGCGTATGAGCGGTTCAGTGCCCGACGCGCGCAGCACGATCCGGCCCCGGCCCTCGAAGCGGCGCTCCACGGCGTGGGCAACTTCCATCACCTGCGGATCGGTCATCGGATCGAAACGGCGTGCCACCCGGACGTTCAGGATCACCTGGGGATACTTGTGCATGGGGGCCGCCAGCTCGGCCAACCCCGCGCCGGTGGAGCGCATCACGGCCAGCACCTGCAAGGCGCTCACCAGGCCGTCCCCGGTGGTGGTCTTGTCCAGGCACAGCACGTGACCCGAGGTCTCGCCGCCCAGGGTGCCCCCGGACTCGCTCAACAGGGCCAGCACGTAGCGGTCCCCGACCTGGGCGCGCTTGAACGCGATGCCCTGCTCGCCCAGGGCGTGCTCCAGTCCCAGGTTGCTCATGACGGTGCCCACCACCGGACCCTGCAGGGTGCCGGACCGGCGGCGCGCCGCGGCGAGGATGTACAAGAGTTGATCGCCGTCGACGCAGCGGCCGAGCTCGTCCACCATCACCACCCGATCGCCATCCCCGTCGAGCGCGATGCCCACCTGGGCGCGCACGCCGGGAACGGTGAGCTGCAGCAGCTCCGGCGCGGTGGAACCGCATCCGTCGTTGATGTTGCGTCCGTTCGGCGAACAGCCGATGGGGACGATCTCGGCGCCCAGATCCGCCAGCACCCGCGGCGCCACCTTGTAGCCGGCCCCGTTGGCGCAATCGATCACGATCTTGAAGCCGTCCAGCGTCATCCCGGGGGGAATGGTCGAGGCGCAGAACTCCTGGTACTGCGTGCGGCTGCGGTCGATGCGCACGGCCCGGCCGAGATGCTTCGACTCCTGGGTCATGACCGGATCGTCGATGCACCGCTCGATCTGCGATTCCACGTCGTCCGACAGCTTGCTGCCGTTGGCATCGAAGAACTTGATGCCGTTGTCCTCGTAGAGATTGTGCGAGGCGCTGATGACCACGCCGAAATTGCAGCCCAGGCGCTGCGTCATGTACGCGATTCCCGGGGTGGGCAGGGGTCCCATCAGCAGCACGTCCACGCCGGCGGCCACGAAACCGGCCTCCAGGGCCGATTCGAACAGGTAACCGGAGAGGCGCGTGTCCTTGCCGATGAGCACGCGGCCGCCGTTCGGCGCCAGCACCCGCGCCGCCGCGCTGGCCAGCCGCAGCGTGAAATCCACCGTCATCGGCGACTGACCGACGCGGCCGCGCAACCCGTCCGTGCCGAAATACCGGTTCGTCATGCAGGTCCCTGCAACACGGCACTCACCATGCGGACGGCGTCGCGCGTGGGGGCCACGTCGTGGGTACGGATGATGCGCGCCCCCGCGCCCACCGCCCACGCCGCCAGTCCCAGGCCGCCGTGGAGCCGCTCGTCGACCGGGCGGCCGAGAATGCGCCCAATGAAGCTCTTCCGTGACACGCCCACCAGCAACGGGGACCCCAGCGCGGCCAGGCGGGGCAGTGCCCGGAGCAAGGTCATGTTGTGTTCCAGCCCCTTGCCGAAGCCCACGCCCGGATCGAGCGCGATGGCCCCGGCGGCGATGCCCGCGGCCACGCAGGCGCGACGTTCCTGCACCAGGAAATCGCAGACTTCCGTCGCCACGTCCGCGTAGGAAGGATTTTGTTGCATGGTCCTCGGCTCACCCTGCAAATGCATCAGGCAGACCCCGACGCCCGCCCGTGCGGCCCACTCCCGCGCGCCCGGCGCCCGCAACGCGTGCACGTCGTTGACCACATGGGCGCCCGCCGCGGTCGCGGCCGACATCACGGCCACCTTGCTGGTATCGACGGAGATGGCCACATCCAGCGTGCGCGCGATGCGCTCGATCACCGGGATCACCCGCTCAAGTTCGTCGCCCTCCGCCACGGGCAAGGCGCCCGGCCGTGTGGATTCCCCGCCGACGTCGAGGAGGTCGGCGCCCTCCGCCACCATGGCCGCAGCGCGTCGCACTGCAGCATCCGGGTCGAGGTAGAGATCCCCGTCGGAGAACGAATCGGGGGTGACGTTCAGGATGCCCATGATCGCGGGCCGCGAGAGGTCGATGATTCGATTGCGGCATTGCCACTGCATGTGGTCGCGGGACGAAACGGGCAGTCCGACGGACTGCCCTTGGGAGCTTCTTCAGCGCTAGTGCTGCCCCGCCGGATTGACCAGGGGAGGTGCCGGCTTTTCCGCCGTCGGCGGCCGCGGCGTCGCCGTCGGCGTGTCGTCCCAGTCGCGGGGCGGACGCGGCGCACGACCTTCCATGATGTCCTTGATCTGTTCCTCGTCGATGGTCTCGTACTTCATCAACGCCTCGGACATGGTCTGCAGCTTGTCGAGGTTGGTCTGAATGATCTGGTACGCGCGCTGATAATTGCTGTCGATCACGCGGCGCACCTCCTCGTCGATCACGTGCGCGGTGACGTCCGATACCTGCTTGTGCTGCGTGACGCTGCGGCCGAGGAACACCTCGCCCGACTCCTCGCTGTAGGTCTGCGGGCCCAGGCGATCCGACAGGCCCCAGCGCGTAACCATGTTGCGCGCGAGCTCGGTGGCCCGTTCGATGTCGTTGGAGGCACCGGTGGTGACGGCGTCCGGCCCGAACACCAGCTCCTCGGCCACCCGGCCGCCGAACAGGGTCGCGATCCGGCTCTCGAGCTGCCGCTTGCTGGTGCTGTAACGGTCCTGCTCGGGCAGGAACATGGTCACGCCCAGGGCGCGGCCGCGCGGGATGATGGTGACTTTGTACACCGGATCATGCTCGGGCACGCTGAGGCCCACGATGGCATGTCCGGACTCGTGGTAGGCGGTGTTGCGCTTCTCTTCCTCGGTCATGACCATGGAGCGCCGCTCGGCCCCCATCATGATCTTGTCCTTGGCGCGCTCGAACTCCTCCATGGTGACCGAGCGCCTGTTGCCGCGGGCGGCGAACAGGGCCGCCTCGTTGACCAGGTTGGCGAGATCCGCACCCGAGAAACCCGGCGTGCCCCGCGCGATGACGGAGGGCTTGACGTTGTCGCCCAGCGGCACCTTGCGCATGTGAACCTTGAGGATCTGCTCGCGGCCCCGCACGTCCGGCAAGGGTACGACCACCTGTCGGTCGAAGCGGCCGGGCCGAAGCAGGGCGGGGTCCAGCACGTCGGGCCGGTTGGTGGCCGCGATGACGATGATACCCTCGTTTCCCTCGAAACCGTCCATCTCCACCAGCAACTGGTTGAGCGTCTGCTCGCGTTCGTCGTGACCGCCGCCCAGGCCGGCGCCACGATGGCGCCCCACCGCATCGATCTCGTCGATGAAGATGATGCAGGGCGCATGCTTCTTGGCCTGCTCGAACATGTCGCGCACCCGGGAGGCGCCGACGCCGACGAACATTTCCACGAAATCCGAGCCGGAAATGGTGAAGAACGGCACCTTGGCCTCGCCGGCGATGGCGCGCGCCAGCAGCGTCTTGCCCGTGCCGGGCGATCCCACCATCAGCACGCCCTTGGGGATCTTGCCGCCGAGCTTCTGGAACTTGCCCGGATCCTTCAGGAAATCGACGATTTCGACGACCTCCTGCTTGGCCTCTTCCACGCCCGCGACGTCCGCGAAGGTGATGTTCACCTGGTCCTCGCCCAGCAGGCGCGCGCGGCTCTTGCCGAAGGACATGGCCCCGCGGCCGCCCGATGCTCCCTGCATCTGCCGCATGAAGTAGGCCCAGAATCCGATGAGGATCAGGATGGGGAAGGCGGAGATCAGCAATTGCAGAAAGACCGACTGCTGCTTCGGCGGTTCACCGCGGAATTTGACGCCCTGTGCCTCGAGCGTGCCGATCAAGGCGCTGTTGCTCGTTTCCGGGTTGAAGGTCACGAACTGGTTGCCGTCGCGCCGCTTGCCCTCGATGATCTCGCCCTTCAGCGTCACGGAGTCGATGCTGTTGCTCTTGACTTCGGACAGGAACGTGGAGTAGTCGATGGTCGCCGGCTGACCGGTGCGCATGCCGAATTGACTGAATATCGCGAGCAGAATCACCGCCAGCGCGACCCATAAGAGAATTTGCTTCGTCAGATCGTTCAAGTTTCACCTACCGCCGTCAACTGGTGGACACCGTTTCGGGGGCGTCGTTCCCTCGGAACACACGCGTACCCATCGAACTTACACCATCCCAAACTGCCGCGCCAACAGATAGAGCTCGGGACTGCGCGTTCGTGACGCCTTTGGCTTTTTCGTCACGACCCGGCCGAATCGCCCGCGCGCCTCGCGAACGATCTCATCGAAACCCGCCCCCTGGAACAATTTGACGAGCAAATCGCCCCCGGGCGCCAGGACGCGGTCGGCAAATTCCAATGCCAGCTCCGCTAGATACATGGATCGGGGCTGATCCACCGCATCGATGCCTGCCATGTTTGGGGCCATATCGGACAAAACAAGGTCGACCTTCGAGGCGCCCACGGCGGCGAGCACCTCGCCCAGAACCGCCTCCTCCCGAAAATCGCCCAGCACGAATTCCACGCCCACGATGGCGTCCATGGGCAGGATGTCGGTGGCGACGATGCGGCCCGAGCCGCCCACGATGCGCGCCGCGTACTGGCTCCAGCCCCCGGGCGCGGCGCCCAGATCGACGCAGCGGATGCCCGGCCGCAGCAATCGCTCGCCGTCCTGGATTTCCGCCAGTTTGTAGACGGCCCGCGAGCGCCAGCCCTCGCGCTTCGCGCGCTGCACGTAGACGTCGTTGGCATGTTCGGCGAGCCACCGCGCGCTGCTCTTGGTCCGCTTTGGCATCTGTTGAATCCCGAGGCCGCTATAATGCGCCCGATGACGCTCTCGGAACGACAAAAAAAGCATCTGCGCCGCCTGGCGCATCCGCTGCATCCCATCGTCATGCTGGGCAATGCCGGCCTCACCGAGGGGGTCGTCCATGAACTGGACCGCGCCCTCGCCGATCACGAGCTGGTCAAGGTCAGCGCCCGGGTGGGCGACCGCGATGCGCGGAACGAGGCCCTGGACGCGCTGGCCACACGCACGGCGGCGCACCTGGTGCAGCGCGTGGGGCACGTGGGCGTGTTCTATCGGCGCCGCGCCACCCTGCCCACCATCGTCATCCCGGATTGACCGCTGCTCCCGGGCGGACCACGCCCGGCAGGCCCCGCCGCTACGGCAATTCCTGCCGCCACACCGCCACGGCCGCGAGCACGCATGCCAGGCCGTAGAGCAGCGCCGACACCCCGTGCCACGCGCCGAAGGACAGGCCTGCCACGGGGCCCGCGGCCCGCGCAGCGGTCATCACCGGCTTCAAGGCCCATTCATTCACCGCAAGCAGCGCCGCCGCCGCGGTGGCCGGCCAGAAACGGGCCCGCTGCCCGAGGAGCGCGGCGAAGGCCACGGTGGCCAGGCTCACGTAGGTCTCCGCGGAGAACAACGCCGCCGCCAGTACGCCCGCCACGTGGCGATCGCTCTGGGCCCGGAACAGGACGGGCG
>CAZZWZ010000221.1:0-6737 GCA_964657955.1 uncultured Steroidobacteraceae bacterium
CGCGGCGACCATCACCGGTCCGCCGGCACCGAGGCCGACGATTCCGGCCAGCAGCGCGCCGCGTAACACGATCGAAATGATTCGATGCTTGCAATTCATAACAAACCTATCGTTTATTCGCGCAGCAATTCGCGTATGTGATCGAGATACGCGCGTTCATCGCCGGGCTTGAAGCCCACGTTCGAATAGCGCACGACACCCGCCCGGTCGACGAGGATGGTGACGGGCATTTTCTCCAACAAATAATCCCGGCCCACCGCCGGATCGGTATCGAGCAGGATCGGGTACCGAACTTTCATCGCGTCGGCGAACTCGCGCGCCCTCGCCGCATCCTCGTCCACCGACACGCCGAGCACCACGAGCCCCGCGCTCCCGTAGGTTGCACTGATGCGGTCCAGCGCAGGCAATTCCTGCCGCGACTCGCCCACCCACCGCGCCCAGAAATTCACCAGCACCACCTGGCCGCGGAATTCCGACAATCGCAGATTCCGCCCGCTCGTGCTCTTGAGCACGAAGTCCGGCGCGGTCGCGCCAAGCAGGGTGGTCGCGCCGCCCGCCTCCGTCGCGCCGAACATCGTCGTGCAGGCCAGGAGCATCGCCCACGACACCACGATCCTGCGGGACAGGCCGGACTCAAACACGCGAAGAGCGCCTCACGACATGAAACTCGAGCTGTTGATCTCGAAGCCAGCGCCATCGCGCGGCGAACCATGCAACACAGGTAACCCCCGCTGTTCAAGCGTCCGGCCTTATGCAAAATCGCACAATGGGAGCCGCAGTGTCAACGCAACGGCCGTCCGGTGCAGGGCTTTCTGCATGACTTGGCGCACATTAATGAAAACTCGTCGGGGTCCGAACCGCCGTTCACGGCGCGAACGGCCCGTGCCGCGCCTCAGGCCACGGTGACGGTACCGTTCGTGAGCCCGGGCAGCGGCTGATACGCGATCAACGCGTCCAGCGACGAGCCGGTGCCGAGCGTGTTCGCCAGCGCCGAGGGCGGATAAAGACTCGGAAACGCCGCCGCGGCGTTCGCACCGTGCAGCGCCATGTAATTGAGCACCACCAACTGCGCCAGCTGGAACACGTTGTTCGCCGCGGGACTGCCGCTGGTGTTGAGCGAGCCGTCGGGATTGAAATTGCCGATTTGCAGGCTCTGCTCGGGACTCTTCTGCGCCGAGCCCGGCCTGCCCGCCGGGTTGTATACCAGGAAGTACGTGGCCGCGACGTTCTGATTGTCGCCGGTCCACACACCCTTGCCCCGGCCTCCCGCCGAATTGTCGATCATGCCGTTGCTGGCCAATGAACCGTCGCTGAACACGTAGATCATGACGGGCTTTTTCACGCGCGCAGCGTATTCGAGCACCGCCCCGATGCAGTTGCCCACGTTCAGGTCGCGCGCTTCGCCGGTGGCCCGATCCCCCGTGTGGTAATCGAAGCCGCCCATCTCGATGGTGCCGGCGGCCGCATTGCCGTCGATCACCAGTTTCATGACGGCGGCCGTCTTTTGGTAATCCGGGTTGGCCTGATACTCGGCGGTGGTGAAGATGCCGCCGGAGCCCACGATGTTCGGATCGACGTCCGGATTGACGGCCGAGGGGCTGTTGTATTTGTCGACGATGTACGCCGCCTTGGTGTACCCGCAGGCCTGGGTGCCCTTGGGGCCGAGGGCTGCGGCGTTGGTCGCGGCGTCCGCGTAGGCCTGCACCTGCTGATACTTGGCGTCGCTGATGCGCTTCATGGATTCCATCACGTTGGTGACGTCGGCGGGCGGCAGCAACACGCCCAGCTGCCCGGTATTGACCAGCCCCTTGCTGTCGTCCGAACTCGCGATCTTCACCGGCGCCGCGCTCGGGATGAGCCAGTTCGGCGGTGCCATGGAATTGCCGCCGGACAAGGAGCTCTCCGAGCCGATGAGATCGAGCAGTCCTCCCCGCGCGCCGAACTGCCAGATGCCGTACATGGGATTGTGCGGATTCACGTTGGTGTCGTTCTGCGACAGGGCCGGGATGACGGTGCCGGTGGTGTTGGCCATGGCGCTCGCGCTGGTGGCACGCGCCTTGATGCCGCGCAGATGCGCGCTGTCCGAATGGAAGCGCAGTCCGTAGGTGGCATCGATGAAGTTCCCGCTGACGCTCGGACTGGGCACCATGGTGCCCGGCAGCCCCAATTTGCTGTAACCCGCCACCGACAGGAAATCGAGCTGTCCCTTCGGGCCGCCCACCAGCACGTTGGAGCCCGCGATGTTGCCGCCGCCGGCCAGGTCGAAGCAGATGAACGGGATCTTGCCGGCGCCCGTGGTGATGCCGCAACCGGCCACCGCCGCCGCCATGTCACCGGCCAGCGCGGCGCGGGCCGCGCGCGGCTGCGCGAGCAACCCGAGCAGGGACGGCCCCACCAGGGTCGCAGCACCCGTCATGAACCCCTGCGCCAGGAACTCGCGCCGGGTGCGGGGCCGCGGGTGATCCGGATGGCACAACGGATCGCGCAGACCGAAAGATGGGGGTTTTTTACGCATGGATTCCTCTTCGAGTCTTGGACGCCCGCTAATCGATCAACATGTCGGCGCTGCCGAATGCGGCCGCGCAGGCCGCGCTGGTCACGGCCAGCACGCGGGCCGTGGTGTTGCAGGCGGTGGTCGTGCACAGGGTGTTGATCATGGAATTGAGCTCGGTGGTGACCGTCGAGGCGGCCGGCTGGCTCGCGAGGCCGGTGCCGAGCACCCGCGCCGCGAGCAGGCTGCTCACCTGCGCCGCGCCGCCGGGATACAGCGACGCGTTGAAGGCCACCCCCGGAAACAGCGCGGCCTGGTAGGCGGGCGTGGTCACGGCCACGTTGCAGTACTGAACCGCCAGCTGCGCGATTCCCACCTGGTTGGCGGAGGAGAAACTCTCCAATGTCGACGTGGCGGGCAGTTGCTGGATGACCAGCTGATAGGTCGCCGATACGTCGGCCTGATTCGTGGGCACACCGGTGAGCGCCGACAAGCTGGAATTGATCTGGGCAAAGGTGCGCACGCCGACCGACGCGGTGGGGGCGGGAAACGCGGGCGCCGACGGCGTGGGCGTCTGCTCCACCGTGACATGCGTCTTGGTCCCGAGCTGATCGAACGACAGGAAGAATTGGTCGGTCAACGGGCCGTTTTGCAATGCAATCACCGTGCCCACGCTCGACAGCAGTTCGCCGGTGGACTTGTATGCCGCCGCCGTCACCGTCGTGTTGAGCGGGACATAGGCCTGTCCGACCGTGGGCAGGGTCCCGTTGATGCCGATGCGCATGCCCTTGACGGCGATGCCGTCCGGGGTGACCGTCTTGTCCAACGAGATGAACGTCGGATTGGTGAACAGATAGCTGGCGCTGTCGTACTGGCTCGCCGTCAGCATGACGTAGGCCTGCGACACCCCGGTGACCTCGGCCACGTTGAAGAGCAGATAAAAACGCTGGCCGACGCCCGCGTTGTAGTTTTGCAGAATCTGCGGCGCGGTGAGCGCCCGGTCGTGGATGGCGACGAACTTGATGAGTCCCTGCCAGGAGCGATCGCCCGAGACCTCGTTGCCCAGCACCAGGGCGAAGGTGTCGTCCCAGTTGGACAGGGTTCCGCCTTTCTGCGGATCGGTCACGCCCGTGCTCTGGCCGTTGACGAAAATCTGCCGGCCGTTGACGGGATCGTAGGTGAGCACCACGTGCTGCAGGGAGGCCTGCAGCACCATGGAGGCCGCCGGCGTCTGCAGCTGCGCCATCCCGTTCAGATCCGAGTTCGTGCTGCGCATCAGGAAATCGTAGCTCTGGTTCGTCTGGCCCAGCGTGAAGTTGCGCACCGTGTCGCCGCCGGAATAGCTGACCATGTAGGACTTGTCCGCTGCCACCAGCGCCGGGGCGACCCACGCCTCCAACGAGTACTCCCCGGTGGCCGCGATCAGGTCGTGAATCTTGCGGCTCGACGAGGTGGACGCCTGCGCCTTGCCGCCGGCGCCCACGTTGATACCCCAGCCGCCGGCCCAGGTGACGCTGCCCGAGAGGGTGAGGTCCGCCGACGGTTCGACACCGCTCGTGTCGTAGGCGGTGAGTCCGGTGCCGGTCTCGAACTCGTACTTGGCGATGACGTTGACGTCGTAACGGTTGGCGCCGCTCGCGATGGTGCCCTGGGTCATGGTCAGGGCCTTGCTCACGACGAGCGACGGATCGACGCTGGTCAGCGGTTCGAGATTCGCGAACGCCTTGATGGCGGCCAGCATGGTGGCGGCATTGTCGGCGCAGACGCTCCAGCAATTGTGCTGATCGACGAGGAGTCGGGTGTAGAAGCGCGAGTTTGCCGGGGTGTTCAGATCGATCTTTGGGATGGCGAACTGGTAGGCCTGGGCCGGGTCGGCCGACGCGAAATACGGCGACTGCGGGGTCGCGGCGCCGGGGGCGTGACACTTCGAGCAGTACTGCGTGAGCAACGGATAGACCGTGTTCTCGAAGTCGGTGGGCGCGGCGGGGAAGTTCCGGCTCTGACCCACCGTCTGCACGGGGGGCGCCTGCAGCTGGATCTGAGTGGCCGCACCCGTGCCCACCGACGTGCCCGCCCAGTTGCTGATCCAGGTGGTGAGGATTTCCCCGCAGGCGTTCGGATCGGAGAGCCAGCAATTGTGGCCGCCGCTCACCTTGGTGACGATCACCGACATCGCGGGCTGCTGCAGGTTCACCACCGTGTTGGCTTGCGCGTAGGCGAGATTGACGTCGTCGCTGCGGGCGAAGTTCGGCATCTGGGCCGGCGACGTCGCGTTGTGGCACTGGCCGCAGCGATTCTGCGCACGCACGTTGTTCCAGAAATTGACGGCAAAGGCCTGCACGTCGGCGGTGGCGGGCGCGGGCCCCGTGTAGGCGTCGGCCGCGCCGGTGGGCGCGGCCGCGAGCGTGGCCGTGGTGGGAGCACCGGCCCCGCCGCAGGCGGTCAGCAGCGCAGCCGCCAAGGCGGCGACGGCAGCGGCGAGCGATCGGGTGAGGTGTTGAACCTTCATGCTAGTTCCCCATGCAATACACGGCCGCGTCGGCGAAAACGTGCCGCAGCGAGTAGTTGTTGGCCTTGAAGGATGCGACCATGGTGGCGACCTGCGACAGATCGGCGGCGTTGCTCGGTGCCCGGAAGCAGACCGTTTTGAAAACGCGGGTCACCTGGCAATTCGCGAATGCCGCGCTGCCCTCGAGTTCCTGTCCCAAGGTCTTCGCACCCGCACCGCTGCCGGTCTGCCCCGCATCCCATCCCAGCAACGAGTTCACACCGCTGCGCCACCGGTTGTCCCAATGATCGTCCGGTGTCACGTAGCCTTGAGGGAAATTGGTGCTGTTGATGAAATATTTCGGCTGTACCTGGCCCGCCGTGTAGACGATCTTCTGGGCGGTGTTGTCGAAGTTGTAATACGCGAACGCCTGTGCCATCGGGTCCATCCCGCTGTGGCATTCGATGCAATTGTTCAGGAACAAGCTGCTGTCGCCGCCGGGACTGCGGGTCACGTCCTGGCGGATGCGGTCCGGCGGACGGGTGGTGTCCGGGATGGTCTGCAGGTCGGCGCACAGATGATTCATCATCGTGAAACGAAACATGGCGCGGTTGGTGCCGTTGACGAAGAAGGCCATGGCCGCGGCGCGCGTGGTCATCACGCCGGCCGTCGCGGCGGCCGGGACGCCGGTCAGCGCCGACTGGGTGCTCTTGACCAGATGCGCCTTCAGATCGAGGCCGTCCGTGTCCATGGCCTCGTACATGTCGTTGTTGGCGGGCGAGTAGGCGGGCACGTTCGACGCCGCGTCGGCGACGTACACGAGATCGGCGCTCAACAGGGTGTTGAACGGCACGTCGTCGCGGACCATGCCCACCACGGTGGCCGTGTAATCGTTCAACGGCGCGAACACCGTCTGATCGCGATTGGTCCACGGTGTCGCCAGATTCCGGATGGTGTTGTCGTAAAATGCCGGGTCCTGGGTGGCCATCAACGCCGCCGACGTCGGGTCGGTCTGCGTCATGGCGAGCAGCGTCTGATTCGAGGCGGGCACGCCGGCGATGCGGTCGTACATGCGCTTGGCCTGGTCCTTCGACGGCGCGTTCGCCGCCATGCAAGCACCGGCCGCGGCGAGCACGCCCAGGCAGGCGATGACGGACAGCCGCGCGCACCGGCGCGCATCGGGCGCCCTGCCCGCGAGTCCAGGATTCGGTTCGACCGTTTTATTCTTCATGTGCACATCCAGCGGCTTGAGCCGTAATGACGTCGCGCGAATATACGCAGCCGAAATGCGCGAAAGAATTGTCTCATTCGACCGACGTCGTGGATCGGCGACAACGCCGGCCGGCCTCCCCCGCATCCTGTTTCGCATCGCTGCGGGCCCCTGCTCATGAGAAACGCATACGACCCGGTTCTTCTGTGAGTGCGTTAACAGAACTCGCACGCACATCGAACGAAGATGCGTTCATGCCGCTCATTAAGTTCAATGGCGTCGTAAGATCACGCTCGTTGCGGCGACGCATGCGCCTTACGCCCCGGCGCTCGAAAGACAGGACCCGACCTTCATGAACATCCCTCGGTGTGATCTGCGTCACGCTTGCCTGCAGTCGATCGGCGTTTTGCGGCGGACCGGCGCATTGCCGCCGAAGCTGGCATCACCCCGGAGCGCTGCATTGCCGCGCAGGCCCGCATCGCGCCTGCGCTTCGCATTGCCCGTGCGCCTCGCATTGCCGCTGCTCGCGGCATTGCCGGTGTTCGTCG
>CAZZWZ010000222.1:0-6683 GCA_964657955.1 uncultured Steroidobacteraceae bacterium
TGATCATCCTCGGCATGGTGGTGATCGTGGCCGCGGTGATTGCACTGGTATTCTGGATCGCGAAGCGCAATCAGGTGACCACGGACGATGCCTACACCGATGGCAACACCGTCACCATGGCGCCCAAGGTGTCCGGGTACGTGGTCGAGATGCACATCGACGACAACCAGCGCGTGCGCAAGGGCGATCTGCTGCTGCGGATCGAACAGGACGATTACCTGGCCACCCAGGCGCAGGACCGCGCGGCATTGACCTCCGCCCGTGCCCAGCTCGAGTCGGCCCGGGTGGCCTACGACATTGCGCGCGTGCAGTATCCCGCCCAGCTTGCCGCGGCCAGGGCGCAGCAGCGCGCGGCCGAGGCCGCCCTCCTGCAGGCGCGGGCCTCTTTTCGGCGGCAGCATGACGTGGACAAGCGCGCCACCACGCAGGAGAACATCGACCTGTCCGACAGCCAGGCCGTCAGCAGCGCATCGAGCCTGCAGAGCGCCAAGTCCCAGGTGGCGGTGGCGGAACTGGTCACGGAGCAGCTGCGCCAGGCCACGGCGCTGGTGCAGCAGCGGACGGCCAGCGTCGAGCAGGCCGAAGCGCAGCTGAAGCAGGCCGAGCTGAACGTGGGATACACGGAGGTACGGGCGCCGTCGGACGGGTTCATCACCAAGCGCAACGTGCAGCTCGGCAGTTATCTGACCGCCGGCACGACCATGTTCGTGATCGTCACCCCGGAGGTGTGGATCACCGCGAACTTCAAGGAGTCCCAGCTGGGACGCATCCGGCCCGGCGATGCCGTGGACGTGGCGGTGGATGCCTACTCGGGCCTGCAGCTCGAAGGGCACGTGCAGAGCATCCAGTACGGCAGCGGTGCGCGTTTCTCGGCATTTCCCGTGGAGAATGCCACGGGCAACTACGTGAAGATCGTGCAGCGCGTGCCGGTGAAGATCGTCATCGATCGTGGCATCGATCCGCGCACCCCGCTGCCGCTGGGACTCTCGGTGTCGCCCGTGGTGCATCTGCGGTGAGTACGCCGTCCGCAACGGCGCACGAGGGCTGGCGCCCGGCCGCGAATCCCTGGTGGATCGCGATCGCCGTCACCCTGGCCGCCTTCATGGAGGTGCTGGACACCACCATCGTCAACGTGGCGCTGCCGCACGTCGCGGGGAGCATGTCGGTGAGCTACGACCAGGCGACGTGGGCGCTCACCTCCTACCTGGTCGCCAACAGCATCGTGCTGCCCATCTCCGCGTACCTGGCGCGCACCTTCGGCCGCAAACGCTACTTCGTGACCTGCATCATCGCGTTCACCATCTGTTCTTTTCTCTGCGGCATATCCACGAACCTCACCGAGCTCATCATCTTTCGAATCCTGCAGGGGCTGTTCGGCGGCGGCCTGCAGCCGAACCAACAATCCATCATCCTCGACACGTTCCCGGCGTCCCGGCGGGGCCAGGCCTTCGCGGTGACGGCCGTGGCCACCGTGGTGGCTCCGGTGCTGGGACCCACGCTGGGCGGCTGGATCACGGATAATTTTTCCTGGCGCTGGGTGTTCTTGATCAACGTGCCCATCGGCGTGCTCGCCACCTTTGCCGTCGTGGCCCTGGTCGAGGACCCCCCCTGGGAACGCGAGAAGAAAGGCAAGGCGTCCACCGATTTCATCGGCATCGGGCTCATCGCCATTGGCTTCGCGGCGTTGCAGATCATGCTCGATCGCGGCGAGGACGCCGACTGGTTCGGATCGAATTCGATTCGTGCCGCCGCGGTCATCGCGGCCATCGGGCTCGCGGGTGCGGTGGCCTGGTTGCTCTACACCCCGCGGCCGGTGGTGAACCTGCGCGTGATGCGCGACCGGAACTTCGCGCTCGGCGCCCTGACCATCGGGATCTTCGCCATGATCCTCTACGGCAGCAGCGTGCTCATTCCGCAGCTGGCCCAGCAGCATCTGGGATACACGGCCACGTTGTCGGGACTGGTGCTGAGTCCGGGAGCTCTCTGCATCATCGGCTTGATCCCGCTGGTCGGCATGGTGATGCGGGTCGTTCCAGCGCGTTACATCGTCTGCACCGGTTTCGTCCTGTTGGGCTGCGCATTGCTGTATTCGCGCAACATCACGCCCGAAATCGACTTCCGGCACCTGGTCTACCTGCGCTGTGCCCAGTCGGCGGCGATCGGCTTCCTGTTCGTCCCCACCAGCACCCTGGCCTACGTCACCGTGCCGCGGCATCTTCAGGGTGACGCCGCCGCGCTGTTCACCATGTTCCGCAACATCTTCGGCTCGGTGGGCATCTCGCTCTCCACCGCCATCATCATGACGCGGACCCAGCTGCACATGGCGTACCTCTCGGAGCATCTGGCGCCGACGGACCCGGGTTACGTCGATACGCTCGCGCGCACCGTGGCGGCCGTCAAGGCGTACGGCCTGAGCGCGGGGGATGCCACGCAAAGTGCGCTGGGGAACATCTACCAGACCCTCACCGCCCAGGCCGGCCTGCTGGCGTACATGGACGTCTTCTTTTACTGTGCCCTCATCGCCTTCGCGTTCGTTCCCTTCACGCTGTTGTTCTCCCCGGTCAAGGCGGCGGGCGGCGGGGGAGCGGCCGCATGACCCGCGCGACACGGGCCGGTCTCCGTGCCGTGGGGGCGTGTGCGGTGGCGGCCGAGCTGGCCGCGTGTGCCGTCGGACCGAACTTCACGCCGCCGGCGCCCGCCGTTCCGTCGGTCTTCGCGGCCGCGGCGGGCGCGCCGGAGCGCGTCGTCTCCAACGATGCCGCCGACGCCGAATGGTGGCACGCCTTCCACGATCCGAATCTCGATCGCTTGGAGAGCCGGACCCAGCAGGGCAATCTCGATCTGCAGGCCGGTGTGCTGCGCATCGTCGCGGCGCGAACGCAGGTGCAGGCTGCGCGGGCGCAGGGGTTGCCGAGCCTCAATGCCACCGCCAGCTACAATCATGAGCAATTGGGCGTCGCCGGCATCCTGAAATCGCAGGGCACGAATTTTGGCGGCGCGGCCATCAATCCGGCGTTGCTGTCCGCGCTCACCTCGCCCATCAACCTGTACCAGGTGGGCTTCGATGCGTCGTGGGAACTCGATCTGTTCGGCAAGGTGTCGCGTTCGGTGGAGGCGGCACAGGCCCGGAGCGACGAGGCGGTGGAGGCGCGCCACGACATGCAGGTCTCGCTCGAGGCCGAGGTGGCACAGAATTATTTGCAATTGCGCGCCGCGCAATTGCTGCGCTCCATCACCGACCACATGATCGCCGAGGAACACGAGATCCTGGAGTTGACGGTCGATCGCCGGCTGCACGGTCTCGCGCAGGAGGCGGACGTGGAATCGGCGCGGGCACAGGAAGCGAACCTCAGGGCGCAGTTGCCCCAGTACGATCAGAACCTGGCGTTGTCGCGCCATGCACTCGCGGTGTTGCTCGGCGAAGCGCCGGAGGCTCTGGATGGCGAGTTCCTCGAGCCTGCGGACCTGCCCGCGATGCCGGCGATGATTCCGGTGGGGCTGCCATCGAATCTGGCGCGGCGCCGGCCCGACGTGCGCCAGGCCGAGGCCAGCCTGCACGCGGCCACCGCGGAAATCGGCGTGTCCATGGCGGCCTTGTATCCGGACGTGTCGCTCACCGGCAGCTTCGGTCTGCGCAACATCAGCGCGAATTATCTGTTCGACTGGGCGAGTAAATTCTACAGCGCGGGGCCCGCCATCTCGTTGCCGCTGTTCCACGGGGGGGCGCTGGTGGCGAACGTGAAGATGTCTCGCGCGCAGGCGGCAAGCGCGGCGCTGAGCTACCGGAAAACCGTGCTCGGCGCCTTGCAGGAAGTCGAGGACGGTCTCGTGAGCCTGGACCAGGATGGGCGCCGGCTCTCGGCGCTGGGGGACACCGTGGCCGCCGATCAGCGCTCGTTCGATATCACCGTGCGCGCCTACAAGGCGGGGTTGACCTCCTATCTCAGCGTGCTGACCCAGGAAGTGCAGACGAATCAGGCCCGGGAACAAAGCGCCCAGGCCTCGCTCACGGAGGTCACGGACCTGGTGAAACTCTACAAGGCGCTGGGCGGGGGCTGGGAGACGGGGTCGGCTGAAGGAGCCGAGCGGGGGCCCAACACCACCCCCGCCGGCTGATCCCTCCCCGCAATTACCCGCGGATGCGACCCAACTGCCGGCCGAAATCGCCGGCAGGCTGACCGAAGCTACATGGCGAACAGGGCATTGAACGCGGTCGGATCGTCGTTCACGTCGTAGACGATGCTCAGGTTGTCGTAATTGACCGGGGTGGAGTTCGCCTGCGCTTTGAACGTCGTCGTTGCAAGCGTGGAGAAGTTCTCCGTGGTGGTGGTGGACGTGGCAGGGGTGGAGGAAGATCCCCCGCCGCTGTCATGACAGGCCGCCAGGAAAGCGGCGGCCCCGAGGGCCACCGCCACACCGCAACGCTTCGAGAGTGCGTTCATGTCAATTCCCCTGGGCGCCGATGGGCGAACCCGGCAACGGCGTCTGCAGATACGGGAACGTCTGGTCGAAGCTGAGCGCACTGATGGGCGCCCCGTCCGTGAAGGCGACGTTGCCCACTGCGGCATCGGCAGGCGTGCACAGCCCGAGGTTGGTCTGCACGCCGGCCACGGGGATGGGATAGCACAGCCGACCCATCACCACCCGCAGCGACAGGTCCACCACGTTGTCGCCAGGCCGCCGCCCGTTGGGAAAGCCCGCCAGGTCATTGCCCACGACGCCGAAGCTGCTCTGCGTCGCCGCCGGAACGGCCGCGATCCCCGTATTGAGCCGCAACATCTCGGACGGTGTGACCACCGACAGCTGATTGACGCCCTTGAAACCCGTGAGGAACGCCGCCTCCAGATCCACGCGCGGAAAGTTGGTGGGTGCCAGCGTGGGCAGCGTGGTGCCCAGCGTCGCATTCACCGGAGCGAGGAACAACAAATTCAGCAACGCCGGCAGGGTGGGGTTGGTGACGTAGGTCGCGAACTGCGCATCACCGGACGGTGCACTGCCGTTGAAGTGATCCTTGTCGGGGATGCCGATCACGAGTTCGTTGACCAGCGGGGCCGAAAGCCTCGACACCTGGGTGTATGCGCCGCCGTTGATCTCGGTTTTCCCGAACGCCGCATTCGGATTCAAGATGCGTGCCTGACGCAGGCTGGACGTGGTCCACGCCCCGATCACGCCGTTGCCGCTGCCCTTCACGCAGGCGATCGGCAATTCGAGCGCCAGCGTGGTGATGTTCTTCATCCGCAGCACGTTGTTCATGATGTTCTGGGTGACGCCGCCCGGAAAGCCCTTGCCGTCGCCGGCGCCCGGCGCGCTGTCGCCTTCGATGGGCACGTTGTTCACGAGGTCGAACGTCTCACCCAGATTGACTGCAAAGCCCTCCTTGCGTTGCCCGACGAACACGCGACCCGGCGTGCCGCAGCCCGGAATGGTGATGTTATAGATGTATTGACCGGCGTAGGCGGCGTATGCCGCGGGCGTCCCGAACGACTTTTCGCCGATGTAATCCATGGGCTTGATGAAATTGGGACTGCCGTTGGCGGCATTGGTGATGGGGGTGGCGACGCCGGTGCGACGATCGCCGGTCACCAGGGTCAGGCTGTAATTCTCGATGAAGTTCAGGTTGGCCGACGCCGCCCCGCTCACCGGACCCGCATTCTTCAAGGGAATGGCCACCGGCACCTGAGTGGCGGCCGGACCGATGGGCAGCATGATGCCCTTGTTGGCATTCGCCAGCGTGTTGGTGAACTGGAACTGAAACGTCAGGTGCTCCTTGGCGTCACCCACGTTGTCGATCATGATTTCATACAGGCCCGCCGGATCCATGGCGAAGTAGTTGGGGCCGCCGAAGGGGTCCTGCAGCGGGTTGTAATTGGCGAGGATGGTCACATAACCGCTGCGCCCGGCTTCGTAGCTGTTGAACAGGTAGAAATCGGTGCCGTCCAAGGTGGGGAACCGCGCAATGTTGGGCGCTTCCCGGTGACTCGAGGCAAATGCCAGCATGGGAAGCGACAGCGCGGCGGCGGCTGTCCATTGGAATCGGTTCATGAAAATCTCCCTGTGAAAGATCGCGCTAACTCTTGGAAAACCGGTCAATCGATACATTCGCCGCGCGCGGCGTTTTGGATTCAAGGTTCAGCATCCGCCGGAAAGGCGGACCGGACCACCACCGCAGGTCGCCCGGCGCGCGCCTTCACGTTACGGGCAGGCGCTTCGCGTCGAGCTTTCGTCGGTGATCTCGTTTGAATTCCACATACGTTCGCTGGATGGCCACGCAAACGAGGATGAGATTGGCGACGGTTTTGATCTTTTTGAGCATGACATCCCAGGGTGGTTGACGAGAAAGCCGGCTAGCGTGCGTTGGCGGGCTTGGCCTCGTTGGCCGCCAGGTTGTCGTTCGGCGCCTCCACGAGCGCGTCGTTTTGCGATTTCAGCTGATCCTTGCAGACCTTGCTGGCCTCGTTATAGGAGATGGTGCGACTGGCGGACATCTGCTTGGTCATGCAGCCGCTGAGCTGTCGCCGGCTGGGGTTGGTCGGCGACGCCGCGTCGGCCGTGTGCACGCCCAACATCAGCAATCCTGTTCCGAAGATGGCCGAGTAGTTCATAAAGATTTCCCATCCCGGAAGCCTGCTGGACGCAGCTTTTGACCCGTCGAGTATGACTTTGGGCTTCCATCGTTCCAGCGG
>CAZZWZ010000223.1:0-6627 GCA_964657955.1 uncultured Steroidobacteraceae bacterium
TGACGTGAAAAACTGCTTGCAAATGAAAACGACACATGTCATTTTTGTTTCCATGTCGGAGCAGTTGGACAGCGAAAAGTGCGGCGGACCGCGCGTTGGGCGACCGCGTCGCGGAACGGAAGCCGTTCGCGCCGACCAGCTGCTGGCCGCCGCGACGCGCATCTTTCTGCAGGGTTACGGCAGCGCCAGCATCGACAAGGTGGCGAGCGAAGCCGGGGTGTCCACCCGCACCATCTACGAACGCTACAAGAACAAGGCGGAGCTGCTGGCCGCCGTGATCAGCCGGCTCATCGAGACCGACATGGCCAACGCCTTGGCGCCCGACGGGCTGGCGCACCTGAGCCCGAGGCAGGCCTTGCTCTCCATCGGCCGCGTCATCACGTCGCGCGCCAGCGACCCGAGCTCGGCCGCCTTGTTTCGCATCCTCGCCACCGAGGCGCGGCGCTTTCCGGAGCTTGCGGCCAAGATGCGCGGCGGCACCAAGGCCAAGGTGGACTGCGGGGTTGCCGCGTACCTGCTGGCCCAGACGCGCCTCGGGACGCTCCGCCTGGCCGACCCGAACCGGGCCGCCGTGTTGTTCCTGCAGATGGTGAGCTCCGAGGTGCGGGACTGCATGTTGTTCGGCTCGCCGGACGAGCTCGCGCAGATCGACCTGGAACGGCATCTGGAGCACGTCGTCGATATTTTTCTCCACGGCGCCGTGCCGCGCGAACCCGCCCCTCGAGGAGCCTGACGATATGAGAATCCGCAGCGCGACGAGAATCCGCAGCGCGCATGCGCTGGCCGGCCTGGTGTGCAGCATGGTCTGCGCCTGCGCGGTCGGCCCGAATTACAAGACGCCCGCCGCGCCGGTCACGGCGGGGTACGTCCCGCCGGGCGCCGTACCGGGCACCACCGCGTCCGCGCCGCTGCCCGGCGGCAATGCGCAGACCTTCGTCGACGGGCTGGACATTCCGGGGCAGTGGTGGACCCTGTTCAGGTCGCCGGAACTCAATGCGCTGATCGAACAGGCGCTGGCCAACAGTCCCACCCTGGAGGCGGCACAAGCCACGCTGCGCAATGCCAACGAGACCACCGCGGCCGAACGTGGAAGCCTGTTGCCCAGCCTTTCCGGCACCTACCAGGGCGAGCGCCAGAAATCGTCCGGGGCCGCGTTCGGGCTGCCCAGCGCGGGGTCGTTCCTCTATTCGTTGAACAGCGCGTCGGTCAACGTGTCGTACACGCTCGACGCCTTCGGCGGCATCCGGCGACAGGTCGAGGCGCTGCAGGCCGAGGCGGACTACCAACGCTTCGTGCTGGAAGCGAGCTATTTGAGCCTCACGGCAAACATCGTGACGGCCGCCGTGACCGAGGCATCGTTGCGCGCGCAGATCGCAGCGACCGAGGAGATCGCGCGCTCGCAGCAGGCCCAGCTCGACATCACGCAGCGGCGATTCACCGCCGGCGGCACGTCCCGCGCCGACGTGTTGCAACAGCAGTCCACCCTGCAGTCCACGCTCGCCAACCTGCCGGCCCTGCGCAGCCAGCTCGCCCAGGAGCGCAACCAACTCGCCGCGTACACCGGCGTGCTGCCGGCCGATTACCGGGGCGGCCAGGTCGAACTCGACTCGTTGACCCTGCCGGATTCCCTGCCCGTGAGCGTGCCCTCCAAGCTCGTCGAACAGCGTCCCGACGTGCGCGAGTATTCGGCCCTGCTGCATCAGGCCACCGCGCAGATCGGCGTGGCGACGGCGAACATGCTGCCGCAGCTCACCCTCACCGGCTCCTACGGCGGTGAGTCCACTCAGTTCACGAGCCTGTTCGACCGGTCGTCCATCGTCTACAGCCTGATCGGCGGGATCACGCAGCCCATCTTCAAGGGCGGCACACTGCTGCACCAGCGGCGTGCCGCGGTCGCCACCGCCCGCGCCGCCGCAGCGAATTACCGATCGACGGTGATCACGGCCTTCCAGAATGTGGCGAATACGCTCTACGCCCTGCAGGGCGATGCGGACGCGCTGGTGGCGCAAACCGCGGCCGAGCGGGCGGCGGAGGACAGCCTGAAGCTGGTGCAGGTGCAGTACAAGAGCGGCGCCGCCAGCTATCTGACGGTGCTGACGGCCGAGCAGACCTATCAAAATGCGGTGGTCGCGCTGGTCAAGGCCCGCGCGCAGCGGTACGCCGACACCGCGGCGCTTTTCCAAGCCCTGGGCGGGGGCTGGTGGAACCGCAACGACCTCGCCGCCAATTCATCCGACAAGGGACCTCTGTGAGCACTATGGAAACTCAAACCGCCGCCGACGGCAGCACCACCGCGCCGCCGCGCGCCATGATCAAGCCGTTCCTGATCCTGTTGATCGCGGTCGCGATCATCATCGGCGGCATATTCGCCTGGCATCTGTTCATCGGCAAGATGATCAAGGGCTCCATGAGCCAGATGGCGACGGCGCCGCAGACGGTATCCACCGCGGTCGCGAAGAATACCAACTGGCAGTCGCGCACCGAAGCGCTGGGCAGCGTGCGCGCCGTGCGCGGCGCCGACCTCGCGGCCCAGGCCTCCGGGGTGGTGGACCACCTGCACATCGATTCGGGCACGGAAATACCCGCGGGCACCGTCCTGCTCACCCTCAAACCGAACGATGACCCGGCCAAACTGGCCCAGCTGCAGGCGGCGGCCGACCTGGCCGCCATCACCTACAAGCGGGACCAGGAGCAGCTGGCCGCGCAGGCCATCAGCCAGGCCACCGTGGATTCGGACGCAGCGTCCCTGCGATCGGCACGCGCGCAGGTGGTCGCGCAGCAGGCGCTCATCGAGGAGAAAACCGTGCGCGCGCCGTTCGCCGGCAAGCTCGGCCTGCGCCAGGTGGACGAAGGCCAGTACCTGGCCGCCGGCACCACGGTGGTCACCTTGCAGGCGCTCGATCCGATCTTCATCGATTTCTACGTGCCGCAACAGGCGCTCGCGGTGATGAAGGTGGATCAACAGGTGACGGCCGCCGTCGACACGTATCCGGGCAGCAACTTCATGGGCAAGATCGTCTCCATCAATTCGAAGGTCGATTCCGGCAGCCGCAACGTGCAGGTGCGCGCCTCGTTCGCCAACGCCGATCGCAGACTGGTGCCCGGGATGTATGCCACGGTCGACATCGAGAACGGCGATGCGGCCGACCACGTCACGCTGCCGCAGTCCGCCATCACCTACAACGCCTACGGCGACACCGTCTACGTGATCCAGAAGAACGCGGCCGACGACAAGGGCAACCCCAGGCTCACCGCGGTGCAACGCTTCATCAAGGTGGGCGACACCCGCGGCGATCAGGTGGCCGTCACCGAGGGCGTGGCCGCGGGCGACGAGGTGGTGACCGGCGGACAGATGAAGCTGCACAGCGGTGCCCCCGTGGTCGTCAACAACCAGGTGGTGCCGTCCGACGCCGCCCATCCGACGCCGCCGAACGAATGAGCACCGGAGCACCCTCTTGAACTTCACCGACATCTTCATCCGCCGACCGGTGCTCGCGACCGTCATCAGCCTGGTCATCCTGGTGGTGGGGCTGCGCTCCTACAGCTCGCTGCAGGTGCTCGCCTACCCGAAGACCGAGAACGGGGTGGTCACCATCAGCACGTCGTTTCCCGGCGCCGATCCGGACGCCATCGCCGGCTTCATCACCACCCCGATCGAAGCCGCGGTGGCGCAGGCCAACGGCATCGACTACATGACCTCGATCAGTCAGAGCAGCACGAGCACCATCACGGTCTACCTCCTGCAGAACTACGATACGTCCAAGGCGGCCGCCGAGATCAACATCAAGGTCAATTCGGTGTTGAATCAGCTGCCCACCGGATCGCAGCAACCGACCATCACCGTGAAGACCGGCACCACCACCGACGCCATGTACATGGGCTTCTCCAGCCCGACGCTCGACCGCAACGAGGTGACCGACTACCTGCAACGCGTGGTCCAGCCCCAGCTGCAGAGCGTTCCCGGGGTGCAGACCGCGGAGATTCTCGGCGGCCAGTACTTCGCGTTGCGAGCCTGGCTCAACCCGCAGAAGCTCGCGGCGTACGGCCTGACGGCGAGCGACGTGTCGACGGCGCTCGCCAGCAACGACTTCGTCTCGGCGGTGGGCAACACCAAGGGACAGATGGTGCAGGTGACCCTGACGTCCACCACCAGCCTGCATTCATTGAGCGAGTTCCGGAAACTCGTGATCAAGCAGATCAACGGCGCCAACGTCCTCCTGAGCGACGTGGCCACCGTCGAGCTGGGGGCCGACTCGTACGAATCACGCGTGGCGTTCGACGGCAGCGAAGGCGTTTTCATCGGCATCCAGGTCGCGCCGAGCGCGAACCTGCTGACCGTGGTCAACGGCGTCAAGGCCGTGTTCCCCGCCATGCAATCCAGCCTGCCGCAGGGGCTCAAAGGGCTCATCGTCTACGACTCCACCGATTTCGTGAACAGCTCGATCCACGAGGTGGCGACCACCCTGATCGAGGCCCTGGTCATCGTGATGCTGGTGATCTTCGCGTTCCTGGGCTCGCCACGCTCGGTGCTGATCCCGATCGTGGCCATCCCACTGTCGTTGGTGGGCACGTTCGGCATCATGCTGATGCTGCACTTCTCCATCAATCTGCTGACGCTGCTGGCGCTGGTCCTGGCCATCGGGCTGGTGGTCGACGATGCCATCATCGTGGTCGAGAACGTGAACCGGCATCTGGAGGGCGGCCAGTCGCCGAAGGAGGCGGCCAGCAGGGCGGCGCACGAGTTGTTCGGCCCCATCATCGCCATGACCGTGGTGCTGCTCGCCGTCTTCGTGCCCATCGGCTTTCAAGGCGGACTGACCGGCGCCCTGTTCATCGAGTTCGTGTTCACGCTGGCGGCATCGGTGACGGTGTCGGCGGTGATCGCGCTCACCCTCTCGCCGATGATGTGTTCCCGGCTGCTCAAGCCGCACCGGTCCAACAACCGGGATTGGGACGCCCGGCTCGTCGCCTTCATCGATGCGCGTTTCGACAGGCTGCTGCGGTGGTACCGGAACAAGCTGGAGCGCAGCCTGCGCTACACGCCGGTGGTGGCCGTGCTGGTGGTGCTGGTACTGGCCAGCATCTATTTCATGTACACCAGCTCGAAGAGC
Source organism: uncultured Steroidobacteraceae bacterium (assembly GCA_964657955.1). GTDB lineage: Bacteria > Pseudomonadota > Gammaproteobacteria > Steroidobacterales > Steroidobacteraceae > Bog-1198. Next base: position 5,112 of record CAZZWZ010000223.1, read on the forward strand.
GAGCTCGCGCCGCAGGAGGATCAAGGCTTCATCCTGGCGCAGCCCACGTCCGCACCCAACGCGACGCTGCAGGCCAAGACGCTGTACGACGCCCAGGCGTTCGACATCGCGAAGAAGCTGGTGAATCCCGATCACATATTCCAGGTCGACTCGCCGGGCCAGAGCATCCTGGGTCTGAATCTCGCGCCGCGCGACAAGCGGAAACTGGACAGCAACGCCCTGCAGCAAATCGTCCAGCAACATCTGACCACCGACCTCGCAGGCCAGAAGGTCGCGGTGTTCCAGCCACCGTCCCTGCCCGGCGCATCGGGGCTGCCCATCCAGTTTGCGATCAAGACCACCGAATCGGCCGAACGTCTCAACGAGGTGTCGCAGGCCGTGCTGGCCGAGGCGGTCAAGAGCGGGATGTTCATCTTCATCGACACCGATCTGAAGCTGGACCTGCCGCAGGCCGTCATCAACATCGACCGCGACAAGGCGGCGCAGCTGGGGCTCAGCATGACGCAGGTGGGCAGCGCCCTGGGCTCCTTGCTGGGCGGCAACTACACCAACTACTTCAGCATGGACACGCGCTCCTACAAGGTCATCCCCCAGGTCGAGCGCCTGTCCCGCCTGAACGTCGACCAGCTGAAGAATTATCCCATCACGAACGTCGGCGGCGTGCCGGTTTTGTTGTCGACCATCGCCACCATTCGCCCGGTGACCGTGCCCGAGACCCTGAACCACTTTCAACAGCTGAATTCGGCCACGCTTTCCGGCGTCATGATGCCCGGCGTATCGCTGGACGATGCGCTGAAATACCTGCAGGGTCTGGCCGGACGGATGCTGCCGCAGGGCTACCGCATCGACTACGGCGGCCAGGGCCGTCAATTCGTGCAGGAATCCGGCGGCATCATGACCACCTTCGCCTTCGCCATCATCGTCGTGTTCCTGGCGCTCGCGGCCCTGTTCGAGAGTTTCCGCGATCCGCTGGTCATCCTGATCTCCGTGCCGCTGTCCATCGCCGGCGCCTTGATATTCATCACCCTCGGCATCGGCGGCGCCACCGTGAACATCTACACCGAGGTAGGTCTGGTCACGTTGATGGGTTTGATCAGCAAGCACGGCATCCTGATCGTCGAGGTGGCGAACACCGAGCAGCAGACCGGCAAGAGCAAGCACGCGGCCATCGTCACGGCGGCGAGCGTCCGCCTGCGCCCCATCCTGATGACCACGGCCGCGATGGTGCTCGGCGTGCTGCCGCTGGTGTTCGCCAGCGGCGCCGGTGCCGCCTCGCGCTTCGCCATCGGTCTGGTCATCTCCACGGGCCTCGCCATCGGCACGTTGTTCACCTTGTTCGTCGTGCCCGGCGTCTACATGATGATCGGCGCGAATCATTCCCGCGACGCGGCGGACGCGGAGCTTTCCGGGCCGGCCGCCGGGCCGACCGGGGCCGGAGGCACCGCGGTACAGCCGGTCACCAGATATTGAATCTCAGCCCGCTTTCATGGCTTCGCGGCTTTGGTGGCCCTGTGCG
>CAZZWZ010000224.1:0-3083 GCA_964657955.1 uncultured Steroidobacteraceae bacterium
GCACCTCGCCACCCCGGCGGGCGGCGGCGCGAACGACAATACCGGCGTGCACCGGTACCTGAGCGCGCCGACGCCGACCGAACCCGTGGCCACGCTGGGCCTCGAAGGCATCATCCGGGACGAGCGCGGGATCCGCATGGCGCCGGCGAGCGACGACTGAACGCCGCGCCGGGCCTGCCCTTCGAGGACTCGCGGCGCCTGCTCGGCGCCAACCTCTTCTTCGTCTCGACCGGCGCCGTGCTCGACGTCACCGGCGCGAGGGTGGATGCCGCATTGATCGACGCCTGGCGCACGCGCGTCGCACGCGCCACGCAGCCGCTGGCGTGGCGCGCACCCCTGACCGTGGCGCGACCGCATGCCGGCGGCGTGCAGCTGGCGCTGGCCGCGCCCCGGGATCAGCTCCTTCTCGCCACCGAGATCAATGAATGGGCGTTGTGCGCAGCATTGGTTGCGGCGGACGCCGCCCGCTGGGCCGGGCTCGAAGCGGCGCTGCGCGCCGCGGCCATCGACCACGCGTCCGGCGGCGCTCCCGCCGCCTCATCATTGCCGGTTCTGGACGAGGCGGCCGCCTTCGCGCGGTTCGAACGCCTCGCCGCCGCGGAGGGACGGCCGGGACTCATGCGCCTGCTCGACGCCGCCGCCCATCGTGCCCTGCCCTTCGTCGTCGACGACGAGATGCTGACACTGGGCGCCGGCACCGGCAGCCGCGGTTTTGCCCTCGATGCGCTTCCGCAGACGGACGAGGTGCCGTGGGAGGAACTCGGCGACATTCCCACGGCCGTGATCACCGGATCGAACGGCAAGACCACTACGGTCAGGCTGCTCGCCGCCTGCGCACGCGCCGCCGGCTGGCACACGGGTTACAACTGTACGGACGGGGTGTATCTCGACGACGAAAGGCTGGTCGGCGGCGACTACGCCGGGCCCGACGGCGCCCGCCGGGTGCTGCGTGATCGCCGTGCACAGGCCGCCGTATTGGAGACGGCGCGCGGCGGCATCCTGCGCCGCGGCATCGCGGTTTCGCAGGCCAGCGTCGCCGTGGTCACCAACGTGAGCGCCGATCATTTCGGCGAATACGGCGTCGACGACCTGACGGATTTGGCGTCAACGAAGCTCACGGTGGCAGCCACCGTTCGCCCCGGTGGTCTGCTCGTGTTGAATGCGGAAGACGATCACCTGCGGGCGCAGGCCGGGGACCTGCCGCGACGCTTCGGACGCAGGCCGTCGCTCGGTTGGTTCTCATCGCGGGACCGCAGCCCGCACCTGGCCAACTATGCCGGCAGCGGCGATTTCACCTGCGGTGTGCACGGCGGCCGGCTGCGCCTGAACCACGGCAAGGTCGCGCACGATCTCGGCGCCATCGACGCCATGCCACTCGCCATCGGCGGCATCGCCGCCTACAACGTCGCAAATCTCGCCGGTACCGCGCTCGCCGCGCTCGCACTCGGCATCGCGCCCGCGACCATCGCCCAGGTCTTCGCACGCTTCGGCGCGCGGCTCGAGGACAATCCCGGACGCATGATGCGTTTCGATCGCGACGGGGTCACCATCCTCATCGACTACGCCCACAACCCCGACGGCATGCGCGGTTTCCTCGAGGTCGCCCACCGACTGCGCCGCGAGGGCGGACGGCTCGCGACCATCATCGGCCAGGCCGGCAACCGTCAGGACGCCGACATCGACGCGCTGGTCCGCGAGGCTGCGAGATTCCATCCGGACCTCGTGGTGGTGAAGGAAAATGAAACCCAGCTGCGCGGTCGTGCCCCGGGCGAGATGCCTCGCCTCATCCGCACCAAGCTGCTACGCCTCGGCCTGCCGGAATCCGCTTTGCCGATGGCAGGGACCGAGCTCGAAGCCGCCCGCCACGCGCTGCGCTGGGCCCGCCCCGGCGATGTGGTCGCCCTGCCGTTGCACATCGCGAGCGCGCGCAGCGCCGTACTCGCCGAACTCGGCGCGACCCCGGGCGTCCCGCCCCGGTGAGCGCTCAGGAGCCGCGCCGCGCGCGCTCGGCATCCATCAGCGCACGCTTTCGCTCGACACCCCACCGGTAGCCGCCCAGGCCGCCGTCTCCGCGTAGAACGCGATGGCAGGGAACGAGCACGGCAATCTTGTTGGCCGCACAGGCCGAGGCTGCGGCGCGCACCGCCTTCGGCGCCCCGATCCCCCGCGCAACCTCGCCGTAGCTCACGACATCTCCCTCGGGCACCTGGAGGAGAAACTTCCAAACGCTGACTTGGAATGCCGTCCCCCGCAGATCCAGCGGCAGGTCGGGACGCGGTGCCCTGCCGGCGATATGGACTTCCAGGGCTCCGATCCAGGCGTCCAGTTCCGCCGAGCCGGCCATCGTCGATTCGGCGATGTCGGCATTCGGAAACTCCGCGCGGAGTTGAGCCACCAGGCCCGCTTCGGCGGGCCCGAATTGGGCGAAGCAAACCCCCCGCGTCGTCGCCGCCATGACCAGCATGCCGAGTTCCGTGTCGCGACAGGCGTAGGCGATCGCCTCTCCGGCTCCGCCATCTCGATAGGTCGACGGCGTCATGCCGAGACTCCGCATGGCATTCCCGTAGACCCGGCTCGTCGACTGAAATCCCGCCTCAGCAATGGAGTCGAGCACGCTCTTGCCCGTTCTCAGCGCGCCCTTCAGCAGACGGAAGCGGACGGCATCATGGAGTGCCTTCGGCGAAATTCCGACGACACGCTTGAAAACTCTCTGCAGGTGAGCCGGTGACATGTGCGCGTGCGCCGCCAACGTCTCGAGAGAGAGCGTTTCGTCCGCGTGGGCCTCGATGTAACGCGCGACGGCCTGTATCCGCCCGACGGTCCGATCATGAATGGCACGGGGCCTGCATCGTTTGCAAGCGCGCAATCCCGCGCCCTCCGCCGCATCGGGGTCCGGGAAGAATCGCAGGTTGCCGGGTTTGGCGGGACGCGACGCGCAGGACGGCCGGCAATAGACTCCCGTCGTCACGACGCCGTACACGAACGCGCCGTCGAAGCCGGCATCACGCGCCGAGATCGCGCGTCGCATGGCCGACTCGCGCGGCATGACGATCTACCTGTACATCTGCGGCGACGATTCGCAG
>CAZZWZ010000224.1:3093-6593 GCA_964657955.1 uncultured Steroidobacteraceae bacterium
CGCTCGGCGTGGCAGTTTTGCTCGGCATCTCAGATTCGGTCGGCATGGCGTGTTCATCGAGTATGGCAGCAAGCGCAATGGGAAGGTTCGGCACGACAATCTCCTGTGGTCACGGCGGTGTCCAAGGTGCCGAGGATCAGGCGTCGTGGCACTCCGATTGTTGCGGAGAAATTCGTGGGTCCGAGGTTGCGGCGGCCTGCGTACGCGCGGACGCGGTAGACGAACGTACTGCCGTGCTGCCGAAAGGATGGAGGGCGCGTCTGGTCAATCTGCCCGAAGGGCAAACCGATAGAACTTGCCCGACCAGACGTCCGTAACCCGCGAGGTTCGCGAACGGGTCCGAGGTTAGATGGTGCGCGACTTCGGAGCCTGCCAATTTTCGGAAGCGACGCCTCGTCCATCCTCTGGCGAGCCCGACTGAATTCGAGCGGGGCCGCCACGAAATCACCATAGCACCTTGTACTCCCTGATTCCGGTCCCCCAATGACCGGAGGTGAGTTTGTTCTCGTAGATCACGTGCAGCGTGTCGCCCACGAGATAAGACTCGAACTTCTCGATGACCAGTTCATCGCCCAGGGGCGGCTCGAATTCGACGACCTGGCTGATGCGCTGGAACAAGGGATCGTCGCTCAAAGCAAACGTCAGCATGATGCGCTTGGTGTCGGGCCGCGTGTAGTAGAACAGCACGTGTTTGCCCCCCAGTCTCACGCTGCTCGACAAATTGCCGCCGCAGCGTGCCGCGATGTAGTTCGGCGGCAGCACCGCCAAGGGATTGTCCGGGTGCTTTTCGAGCAATTCCACCGATCGCCGTGATTTGTCGATGGCAATCTTCGCCCAACCGAGCTGCCCGGCCGTCGCATCGACATGATACGAGTCATAGCCCAGCCAGAGGGTAAGCTTGCTGCCGAAATCTTCGATCAACACATGGGCACCGTTGCTCTCGAGGCTGTCGATGCTGCCGCCCGCCTTTTCCCAGTCGTCGGTCACGCGGATCTGAAAATCCGGCAGCGCCGCAAAGGGCCCTTCGGGAACCCTGGCAATCGCCGCACGAACCGTGCCGTTGGCGGAATAGAATGCCACGTAGAAGTCCTCGTCGATCTTCAAGACGTCGTGGATCACGGCCCACCGCTGCGTCCCGGAAAGACCCAGGGTGACCGTTTTCGGTCCGGACACGTGTGTCCCGACGTCGAATTCCCGCACATAGCTCACCCATTTTCCGTACCAGTCGCGCCGGCCGCCGGGTGCCCGTTCGTACAATCCCGTGGTGTACAGCCAGGTCTTGTGATCCCCGTGGAGCACCAGTGCTCCGTACTCGTCGTACAGCAATGATCCGAAGCCGGCGCCGTCCTGGTCCGGAAGGACGTTCTGCTCGTGGCGGACGCGCGTGAGGTATGCCGACCCCGGCGCACCGGGGTCCGCCGCCGCGCCCGCCTCGGCAAGCCGCATGAGCGTGCACATCGACATGACCCAGACCGCCGTGGGCGCTGGTCGCGAGGTCGTGGTGCCGAGGTGGGTGGTTCGCATGCAGGGGAAGCTTCATAATATACGGTTTTCGCCGAAGACACGCGCTCTGCCCGCCCTGCTTTGACGAAACCAACGGAGCACCTCTTGAGCCGCATCTTGCCCTTCATCGTGGCCGCCACGTTCTTCATGGAGTACCTGGACACCACGATCACCGCCACGGCGCTGCCGCAGATGGCACACTCCTTCGCGGTGGGCCCCAATGACATCAGCCTCGGCATGACGGCCTACATGCTGACGCTCGCGGTGTTCATTCCCGTCAGCGGATGGATTGCAGACCGTTTCGGCTCGCGCTCCGTGTTCGGCGGCGCCCTGGTTCTCTTCACGATCGCTTCGGTGCTCTGCGGCCTGTCCGCAAGTCTCTCCCAATACACCGCCGCACGGGTGCTGCAGGGCCTCGGCGGTTCATTGATGGTGCCGGTGGGACGCATGATCGTGGTGCGCAACACCGACAGGCGTCACCTGATGAAGGCGATTTCCACCATCACCTGGCCCGCCATCGTGGCGCCCGTGGTCGGTCCCACCGTAGGTGGCTTCATCACCACCTACGCCTCCTGGCACTGGGTTTTCTTTTTGAACGTGCCCTTCGGCATCGTGGTGTCGTTCGCGATCGCGCGGTATGTACCGAATCAATTCGAGGATCACCGTCGTCCGCTCGACCTGGTCGGGTTTCTGCTGAGCGGCGCCGCCCTCACCTCGCTGCTGTATGGCACCGAACTGGCCAGTCATCAGGACGCCAGCCTGACCCACGCAGCCGGTTTCCTGCTGGCGGCGGTGCTCGTCGGCCTTGCCGCGGTCCGGCATTTCCGGGCGACGGCGACCCCGCTGCTCGACCTGACCACGCTGCGCGTGCAGACTTTCGGCGTCACCGTGCTGTGGGGCGCGGCCAGCCGCATCGGCATCGAAGCGGTACCCTACCTGTCGCCGTTGCTCTTCCAGGTGGGGTTCGGTCTGTCCGCCTTTCACTCCGGCCTCTTGTTGCTCGCCACCGCCACCGGCAACCTCGGTATGAAGGCCTTCACCACGGCCATCCTGAAGCGCTTCGGGTTTCGCCGGGTGGCCACGGTCAATGCAGCGATCGCCGCCGGATTCATCGTCGCCTGCGGCTGGCTGCAGCCGAACACACCCCTGGCTCTCATGCTGGTCGTGCTGTTCATCTATGGACTCGCCCGCTCCCTGCAGTTCACCACTTTAGCGACGTTCGCCTACGCCGACATCACGGATGCGCAGAAGGGCGCCGCCAGCACGGTGCTCAGTGTCACGCAGCAGATGACCCTCGGCATGGGCATCGCATTCGGCGCGGTATGCCTGCGAACGGCCACCTTCCTGACTCCGCAGAGCGGCGCGTCGAGCGCCTTCACGCTCGGCGATTTCCGCTGGGCCTTCACGGCGGCGGGCATGCTGGTGTTGCTCTCGGTCGCAGGCTATGCGCGGCTGCCGCGCGATGCCGGCGATGCGTTGTCGGGCCGTGGAGCAGGCAAATGACCGATATCGACCTTGACGTCGTACAATACGGCTCAACCGCAGGCGCCCCATCCACGATTCACTGCCCCCTATGACAAAAATCAGATTGCTCGACCGGTTCATCGTGCTCTTCGGAGCGATGCTCGTCGGTACCTGCGGCGTGGCCGCGGGGTTGGACCCTCCCGATCTGTCGGGAGGAAAGGACAGCCCCCTGGTCAGCCGCTATGCGGGGTCTTCTCTCGTCGCCTTCGAGAACATCAGCTACGAGCAGGCGGCGTTCCCGTTGACCAACGAGGTGGAGGACAGGCATTTTGTCAAAGCGCAGACCGTCGAGGGAAAAATCACGCGGATTGCCTACCTCGCTCCGGCGGGCGCGACGGTTCTTGAGGTTGCGCGCAACTATAAGCAGGCTCTGCTCAAAGCGGGCATGACGATGAAGTTTTCCTGCGAGAGGGAGCAATGCGGTAGCACGCGCATCCAGGAGCCGTTCCTTGCGTACGCGGAGGGGATGAAGC
>CAZZWZ010000225.1:0-6568 GCA_964657955.1 uncultured Steroidobacteraceae bacterium
ATCTTGAGCGGGCTGACGGTGTTCGACAGCCGCATCCTGGCCGATCTGCACATCACCAATTCCGCGCTGCGCCTGCGGGACACCATCACGGTGTTGACCTTGGGACTCACGGTGCCTCTGGTGGGATACATGATCGACCACGTCGATGCACGTCCGATCCTGATCGGCGGATTATTGCTCATGCTGCTCGGCTTTCTGGGCTACCACCGCATCGGAGCCCTGTGGCACATCTACGTCCTGCACATCTTGTTCGGCGTATCGCAGGCGACCAGCGGCGTGGTGACGTGCGTGTACCTGGTGTCGGTCTGGACCCGTGCCCACCGGGGCTTTGCCCTGGGTATCGTCATCGCCGGATCGAGTCTGGGCAACGCGGTCGTGCCGGCCTTGAACGCGGCCTTTTTGATGCATGCACCCTGGCGAAGCGCGGTGCTGTCCGGTGCGCTCGTGGCCGGATGCTTGATCCCGCTGGTGCTCATCATCGTGCGCAAACGTCCGTCGGCCGTCGCGCCAACCGCGCACGTGGCCGCGCAGCCGGCCGCGACGGTGGACCGCGAATCGCTGCGCAGCGCACTGCGCTCCGGGTCCTTCCTCGTGCTGGCGGCCACCGCGGCAACCACGGTGCTCTGCGTGCTGGCGTTGGCCACCAATCTTGCGTTGTTCGGGGCCGGCTCCCCGACATCGGGCCCGCTGCTGCTGTTCGCCCTTTTCGGAACGGCGGTGTTCGCGCAGATCACGTCGGGCATTGCCGCCGACCGGATACGCACGGCGACCATTCACGTGCTCGCCGTGGCGGTGATGCTGGCCGGCGCACTCCTGTTGGCGCTGGCACCGCGCTCCGCCTCCCTGGGCGCGGTGACCTTGTTCGGTCTCGGCTGGGGGGCCAACAGCTCCATGCTGCAGATCCGTCCCAGCCTGCGATTCGCCGGACCCACGTTGGGCCGGGTGCTGTCCCTGCTCGCCCTGACGGAAACCTTGGGCGGCAGCGCGGGACCTTTCGTCGCAGGTTACATCAGCGACCGGGCCGGAAGCTTCACGCCGGCGTTCCTCGCGGTCGCGGCCATCCTCGCCATCCCCGCCGTGCTGACCGCGACATTCCGCTTCAGCGACGCACCCGTGGGTGCGTGACCGATCAACTCGCGACGCGCAGCGTCACGCCGAGGCGAAGTTGGATGTTTTTCTTGTCGAGATCGGCGCTGTGCGCCTCGCCATCGATGACCTGGTCCTTCATCAGCGCTTTCGTGGCCTCGCCCCGGAGCACCACGATCAGACGCGTGTCGTCGTTGAGCGCGAAGGGAAATTCGTGCCACGTGCCGATGTGAAGGGAAAATCCCGCAGTGCCGTCGAACAACAGCGCCTGCGCCGCGGCAGGGTCCGGCAGGTCGCCCGCGGTGGGCGGCGCCATTACCATCACGAAGGGTCGGCCGCTCAGAGGCACGAACGCCTGGGTGTGCTTGAAATGCCTTTCCAGCCAGTGCACCTGCATATCCCGGCGATCGACACAGGCCAGAGTGATCTCGGTGTCCTCATCGGATACGAATCGTGCGGGTTTGTAGACGCGCACCGTGCCCTCGTAGAACGCGATGGGCAGCGCGGAGGTCTCTGCCGGCACGTCGATCAGCGTGCCGTAGGGCGCCACGCTCTCGGCCGTCGCCCGAATCATCGGCAAAGTCTTGGTTTCCATTGCATTTCCCTCTGAAGAGATGATGAGCCGGCGCGGCATCGTTCGGGCCGCACCGGCATCGATCGGGACGCACCGGCAAGCGTTTCCTAAAATTTCGACGACACCCGAATGCCGACTTCACGCAGGTCGATCGGTGTGACGAATGCACCCTGCCCCAGGTTCGACAGGTTGGTGTTCAGCTGGCTCAGGTCGATCTCACGACTGGCGGTGGACCACCCCTTCTTGTCGAACAGGTTGGTGACGTACAACTCGACCCGCTGCCTGCCATCCGCCGCGGTGACACCGAAACGAAGATTTGCGGTGGTGTATGCGCTGACGTACGAAAGATTGCTCTCGTCCACGAACTGCTTGCCATTGTAGAAGGCATCCCCCCGCACGTACCAGCCGAAGCGGTCGTTGACGGTGCCGTCGTACGTGGCCCCGAGGGAGGCCTTGATGGCAGGGTATTGCGGCAAGGTGTTGCCATCGGCGCGATACCCCGCAGACGCCGGCTGGCCGAAGAACGTGGAGAAGGTCGACGTGGCGTAATCCACGTAACGCGCGTTCGTGTAGGCGGTGGTGCCGTTGAGCCTCAAGTGGCTGAAGAGGTCCCAATCGCCCTCGAATTCGATACCCTTGATGCGGGACTTGCCGGGGACTGCCGCGCTGAAGATGTTGTTGGCGAGATCGGCGACGAACACGCTTTGCGTCGACGGCATGTTCTTCCACAGCATGTTGTACAAGGTGAGGGCATAACTGATGGCCGGATCGCGCAGGCGCTGCTTGAAGCCGATTTCGTAACTCTCCAACGTCTCGGGCCCGATGGATGAGAGCGTACCGGGCAGCAGGTTCTGCACTTCGACCTTCTGCGCAGGCGTGAGCGTCAGATACTGGGCGTTGAACTGTCCCGGCAGGGTGCCCACGGAATAGCTGCCGTACAAGGTGGACAGTTCCGACGGATGCCAGCTGAGGATCGCACGGGGCAGGAAACGCTTCGATTCGAGCGTGGATCCAGGTCCGTTGTCGCCCGGAAGCCCGGCGTAGGTCGTCACCCGGTCGATCTGATAGCGTCCCTCGAACGTGGCGGTCACATTGTCGAGGATGTCGTAATCGATCGAACCGAAGAAGCCCGTCGTGTTGATGGCATTGCTGTTGTTGGTGGTGCCGTTGTGCACGATGCGGGTGGTGTCGCAGGTCGCGCAGTAGCGCACATCGCCGATGATTTCGATGCCGTTGAGAAAGCCGCCGTCGATGGTTTGATGGTAGTAATTGGCGCCGGCGACCAGGCGCAGCGGTCCTCCGTTGTAGTTCAGCCGCGTCTCGGCGCTGAAATCTCGGAAAAACGCCGGTGCCTCCTGAAACGCGACGGGTTGATCGCCGGCGTTGAAGTCGCGGATCTGATTCAAGTCTTGTCGGTTGTAACCGAGGCTGCCGGACAGCGTCAGGCGGTCCGTCAGCTTTTGATCGCCGAGCAGCGTGAAACGCAGCAGATCGCGCGCAAGTCCGAAATTATCCAGCTTGGGCGCCCCGCCCAACAAGGGATTGTTCAGCGAGTTGCCGAGAAACACCGCCGGCAGGTTCAGTTCGACCTGACCGGGCGCCGGCCCCGCGGGGTACGTGCTCAGGTGCGTGATCATGGAAATCTGCTGGCCATAGGGCAGCGCGCCGCACTGCCAGTTGATCGCCAGATTCGAATGCACCGTCTGCCCCGCGGTGTTTCGGAAGGTGACGGGCGTACCGGCCGCACAGTTGCCGCTCTCGTTGTAGCCCACGTAGGCAAATGCGGGGCTGCCGTCGCGGTCCTCGCTGAAGCTCACACGCGCCTTGATCCGGGTGGCGTCCGTGGGGGTGAACAGGATGGTGGTGGCGATGGCGTTGGTCCGCTCCTGACCCAGGGAGCCGCCGTCATTTGCGGTGTATTGAGCGCCCTTCTCACGCGAACTCGCCGTGACGCGGGCTGCCAAGACGCCGTCGATGAGTGAACCGTCGACCGATCCGGACATGGCATAGCTGCCGAAAGTTGGACTGTAGTCGAGGTTGACCTCGGCGCCCGGCGTCTTGCCGGGATCCTTGGTGATGTAGTTCACGGCGCCGGCGAACGTCGAGCGGCCGAAATAGGCCGACTGAGGCCCCTTGATGACCTCGACTCGCTCGACGTCCTCGAACCCGATGGATTGGGCAACGCCCTCGGCGTAAATGCCATCGACGAACAGGGAACCCACCTGGTTCGACGTGGTGGCGTTGGCGCTGCTTTCGTTGGTTCCAAGACCGCGGAAGCGGATCTCGGACAAGTAACGTCCGCCCTCGCCCGACCCCTGGTCCTTGAAATCGAAACCGGGCGCGGATCTCGCGAGTTCCTGGAAATCGAACGTCCCACTGTTCGCCAGGTCTTGGGCGCTGATGGCTTGAACGGCCACCGGAATACTCAGCACGGACTCGGCACGGCGACGCGCGGTCACCACGACTTCACCGATGGCCGCCGAATCGTCAGCGGCGGCGGTCGACTGGGTGACGGAATTGACGGCCTGCGCCGAAACGATGCCGGGGACTGCACCAGTCAACGTCAATAATATGATTCTCGGAACATTTCGTACCATGGTCTCTCCCTGGTCTAGCTAGCGGCCGCGCGTCAGAAGCCCCTGTCCCGCAGCACTGCATTGCTGCCCACGTTACCGAGGTCCGGTTGACGTAATTTGTACACAATTTTATGAGAGGAAGCTAGCGGATTGTGGCAAGAATGTGTCCATTACAAAAAATGTTTTGCGTACGTCGGTGGCAGGCTTCCCAAATTCACCCGATATACCGGATCAAACCAGCGCTAAACGCTCAATTATCATTGTGCAGCGCGATAAGTTGCCACCTGTCACGCAAGTCGACGAATCACAATTTTTTCAATTGTGTACAGGAGACTGCGGTTTAATTGTATACATATAGATTTTCAACGGCGAATTGTATTCAATAAGCGGCTGCTTCAAACGTATCGCGGAGGGCGCATGGGGCGAGATCACGTGGAGTTTGCGTATTCCCAGCACTTGGAGTGGCGCACCGGCGCGTTCGATTCGCAGCGAGGATCCCTCTGCCACAAAACGTTGAGCGTGGATCGCGATACCGGTGCTGCGTCTCTGATCGTGCGCTTCCCGGCGGGCTATCACTGCGTCACCCGGTCCGCCTTCGAGGAAGAACTCTACGTGCTCGACGGCGAACTCGAAGTCGACGGGATCGCGCTGCGGCGGGACGGTTACGCGGCAGTTGGCTGCGGGCGTCGGGCCGTCTGGGCCTCCGCCCGCGGTGCGGTCGCCATTCTTTGGCTCGATGTATCGAGCGAAACGGAGCCGGAAAGTCTCGTGACTCGTGACGTGCTGGCGACCCCGTGGGATCCGGATCGCCCCCCGCCGCGCCTCGAATACATGATGCCGCGCTCGAAGACCTTGAAATGCAATCGTAAAACGGGGGCACCCACGACGTTCCTGTTATTCACCATGCCGCAGAATTATCCGCCCAACTGGGAAATACCCGAAGAAACCCATCCCTGCGCCGAAGAGCTGTTCATGCTCGGAGGCGATATTTCGGGCCCCCGCGGGGTCATGCGCCAAGGGGCGTATTTCTGGCGGCCGAAGGACACCTTGCACGGGCCGTTCGCGTCGCGCGAAGGCGGACTGGCGCTCATCCGGTTTCGCGACGGGGAGCACAGAAACGACTGGCAGGCCGTCCCGGTGCCGTTCCGCTACGACTGCCCCTACGATCCCATCCTGCCCAAGGATTTCGCCGGCAGTTTGGACCGCCCGATCAGCCTGGACTCACGCTTCTAGTAGATATCCTTCATATCGGAGCGGGACTCGTCGAACGGAAGAATTTTTGTGCCCGATTGGAGCAAAGCCGACATTCCGCCTCAAGCGGGAAAGCTCGCGGTGGTGACCGGCACCGGGGGATTGGGGTATGAGGCAGCGGCGGCCCTGGCCGCAGCGGGCGCTGAAGTCGTTCTCGCAGGGAGAAACGAAGGCAAAGGACACGCGGCTCTATCGGCGATTCGGCGACGCTTTCCAAACGCGGTAATCGGCTTCGAGGCGCTGGATCTTGCGAGTTTGTCGTCCATCGAAATGTTCGCCGGCCGCATGCTGAAGAGTGGTCGGCCCATCGATGTGCTGATCAACAACGCCGGCATCATGATGCCGCCGACCCGTCGAGAAACCGTCGATGGATTCGAATTGCAGTTCGGCACCAATCATCTCGGGCACTTCGCTCTGACCGGCCGGCTCCTCACGCTCCTGCGAAGACGCCATGCCCGCATCGTCACGGTCAGCAGCCTGACCCATCGCCTTGGAGCGGCGATTCACTTCGATGACTTGCAGTGGACGCGCAAGTACCAGGCCGCAGCGGCCTATTCTCAGTCGAAGTTGGCCAACCTGATCTTTGCGCTGGAGCTTCAGCGGCGAAGCGATGCGGGGTGTTGGAATCTCATCAGCAACGCTGCGCACCCGGGCGCGTCGTCCACCGACCTGGTCAGGAACGGTATGGGTTCGGATACTCTACCGAAGAGATTGAGCGCAAAATTCGTCGCACTGATCGGCCATCCTCCGGCGGCAGGCGTTCTTCCAATCCTGTTCGCAGCCACCTCCCCGGCGGCCGTGCCGATGGGCTATTACGGTCCGGCCGGCTTGTTCGAACTGAAAGGACCCGTCGGCCCGTCGGTGATTTCCTCCAGGGCGAAAGACCCTGCACTGGCCGAGCAACTGTGGCGCGTGTCGGAGACTCTCACCCGCGTTCGGTGGCCTTCCGAGAGCGCCTGACCGGCGCGGGCGTGCCCGGTGCGCGCCGGGGCCAGGCGTGGCCGTCGATGCTACGAAGTGCCGACCGCTCTCGTCTCAACTCCCTTTTCGCTCGCGCCGCCGTGGTAGCGGCCGCCGTGGT
>CAZZWZ010000226.1:0-6566 GCA_964657955.1 uncultured Steroidobacteraceae bacterium
GGCCGGACCGTGTGGCGGCGGACTGCGCGGCGGCGGCGGTGTCCCTGGTGGCGCCTGCAGTGTTCGGGCCGCCGCGGACGCTGACGCTGGCCAATAAACTGTCGCGCCGTTCGTCGAGCAGCGCGTCGTCCGTCACCGTACCCGGGGTGACGATGCGCACCACCTCGCGCTCCATCGGACCCTTGGTCTTGCCGGGCTCGCCGCGCTGTTCGCAGATGGCCACGGACTCGCCCTTGCGCACGAGCTTGGCGAGATACCCGTCGAGCGTCACCACGGGCACGCCGGCCATGGGGATGGGAGCGCCCGCGGAGGCACCGCGCTGCGTGAGGGCGATGTCGAGCAGCGTGGCCGCGCGGCGCGCATCGTCGAAGAACATCTCGTAGAAGTCGCCCATGCGATAGAACAGGAGCACGTCGGGATGCTGGGCCTTGATGCGCAGGTACTGCTGCATCATGGGGGTGTGGTCAGCGTGCACGCTTGTGTCGGGGGTTGGCACTGGAAATCAATGAGTTATGAATGGTCTGATTCGACGATGGTTTGAATTCGGGACAGTTTGCCAGTTTATCTTCGTGTGGATCGGATGGCCTCCGCCACCGCGGGACGCGCTCGCACGCCCAGGCCGGCGCGAACGAGTTGCAGGCAGCGGCACTCGTGCCCGGTGGTGTCGTCTGTCCGGTGTCCGCGCGCGTCCACGAGCCGTTTGCATTAGCATGGCGGCGATGTCCACCGTCTCGGATGAAGCCTTGACACGCCTCGCGGCACGTACCGGCCGCCACCTGCTGCGCAGCGGCCGGCAGGTGGCGACGGCGGAGTCGTGCACCGGCGGGTGGATCGCCAAGGCGCTGACCGACATCGCCGGCAGTTCCCAATGGGTGGTCGAGGGATTCGTCACCTATGGCAACGATGCCAAGATCCGTGCGCTGGGCGTGACGCCGGAGCAGCTCGCGGGCGGCGCCGTGAGCGAAGCGGTGGCGCGGGCCATGGCCGCCGGGGCCTTGCGCCGTGCCGGGGTCCAGGTGGCGGTGGCCGTCACCGGCATCGCCGGACCGGGAGGAGCGGTTGCCGGCAAGCCCGTGGGCACCGTGTGGCTGGCGTGGGCACGACGCCGGGGGCGGGGAGTCCAGGTCACGGCCACGCGTCGATGGTTCCGGGGGGATCGCGAGGCGGTGCGCCGCAAGACCGTGCGGGCAGCGCTCGAAGGATTGCTGCGCCAATGACCCGGCTCTTCTTCGCGGTGCTGCCCCATGCCGCCGTCCGGGCAACCATCGAAGCCGTCGCGGCCACCCTGCCGCTCGAACCGCCGGCGCATCGCGTGCCCACCGCGCAGCTTCACGTCACGCTGGCCTTCGTGGGCGAAGTTCCCGACGCCCGGCTGCCGGTGGTGCGTGCCATCGGGGGTGCGCTGCGCGCCGCCCCCTTCGTGCTGCGCTTCGACGCGTTCGAATACTGGCCCAAACCCGAGGTGGTGGTGGGGGCCGCGAGGCTCGTGCCCCCGGCACTGCAGCAACTCTGGCGGACGTTGCACGAGCGCCTCGCCGAGCGTGACTGGGCGCGCGATGCCAAACGTCTGCGTCCGCACGTGACGCTGGCAAAGAACGTGGCGCGTCCGCCGGTGCTGCCGACGCCGGCGCCGTTCGATTGGGAGGCGAAGGAGTTTTCGCTGCTCCGGTCCGACGGCGTGGGGGTGCGCTCGTCGTATACAGTGGTTGACACCTGGCAACTACTGGATGAGGTGGCCGAACCGGGGGAAAACTGGGCAAATTAACTGCATACGGCCCGGGCTTTCGGCATCGAATATGAAATAATGGCGCTCTCATTTTTCGAGGTATCCCCATGGAAGAGAATCGCAAGAAAGCGCTCGCGGCGGCATTGAGCCAGATCGAGAAGCAATTCGGCAAAGGGTCGGTCATGCGTCTCGGGGATGCGGGCGCCACGTACGAAGTGGAGGCCATTCCCACGGGATCGGTGGGGCTCGACATCGCGCTGGGCGTGGGCGGCATCCCGCGCGGCCGCGTGATCGAAATCTTCGGGCCGGAGTCCTCGGGAAAGACCACGTTGACGCTGGCCATCATCGCCTCGGCCCAGGCCAACGGGGGCACCGCCGCGTTCGTCGATGCCGAACACGCGCTCGATCCGGTGTACGCGGAAAAACTCGGCGTGAAGGTGAACGACCTGCTGGTCTCGCAGCCGGACACCGGCGAGCAGGCGCTGGAAATCACGGACATGCTGGTGCGGTCGGGCGCCGTCGACGTGGTGGTGGTCGATTCGGTGGCGGCGCTCACCCCGAAGGCGGAAATCGAGGGCGAGATGGGCGATTCGCACATGGGCCTGCAGGCACGCCTCATGTCCCAGGCGCTGCGCAAGTTGACGGGCAACATCAAGCGTTCCAACACCATCGTGATCTTCATCAATCAGATCCGCATGAAGATCGGCGTGATGTTCGGCAGTCCGGAAACCACCACCGGCGGCAACGCGTTGAAATTCTATTCCTCCGTGCGGATGGACATCCGCCGCATCGGCGCCATCAAGAACGGCGAGGAAGTGGTGGGCTCGTTGACGCGCGTCAAGGTGGTGAAGAACAAGGTGGCGCCGCCGTTCCGCGAGACCGAATTCGAGATCATGTACGGCACCGGCATCTCCAAGGAGGGCGAGCTCATCGAACTCGGGGTGCTGCACAACATGATCGAGAAGTCCGGCTCCTGGTACAGCTTCAAGGGCGAGCGCATCGGGCAGGGCAAGGAGAACGTCCGCGCCTTCCTGCTGGCGCATCCGGAGATCTCCCGCGACATCGAGTCGCAGGTGCGCGCCAAGCTGATCCCCGAGAAGGCGACCATGAATCGCGGTGAAGCCAAGGAGGCGTGAACCGCGCGATGGGCCGGAGGCCGCGCTCGATGCGCGGGCGGCCCGGGTGGCGGCGCTCGATTCCCTGGCGCGCCGCGATCGTCCGTCCGCGGCGCTGCGCCGCCGCCTGGTAGACGCGGGTTTCGACCCCGGCGTCGCCGCCGAGGTGGTCGACCGCCTGTGTCTGGAACGGCTGGTCGACGACCGCCGCTACGTGGAGAACTTCGTCAGCCTGCATGCCGCCCGGGGTCAGGGACCCCTCCGGGTGCGTGCCGAATTGCGCGAGTCGGGGGTGGACGGCGAACTGGTGGACGGCGCCGTCGAGGCGTATGAGGGCTGGCTGGCCGATTTGCGCAAGGCTCGGCAGAAGAAGTTTGGCACGCCGCTGCCGACGCATTACGCTGACAGGCAGCGCCAGGCCCGTTTCCTGGGTTATCGGGGATTCACGGGCGCGCAGATCCGATTGGCCCTGGGTTTCGACACCGATATCGACGCAGAAGAATGACCATGACACGCAATGCCCCACCAAAATCCATGACCAGTGCCGAGATCCGTGCGGCGTTCCTGGAATTCTTCCGTACCAACGGCCACTCGGTGCAGCCGTCGAGTTCGCTGGTGCCGGGAAACGATCCGACGCTGCTGTTCACCAACGCCGGCATGGTGCAGTTCAAGGACGTGTTCCTCGGCAAGGACGTGCGCGATTATTCGCGCGCCGTCAGCTCGCAGCGCTGCGTGCGCGCCGGGGGCAAGCACAACGACCTGGAGAACGTGGGGTACACCGCACGTCACCACACCTTCTTCGAGATGCTGGGCAATTTCAGCTTCGGCGATTACTTCAAGCGCGATGCCATCCGCTTCGCGTGGGACTTCGTCACGGGCACCCTGGGGATCCCCAAGGAGCGGCTGTGGGTCACCGTGTACCGTGAGGACGACGAAGCGGCGCGACTCTGGACCGAAGAGATCGGGATCGACCCGTCGCGCTGCACGCGGATGGGCGAGGCCTCGAATTTCTGGTCCATGGGAGAGACCGGACCCTGCGGACCCTGCACCGAGATTTTCTACGACCACGGCCCCGATGTCGCCGGCGGCCCGCCGGGCTCGCCCGACGAGGACGGCGACCGGTACGTCGAGATCTGGAATCTCGTGTTCATGCAGTACGACCGTTCGGCAGACGGCGTGCTGGTGCCGCTGCCCAAGCCCTCGGTGGACACCGGGATGGGCCTCGAACGCGTGGCCGCGGTCATGCAGGGCGTCCACAGCAATTACGACATCGATCTGTTCCAGGCGCTGATCCGCGCGGCCGCCGAGATCACCGGCACCACCGATCTACAATCCTCCAGTCTGCGCGTGATTGCCGATCATATCCGGGCGTGCACGTTTTTGATCATCGACGGGGTGGTGCCGTCGAACGAGGGCCGCGGCTACGTTTTGCGGCGCATCATCCGCCGCGCCATCCGGCATGGCTACAAGCTCGGCCAGACGCAGCCCTTTTTCCACAAGCTGGTTCCCGCCCTGGTGCGCGAGATGGGCGGCTATTTCACCGAGCTCGCGAGAGGCGAGGCCCGCGCCACGCAGGTGCTGGCCCAGGAAGAGACGCGGTTCGCCGAAACGTTGGCCACCGGCATGGCACTGCTCGACGCCGAGGCCGCCAAACTCACCTCGTCCGTGATACCCGGCGCGACCGTGTTTCGCTTGTACGACACCTACGGCTTTCCGCTGGATCTCACGGCCGACGTCGCGCGCGAACGGGGACTGACCGTGGATCAGGCCGGCTTCGACGCCGCCATGGACGCGCAGCGCGAACGGGCGCGCGCCGCCAGCAAGTTCGGCGCCGAAGCGCACGAGACCGTGACCCTGTCCGGCAGCACCGAATTCTCGGGGTACGACAATCTCACGGGAAGCGGCAAGATCGCCGCGTTGATCTTCGATGGCGCGATGGTGGATACCATGACCCCGGGTCAGGAAGGCCAGGTGGTGCTCGATCACACACCCTTCTACGCCGAGAGCGGCGGCCAGATGGGCGATACGGGCTTGCTCGCCGGCGACTCGGCGCGCTTCACCGTACGGGACACGCGCAAGATCGGCAGCTCCTTCGCACACATCGGCGTGCTCGAGGCGGGCGAGTTGCACGTGGGCGATGAATTGCAGGCGCACGTGGACGGCGAACGACGGATCGCGATCGCGCTCAACCATTCCGCGACGCACCTGCTGCACGCGGCATTGCGTCAGCTGCTGGGCAAGCACGTGCAGCAGAAGGGTTCCCTGGTGGCGGCCGACCGCCTGCGGTTCGATTTTTCGCACACCCAACCGGTCACCGCCGCCGAGCTGCATGCCGTCGAGGAGTTGGTGAACTTCAACATCCGCCGCAACGCGCCCGCCGAGACCCGCGTGATGGGACTGGACGAAGCGGTCGCCGCGGGCGCGATGTCGCTGTTCGGTGAAAAATACGACAAGCAGGTGCGCGTGCTGTCCATCGGCGACTTCTCGATGGAGTTGTGCGGCGGCACGCACGTGAAGCGCGCGGGCGACATCGGCTTGTTCAAGATCATCGGCGAGACGGGAGTCGCGGCCGGAGTGCGACGCATCGAAGCCGTCACGGGGCGGGGTGCCTACGACTGGGTGTCACGCACCGATCAGGTGATGCGCGACATCGCCTCCCTGGTGCGCGGCAGCCGCGAGGACGTCGATGAAAAGGTGCGCGAGCTGGTCGAGAGATCACGACGTCTGGAAAAAGAGGTGCAGCAGCTCAAGTCCAGGCTGGCCAGCGGCCAGAGCGGCGATTTGTCCGTTCAGGCGAAAGATGTAGGCGGTGTGAGGGTTTTGGCCGCACAGGTTGAGGGTGCGGATGCAAAGTCGTTGCGTGATGCCATGGATCGGCTGCGCAGCAAGCTCGGAACCTCGGTGGTGGTGCTAGGCTCCGTCAAGGATGAAAAGGTGGTGCTCGTCGCCGGCGTTTCCGCGGATTTGATCGATCGCTTCAAAGCGGGGGAAATCGTCGGCAAGGTCGCGGCGCAGGTGGGAGGCCGGGGCGGCGGCCGCGCAGACTTCGCGCAGGCGGGCGGCACGCAACCGGAAAAGCTCGGCGATGCGCTGGCGAGCGTGGAAGGTCTGGTGCGCGAACATGCCGTGGCCGTGTAATTGAACGATTTGTTTATTCAGCGAAGGCCTGCGGGAATTGCAGCTCCGTTTCCGGTAAACTTTTGCGATCGTTTGAACGATCGTCCGGCGATTCGGTCGGATGATGGTCAGCGATGAGCGCAAGCGGGGACCTTTTGGTTGTTCATCGGTCCTACTGCCGCCTGCCGGGGAAGCTAGGAGCTTATTATGTTGATTTTGACGAGGCGAGTCGGTGAAACCGTGATGATCGGCAACGAGGTGACGGTGACCGTCTTGGGTGTGAAGGGGAATCAAGTGCGCATCGGGGTCAACGCCCCGAAGGACGTGGCGGTCCACCGCGAGGAAATCTACGAGCGGATCAAGCGCGAGGAGGACGGCGAGTCCGGCCCGCAAACTCCCGCTGCCAAAGCCATCGACGAAGTCTGACGGCAATCCGTACCGCGCCGGCTCCGGCGCGCTTTACCTGACGTGCTCCAGCCGGGTATCATCCGGCGCTCCTTGATGGCCTGCGGCCCGGGGAGAGGTGGCCGAGTGGTCGAAGGCGCGCCCCTGCTAAGGGCGTAAGGGTCAAAAGCCCTTCGAGGGTTCGAATCCCTCCCTCTCCGCCA
>CAZZWZ010000227.1:0-6519 GCA_964657955.1 uncultured Steroidobacteraceae bacterium
AGCGCGTGCCGCCATCGCACCCGCCGCCATCGTGCCCGCCGTCACCATCGTGCCGGCTTGTAGTCCTTGAGAAACTGCCCCCACACGTGGATGCCGGTCTGCCGGCCCGTCATGATGGGATCGACGATGCGCGCGGCGCCGTCGATGATGTCGAGCGGCGGCGCGAAGCCCAGGCCGGCTTTGCGGGCCGCGTGCACGGCGGGATCCTCGTCGGTAACCCAGCCGGTGTCCACGGCATTCATGTGAATGCCATCTCTCACGAAATCCGGCGCGCTGGTCCGCGTCATCATGTTGAGCGCCGCCTTGGCCATGTTGGTGTGCGGGTGCTTGTCGGTCTTGGCCGTGCGGTAGAACTGTCCCTCCATGGCGCTGACGTTGACGACGTGTTTGTGACGGCCCGGAGTGCGCAGCATCAGCGGCTTCAAGCGCGCGTTGAGAATGTAGGGCGCGATGGCGTTCACGAGTTGCACTTCGAGCGATTCCGGAGTGGCGACCTCGTGCAGCCTCAGCCGCCAGCTGTTCACTTCGCGCAGGTCGATCTGCTGCCTATCTTCGTCATAGCGGCCCGCCGGGAACAGTCGGTCGCCGCCGTAAAAATCCTCGTCGAGATAACGCCGTTGGGACAGGGCCGCACTGTGCAGCAGTCCCTCCCCGGGTCGCGGCTCGGAGGCCGGCAGCGAGCCGGTTTCGCGTATCGCAGGTGCCATGGACTCCAGCAATTGCGCATGGCACGCGAGCAGGCCGCGCCAAGCCTCGGGCAGAGCGGCCGGCGATCCGGTCTCCCGGAGCAACAAATGCTCGAAAAAACCCGCCGGCCGACGTACGGTCTGGCACGCGTTGTTCACCAAATAGTCTAGCCGCGGCAGGTGCTCGAGCAGATAGCGGGCGAAGATTTCGACGCTGGACGCGTGCCGCAGGTCGAGCCCGTGGATCTGCAGGCGCTCGCGAAACCGGCAAAAGTCCGGCTCCTGGGAATATCGATCGGCCGCGTCCACGGGAAAGCGCGTGGTGACGACCACGTGGGCGCCTGCCCGCAACAGCTTGAGCGAGGCTTGAAAGCCGATTTTCACCCGGGCACCGGTCACCAGTGCGTAGTGACCGCTCAAGTCCGCCGTCTGCTCGCGTTTGGCGTAGTTGAAATCCCCGCAACTTTCGCACAGCGAGTCGTAATAGCGGTGCATCTTGGAGAAGGGCTGCTTGCAGACGTAGCAGTTGCGCTCTTTGGAGAGCGTCGCCCCGGGCTGCCCTTCGCTCACCGGGTCCAGCCACAGGGGCGAGTAGGCCGCGGCACGCCGCTGCACGCGCAGCCCCGCGGTGGCCAGCACCTTCCGGTCCTGCTCCTTGGCGGCTTCGCGCCTGGCGCGACGGAAGGCTTTGGCCATTCTCGCCAGATCGTGTCCGTCTGGCTTCGCGATCAAACCCGCCAGCGTCAGCAATTCGCGGCGCTGGGACTGTGAGAGCCGCGCCAGATGCGAGCGGTCCGCCTCGATGGCGCGCAGCACCGCCACGCAGGTTTGCACGGCGTCATCGGAGAGCACGGCATCATCGGAAATCACGGTAACCGTCCGGGAGTCGCTCGAAATCATCGGTTCATGGTAGGTCAAAGTGGTGAACCCCCGCCACCCGCCCGCCGTCCACCGTCACTCCCTCCGCCCGCAGGCGCCTGATCTGCTCCCGGTAGGGCGGGGACGCCCTGGGGAACACGATCCGTCCCCCCGCACCGACCACCCGATGCCACGGCAGGTTCATGTCTTTCGGCGCGGTGCGCAGGGCCAAGCCCGTCAGGCGAGCGCGACCGGGCAGCCCGGCCGCCCGCGCGACCGCGCCGTAGGTGGACACCTGGCCGCGCGGGATGGTGTAAACCACTTCCCAGATGGCCTCGAGCGAGGGATTTTTACGGTCCATCGTGCGCTTATCGGAGCATTGATTCCGCATGGTAAAGTAATGGAAATGTCCACGCCCCAAGCTTAACTCGCAGCCATCAAGGGATACTCATGAACACCCACGACCTACGGACCGTCTCGGCCGGTGCACTGCTGTGCGTGCTGGGCGGCGCGTCGGCGCTCGGCGATGCCGGCCTGCCCGTCACCATCACCAACGATAATTCCGATGCCATTCTGGTGACTGTTTACGATCTCAACGGTTCGTCCCGCACGGCGCTGTTCACCGGCCAACGGGTCAACGGTTTCGCCTCCATTCCGGTGTCGATCACCGTCGGCGCCGAGGGCACGGGCCACCTGAAATGGACCGCTGCAAGCGTCGATACCTTTGCGCGCAAATGCGGGCAGGGCGACGTGACGGGTCTCGCGAACAATGCCGAGGTGCACGTCTCCGCCAATTCCGACTGTCAGTGAGTCGCGAAGCGCACGGTTGACCGCCGTTGCAATGTTCTCCGGCCGCCGCGGCATGATCGAGGTCCCGCTGGCCGAACCCGTCTCACGAAATGGCCAAGCTGTTTGAGACAGTCTGCGCACCGTCTTCGCCGCAGGCGTGCATGCGCCACGATCAGGGACGGGGCGCCATTCGGAACGTGAAACGTGTCTCGGCGGCATCGGACGTCACGCGGAGGGTGCCGTCATGTGCCGTGGCGATCTCGTGGGCGATGTACAGACCGAGACCCAGTCCCTGTCGGCTGGGCCGCACCGCGCCTCGGAAGAAAGGCTGGAACAATCGTTCGATGTCACCGGCGGGGATGGGATCGCCGGCGTTGGCCACGGACAATTCGAAATGACCGGCATCGCCGGTGACGTCGATCTGCACGGGCTGCTCGGCGGAACCGTAGGTGAGCGCGTTGCCGAGCAGATTCGACAGAAGCTGCGCGATGCGGTTGCGGTCGCAATTCACGGGCCCGCGCAAATCGTATCGGGCGGCCACGCGCCGCTCCGGCAGTCCGGCCAGCAATTCCGTGACGATCTCGCGCAGCAGCGCTTCCAACGCCTGCGGCTGCTCATCCTTTCGATGCAGCGAGATGCCGCCCCCCATCCGGCTGCGCGCCATGTCCATGACGTCCTCGATGAGCGAGGACATGCGCGCCGCGCTGTTTTGCATGGTGTTCGTCAGGCGCAGCGCGCGTTCGTCCAGCGGGCTTTTGCGCAGCGCCGCCAGGCTCACCTGGATGGCATGCAAGGGGTTGCGCAGGTCGTGGCCCAGCACCGCCATGAATTGTTCGCGCAATTCCAGGCCGGCCCGTTCTCCACTGATATCCGTATTGACGCCGAGCCAGCGATAGATGCGCCCGTCCGCCCCGCGCAACGGGGTGACTCGCGTCAGGAACGGTCGAAACGCGCCGGCCGCACTTCGCAGCGGAAACGTCATCTCGAAGGGCTGGCCGTGCTCGATGCTCGCCTGCCAATTCCTCAGGACCTCGGGCAGCACCGCCGGGTCGTGCGCGGATTGCCAGCCCCAGCCTTCCATCTGCCGCTGCGTGGTGCCCGTGTACTCATACCAGCGGCTGTTGTACCAGAAGATCCAGCCGTCGGCGTTGGCCATCCAGCACAGCGTCGGCATGAGATTGGCCAGCGTGAAAAACGTCGCGTCGCTGTCTTCTTCCGGCGGCATGCTTACGGGGTGCTTCCTCGCTGCCCGCGGGTCTCTCATCCGGCGCTACGCATACACGGGGAAGCGACGGCACAAGTCCATCACTTCGCCGCGCACCCGTTCGATCACCGCTTCGTCGCCCATCCCGTCGAGCACCTCGGCGATCCACCCGGCGAGCTGGCGCACTTCCGGCTCCTTGAAGCCGCGCGTGGTCACCGCCGGCGTCCCGATGCGCAACCCGCTCGTGACCATCGGCGGGCGCGGATCGTTCGGCACCGCGTTCTTGTTCACCGTCATGTGCGCCCGACCCAGCGCCGCATCGGCCTCCTTGCCCGTGATGTTTTTGTCGATCAGATCGAGCAGAAACAGATGGTTGTCCGTGCCCCCGGAGACGATGCGGTAGCCGCGTTCCTGGAGCACCTGCGTCATCGCCCGCGCATTGGCGATGACCTGCGCCGAGTAGGCCTTGAAGTCCGGCTGCAGCGCCTCCTTGAAGGCCACTGCCTTGGCCGCAATCACGTGCATCAACGGGCCGCCCTGGGTGCCCGGAAACACCATGGAGTTGAACTTCTTGTGCAGCTCGGCGTGCGGGCGCGCCAGAATCAGCCCGCCGCGCGGACCGCGCAGCGTCTTGTGCGTCGTGCTCGTCACGACATCGGCTATCGGCACGGGGTTCGGATACACACCCCCCGCCACCAGTCCCGCCACATGCGCCATGTCGACGAAAAAATACGCCCCCACCGCATCGGCGATCGCCCGAAACCGACCCCAGTCGATGACCCGCGAGTAGGCCGAAAAACCCGCCACCACCATCCGCGGCCGGTGCTCCTGTGCCAGCCGCTCGACCTGCTCGTAGTCGATCTCGGCCGTGTCGGGCTTGATCCCGTACTGCACCGCCTTGAACAGCTTGCCCGAAAAATTCACCTTCGCCCCGTGCGTCAAATGACCGCCGTGATCCAGGCTCATTCCCAGTATCGTGTCCCCGGGATTCAGCAGTGCCAGATACACCGCCGCATTCGCCTGCGAGCCCGAGTGCGGCTGCACGTTCGCATACGCCGCACCGAACAGCTCCTTCGCCCGGTCGATCGCCAGCTGCTCGGCCACATCCACGTACTCGCAACCGCCGTAGTAGCGCTTGCCCGGATAGCCCTCCGCGTACTTGTTCGTCAGCACCGAGCCCTGCGCCTCGAGCACCCGCGGACTGGCGTAGTTCTCCGAGGCAATCAGTTCGATGTGATCCTCCTGCCGCCGCCGCTCCCCCGCCAGCGCCGCCGCCAGCTCCTCGTCGTATCCCGCTATCTTCATCTCGGCGCTGAACATGAAAGAATCTCCTCGGTGAATTTCGATGCGATTGAAGCCTACGATGCCATGCCATGGCATGCGACCGCGGCGAGGGCCGCGCACGCGGCCGATCAGCTGCTCAGCATGATCTTGCCGATGTGGTTCGACGATTCCATGAGTTCGTGCGCGGCGGCGGCCTCGGCCAGCGGGAACGTGGCATGGATCACGGGACGCACGCGACCGGCGGCGATCAGCGGCCAGACTTCGCGTTCCACGGCATCGGCCACGGCGGCTTTTTCCGCGATGCTGCGGGCACGCAGCGTCGACCCGGTGACCGTCAAGCGCTTGGTGACGATGTGCGTGAGCTTCAACTCGGCTTTCGTGCCGCCCTGCATGGCAATGATGACCAGGCGACCCTCCACCGCGGCTGCCTGCAGATTGCGGTCGAGATAGCTGCCGCCCACCATGTCGAGAATCACGTCGGCGCCCTTGCCGGCCGTGTCATGGCGGATGACCTCGACGAAATCCTCGGTGCGGTAGTTGATGCCGCGCACGGCCCCCAGGCGCTCGCAGGCGCGCGCCTTGTCGTCGCTGCCGGCGGTGGCGAAGACGCGTGCACCGCGCGCGGTGGCGAGCTGAATGGCCGTCGTGCCGATGCCGCTGGTACCGCCGTGGATGAGCACGCAGTCGCCCGCCCGGCAGCGGCCGCGCTCGAACAGGTTGGTCCATACGGTGAAAAAAGTCTCGGGCAACGCGGCCGCCGTCACCGCATCCAATCCTGCCGGGATGGGCAGGCACAGGGGCGCCGCGGCGAGGGCGTAGTCCGCGTATCCGCCGCCCGACAGCAGCGCGGTGACGCGATCTCCGACGTGCCAGCGGGAGACATTCGTGCCGAGCGCGACGATTTCGCCCGCAATTTCCAATCCGGGGATGTCGGACGCCCCGGCCGGCGGCGGATAGCGTCCCTGTCGTTGCATCACGTCAGGCCGGTTGACGCCGGCCGCTGCCACCCGCACCAACACCTCGCCCGCCGCCGGTTGAGGCAGCGGCCTCGTGGCCAGCCGAAGCTGTTCGGGACCGCCCGGCGCCGCGATCTCGATCACGCGCATGGAGGGCGGGAGGTCGCCCGCGCGGGTGTTTGCGAGGTCGGGAACCGGGTTGGTCGTGCCGGTGTTCATGATGTCCTGCCGCCTTTCATGGTCATGATCGATTCAGTGCCTTCGCGTGTGCCACGGCGCTGCGGCCCAGCGCGCCCAGGTGGTAGCCGCCCTCGAGCATGGACACCAGGCGTCCCTGCGAATGGCGCGCCGCCACGTCCATCAGCTGCCGGGTCAGCCACACGTAGTCCGCCTCCACCAGGGCCATGCCACCCAGCAAATCCTCGCGGTGTGCATCGAATCCGGCGGAAACGAAGATCATGTCGGGCGCGAAGCGCTCGAGCGCAGGCAGCCAATGTTCGGTGACGGCCTGTCGCACCGCGGCACCGCCGCTGCCCGCGGACAGCGGCACGTTGATCATGTTGGGCGCGGCGCTTTCTTCGCCGCTGTACGGATAGAAGGGATGCTGAAAGAAGCTGGCCATGAGAACCCGGTCCTGCCACTCGGGAGTGGAGAACATGTCCTCCGTGCCGTTGCCGTGGTGCACGTCGAAATCGATGATGGCGACGCGCTCGAGTCCCTGGGTCGCCAGCGCATACGCGGC
>CAZZWZ010000228.1:0-6489 GCA_964657955.1 uncultured Steroidobacteraceae bacterium
GCAGCAGGCGTTGCAGCGTACCGTCCTTTAAATGGGGCGCGACCATCCAGGTCGATGATCCGCTGATCACGCTCGAAACGGAGAAGGCCTCCATGGACGTGCCGTCGCCCGTCGCGGGCGTCGTCGAAACCGTCGACGTGGGCCGCGGCGACGACGTGGTTGCGGGCACGCTGATCGCGACGGTGACCGTGGCGGTGGCGTCCCGGGCGGCCGCGGCGTCCGTGTCGGATGCCGAGGGCGCCCGACATGACGCCGGTGCCCACGAGGCCGAAGCGCCCGCCGCCGCGGGCGGCGATGTCCCGCCGCCGGGAGCGCTCGACCTGGTGGTGCTCGGCGCCGGCCCGGGCGGCTACACGGCGGCGTTTCGGGCGGCGGACCTGGGACTCAAGGTGACGCTCGTCGAGCGGTGGCCCCGGCTGGGCGGGGTTTGCCTGAACGTGGGTTGCATCCCGTCGAAGGCGCTGCTGCATGCGGCCAAGGTCATCGAGGACGCGCACGACATGGCGTCTTGCGGCATCAGTTTCGGGCCTCCGCAGATCGACCTGGAACGGCTGCGGGGCTGGAAGAACAAGGTCGTGGCGAAGCTCACCAACGGGCTCACGGGGCTCGCCAAGCAGCGCAAGGTGGACGTGGTGCACGGCGAGGCGCGGTTCATCGGCCCGTATTCCCTGGAGGTGCGAACCGCCGACGGTGCCCGGCGGCTGGATTTCAAGCAATGCATCGTCGCCGCCGGCTCCGAATCGGTGCGATTGCCGGGTTATCCCGACGATCCGCGCGTGATCGACTCCACCGGTGCGCTCGAACTGCCGCCGGACTGCAGACGGCTGCTGGTGGTGGGCGGCGGAATCATCGGCCTGGAGATGGCCTGCGTGTACGACGCCCTGGGCGTCAAGGTGAGCGTGGTGGAGTTGAGCGACGGCCTGATGCCGGGCACCGATCGCGACCTGGTACGGCCCCTGCAGAAGCGCATCGAAAAGCGCTACGAGCGCATCCTGCTCGGGACCAGGGTATCCCTGATCGAACCGCACGCCAGTGGTTTGCGCGCCACGTTCGAGGGTCCGGGTACGCCGCCGCCGCAGGATTTCGATCGAATCCTGATCGCCGTGGGGCGCAGTGCCAACGGCAATGCCATCGATGCCGCCGCGGCCGGCATTCAAGTGGACAAGCGCGGCATCATCGGCGTCGACCGGCAGATGCGCACCAATGTGCGGCACATTTACGCCATCGGCGACATCGCCGGGGCACCCATGCTGGCGCACAAAGCCACGCACGAGGCCAAGGTGGCCGCGGAGGTCGCCGCGGGGCACAAGGCTGCGTTCGATGCCCGTTGCATCCCGGCCGTGGCGTACACGGATCCGGAGATTGCCTGGGTGGGTTTGAGCGAAACCGAGGCCAAGGCGCGCGGCATCGATTACGGCAGGGGCATGTTCCCGTGGGCGGCGAGCGGCCGCTCGCTGGCCATCAACCGCGACGAAGGCTTCACCAAGCTGTTGTTCGACAAGACCACCCAGCGCGTCATCGGCGGCGGTATCGTGGGGACCAATGCCGGCGAACTGGTGGCCGAAATCGGACTCGCGATCGAGATGGGAGCCGACGCCGCGGACGTCGGTCTGACCGTCCACGCGCATCCGACGCTGTCGGAGACCGTGGGATTCTCCGCGGAGGCGTTCGAGGGTACGCTCACCGATCTCTACATCCCCAGACGCCAGTAAGTCCTTCGACCAATTGCCGTCGGCGGGCGGGCTGTTTGCCGAACTCAACGACCAGCGAGCCATGCAACCGCACCGTATCGCCCCATGACGTCGAGCCTCGCCGACATCGGCTGGTTGTTGTTCCTCTCGGCATTGGTCGCCATGCTGACCCGCCGCTTGCACCTGCCGTACACGGTGGGATTGGTGCTCGCCGGCATGGGTCTCTACGCCTCTCACGTTTACATCAAATGGCATCTGTCGAAGGACCTGATCTTCTCCGTGTTCCTGCCGCCGCTGGTCTTCGAGGCCGCCATGTTCGTCAGCTGGCCCGAATTCAAGAAGGACTTTCCCGTGGTCGCGCTGCTCGCGACCCTGGGCGTGGCGGTGTCGGCGGCGGTGGCGGCGGCCGGGATGCATTTCGCTCTCGGCTGGGAGTGGGGCAGCGCCGCAGTCTTCGGGGCGCTCATCGCGGCCACGGACCCGGTTTCGGTGATCGCGACGTTCAAGGAGGCGGGTCTGCAGGGGCGGCTGCGATTGTTGCTCGAATCGGAGAGCCTGCTCAACGATGGCACGGCAGCCGTCGCGTTCGTGACGGTGCTGGGTGTGCTGGCGGGCGATCAGCAGGGGCTCGGCGCTCTCGCCGGCGCGCTGTTCGTGACCATCGTCGGCGGCGCCACGGTGGGCTTCGTCGTTTCGCTGGGACTGATGTTCCTGGCCGGCCGCACGCCCGATTACCTGGTCGAACTGACCTTCACCACCCTGGCAGCCTACGGTTCCTTCTTCTTCGCCGAGCACTATCACATGTCGGGCGTGCTCGCCGCGCTGACGGCAGGCTTGGTCGTGGGCAACTATCGGTCCTCCGATGCGATCACGCAGGCCGGACGCCGTGCGCTCGGGCCGTTCTGGGAGTTCAACGCGTTCATC
This sequence comes from uncultured Steroidobacteraceae bacterium, assembly GCA_964657955.1. Lineage (GTDB taxonomy): Bacteria > Pseudomonadota > Gammaproteobacteria > Steroidobacterales > Steroidobacteraceae > Bog-1198. The sequence goes on from CAZZWZ010000228.1 coordinate 2,616, forward strand.
GCGAATTCATTGATCTTCCTGCTCATCGGAGCGCAGGAAGCCGAGCAAAGCTTCAGCGGCCTGAGAGGCACGGTAACGGTGGCCATCGCGCTGGTGCTGGTGGGCCGTGCCGTGGCGATCTATCCCCTGTGCGCACTGTTCGCGCATGGTCGACTGCGGATCGATCCACGCCATCAGCAAATCCTGTTCTGGGGTGGACTGCGCGGCGCGCTGGCGTTGGCGCTCGCACTGGCGCTGCCCGAAGGCTTTCCACGCCGCGATGCCATCATCACGGTGACCTTCGCGGTGGTGGCGTTCTCGATTTTCGGGCAGGGGCTCACCATGACCCCGCTGCTGCGCCGGCTCGGGCTGCTCGATGCGCCGCACGCGTGAGCGGCGGCGCGGCGGCGCACCGTCCGACGCCGGGACAGGGCAATGTCCGACCCCCCGCGTAGGACTCGGCCAGTGCTTGGACCCGCCGATGGTCCCGCATACTCGGGCGCAATCAGCGGAGGTTTCGAGGTTATGACTGGGGTTTCATTCAGATCGCCGGGCGCGGTGCGCTGGCTGGCCGGTCTGATGGTCTTATGGGGTTCCGTCGTCTCCCGATCGGCCTGGTCGCAGACTCCGTCACCGCTGCAGGAATGGCAATATTCAGGGGGCGTCCCGCTCGAGAAATTGTTCGCCCCCGATCAGATACCGGATTGGCGGGTGGTGACCGGACTCGCGGCCGAGCACCAGCCGCTCTACGACGGTTCGCAGGCCTACCGCGTCGTCGGCGGCCCCGTGATCAACGTGCGCTACCGCGACATCGCGTTTGCCTCCACCGGCGAAGGGCTGGGGGTCAACATCATCCATGGAACGAATTACCGGGCGGGCCTTGCCGTCGGCTACGATCTGGGCCGACACGTCGAGGACGACATCGCCCATCTGCACGGCCTCGGCGACATATCGCCGGCGGCCGTGGTCAAGGCCTTCGCGTCGTACGTCGTTTCGAAGGATTTTCCCCTGGTGCTGCGGGCGGACGTGCGTCAGGTCGTGGGCGGCGCGGATGGCCTGGTCGGCGACCTGGCAGCGTACATGCCGCTGCCCGGCAGCTCGGAGAAGCTGTTCATGTTCGCGGGACCTTCCGTCACGGTCGCGAACCATCCCTACCTGCAGAAGGAGTTCGGCGTGACGCCGGCACAATCCCTGGCGTCGGGATATCGCATCGACGATGCGCACGGCGGCGCCGAGGCTGCGGGATTCGGCTTTTCGGCCACCCGTTTCGTCGGCAGTCATTGGCTGTGCAATGCCAATCTGGCGGTGGATCGGCTGCTTGGATCGGCGGTCAGCAGCCCGATCACCCGACGATCCACGCAGCACGTGCTCGCGCTCTCGGCTTCCTATAATTGGTGATGGCCGCCGAAGCGCCGCATGCGGCCTCGATCGCGCGCCTGCGCGATCGAGGCTATGTGTTGATGCCGCAATGGTTGCCGACGGCGGCGCTGGAGACGCTGAACCGGACGGCGGGCGAGCAGCTGGTTGCGCGGCGTGAACCCCTGGAGTTGGAGGCCGACCTGCGGTATCCGGGTGCGCCCGCTTCGCGGAGCGACGTGGGTGGACAGACGGTGCGACGGCTGCTGGACGCCCATGGGCGCAGCCCCGAGTTCGCCCGCTGGGCCGAAGCGCGTTCATCGCGTGATTGGTTGCGAGAGTATTTCGGCGAGTCCGTCGTCCTGTCGCTGGCCCATCACAATTGTCTGATGACCAAGCATCCGGATCACGGCAGTCTGACGGGCTGGCACCGCGACATCCGCTACTGGTCGTTCGAGCGTGACGACCTGGTATCGATCTGGCTGGCATTGGGCGTCGAGGAGATCGACAACGGCGCGTTGTGGTTCGTGCCGGGCTCTCATCGCATGACGCTGGGGGGTGACCGGTTCGACGAGTCGAAATTTTTGCTTTCCGAGCAAGCCGACAACCGTGCCCTCCTCGAAGCGGCGGAGTCGCCGCGCCTCTCGCCCGGAGACGCCGTCTTCTTCCACTGCAATACGCTGCATTCGGCGGGCCGCAATTTCAGCAACTTTGTAAAATATTCACTGGTGTACACCTATCACGGATCCTGCAACCAACCCGTGGCGGGGAGTCGATCGGCGGCCAGGGCGGGCATTGCCCTGTCCTGATGGCCGATGCGCGCATCGCGGCCACCACGCGGCCCACCGGCCGCGAACCTCAAGTTTTCTTAATGTTCAGGCGATCGCTGAACCCGGCCGCCCCCTGCGTGTCTCCACACTGCGACGCGGTTCCCATCCGCCCCGATGACGGCTAAATTGTGACCCGAGCCAGGGTAAGGCATTGGCGGACTGAGATATTCTTACGTGGATTTCGCAGGAAATCGCGCTGCGAACCGCCGGTCCGACCGATGCAATCGGCCTCTATTCGAGGGTTGAATGTCCGCAAATTCACTTAAATCCGACCGGGACGGCGAAGTGCGGCAGGTAGCGCCACGCCATTATCTGGAAGCCGCATTGGCCAATGTGGCGGATGCGGTGATCACCATCGACGTGGCCGACTGCATCACGTTCATGAACGCCAGCGCGGAGGCGTTGATCGGCGTCGCGTCGGCGGAGGTCATCGGGCGACCGCTGGCCGTCGTCATGTCCATCGTCGACGTGGCCTCGGGATACGCGATCGGCGAGGCGGTGGAGGCCTGCGTGCGCAAGGAGGGCACCCGGGATCAGCGGCGGGCCGTGTTGCTGGGCGCGGCGGAGCGCCCCATCATCATCGACTACCACGTGAGCGTCCTGCGCGACGCCGGGGACCGGTTGGGTGGCGCCGTCGTGGTATTTCGCGACATCATGCTCCAGCGCACCGCCGAACTCGCCCTGAAGACCACCGAAGAGACCTTGCTGGCCAACGCCGAGGCCTTGTTCGAGGAGAAGGAGCGAGCGCAGGTCACTTTGAACTCCATCGGGGATGCCGTCATCAGCATCGACTTCCGGGGCTGGGTGACGTTCCTCAACGTCATCGCCGAGAAGATGACGGGTTGGACGCAGGCCGAGGCCTGCGGTCAGCTGCTCGACAAGATCTACTTTCTCGTGGATTCGACCACGCGTGAACACGTCTCGTGTCCCACGATGCAATCCATCATCGAGGACCGGACAGTCCGCGTGGAGGGCTCCTGCGTGCTCATCCGACGCGACGGCGAGGAGATCGCCGTGGAAATTTCGGCTTCTCCCATTCATGACAAGCGCGGCGGCGTGGTGGGTGCCGTGATGGTGGCGCACGACGTGACCGTGGCCCGCGACCAGGCCGAGAAGCTGACGCGCCTCGCGCTGCACGACACGTTGACCGGGCTGCCGAATCGCACCCTGCTCGCCGATCGACTCGATCAGGCCCTCGAGAGGACCCAGCGCAACGGCAGCATGGTCTCGATGTTGTTCATCGACCTCGACCGGTTCAAGCCGGTCAACGATTCGCTCGGGCACTCGGTGGGCGATCAGCTCCTGCAGATGGTCGCGCTCAGACTGCGGGCGTGCGTGCGCAGCTCGGACACGGTCAGCCGTTTCGGGGGCGACGAATTCATCATCATGCTCGCCGACACGACGCACGCCGAGGACGCCGCGATCTGTGCGACCAAGGTGACGGCGGCACTCAATGCGCCTTTCGAGATCGCAGGGCACCGCCTCCAGATCGGCGCGAGCATCGGCATCGCGACCAGCCCCACCGACGCGGCGGATTCCGCCACCCTCATGCGGAATGCCGATATCGCCATGTATCAGGCCAAGGCCGCGGGCCGCAACCGGTATCAATTCTTCAGGCGCGAGATGGTGTCCGGCGCGGTGGTTTGACGGTCGTGCCGGCGGTGGCGGCCGCCTCGGCGTCGTCGGTGGCCGCATCCGCGGTGGCCCCA
>CAZZWZ010000229.1:0-6476 GCA_964657955.1 uncultured Steroidobacteraceae bacterium
GCCCGGCGCCACGAGGTCCGGCGCGCGGGGCAGGGCGGCGGTGGAACCCAGGTGCGACGCGGGGGCCGTGTCGTGAAATTCGAAGTCGCCGCGGAACATGGTGAGCAGATGCTCCTCCAGGCCCATCATCAAGGGATGCACCCAGGTGTCGAACATGACGTTCGCGCCTTCGAAACCCATCTGCGGCGAGTAGCGCGCCGGAAAATCCTGCACGTGCACGGGCGCCGAGATCACGGCGCAGGGGATGCCCAGCCGCTTGGCGATGTGGCGTTCCATCTGCGTTCCCAGCACCAGTTCGGGCTGCAATTCGGCGACCCGCGCTTCCACCTCGAGGTAATCGTCGCTGATCAACGCCTCGATCCCGTACTTTTTCGCGGCCTCGCGCACGTCGCGCGCGAACTCGCGGCCGTAGGTGCCCAGGCCCACCACCGTGAACCCCAGCTCTTCGGCGGCGATGCGCGCCGCCGCGATGGCGTGCGTGGCGTCCCCGAACACGAACACGCGTTTGCCCGTGAGATAAGTGGAATCCACCGATCGCGAATACCAGCCGGCATGCGACGGAGTGCCGCGCAGCGCCGGCGACGGATCGACGCCCGCCAGTCGCGCGACCTCCTCAATGAACTCGCGCGTCGCGCCCAGGCCGATCGGAACGGCCTTGACCGACGGTTGGTCGAAGGTGCGGCCCAGCCACTGCGCCGCCTGGTAGGCGATCTCCGGATACAACACGACGTTGAAATCCGCCTCGCCCAGGCGCATGAGGTCCCGGGGACTCGCATCCAGCGGCGCCATCACGTTGACGTCGACCCCCAGTTGCTCGAGGATCTCCCGCACCGCGCGCACGTCGTCGCGGTGCCGGAACCCGAGCGCCGACGGCCCGAGCACGTTGCACGCCGCCCGCACGCCCGGCTCACGGGCAGGCCTCTTGAAACCGGGCGCCGGCGCATCGCCCGCGCACAGCGTCCGCACCAGCTGATAGAAGGTCTCGGCCGCGCCCCAGTTCTCCTTCTTCTGATAGGAGGGCAGTTCCAACGGAATCACCGGAATGGGGAGGTGCAGGGCCCGCGCAAGACCGCCCGGATCGTCCTGGATCAATTCCGCCGTGCACGACGCGCCCACCAGCAGGGCCTGCGGTTTGAAGCGCTCGAACGCCTCGGCGGCGGCACGTTGAAACAGCCCGGCGGTGTCGCCGCCCAGATCGCGCGCCTGGAACGTCGTGTAGGTCACCGGCGGTCGCCGCGGCAGCCGCTCGATCATGGTGAACAGCAGGTCTGCGTACGTGTCGCCCTGCGGGGCGTGCAGCACGTAATGGACGTCACGCATCGCCGTGGCGATGCGCATGGCGCCCACGTGCGGCGGTCCCTCGTAAGTCCACACCGTGAGCTGCACGTCAGGCCACCAGCCGCGTGCGGCGGACCAGAGGCCTGGCGAACAATTCGGCGAGATCGCCCGCCTGATCGAACCCCTGGATGGGAGTGAACACCAGTTCGATCGACCACTTGGTCGTCAGGCCGCGGGCTTCGAGCGGATTCGCAAGCCCCAGCCCGCACACCACGAGGTCGGGCGCGGACGCGACACAGCGGTCCAGTTGATGATCCACATGCTGACCTTCGACCACCGCCGTGTTCGCCGGCAACAGCTCCAGCTCGGCCGCAAGGTGCGCGCGGTGGAGGAAGGGCGTGCCCACTTCGACCAGTTCCACGCACATTTCATTCGCCAGAAACCGCGCCAGCGGAATCTCCAGCTGGGAATCCGGGAAAAAGAAAACGCGCTTGCCCTCCAGCCGATCCCGGTAGCGCGCCAGGGCGCGCTGGGCCCGCTCGTAGGCGGACTGCGTGGCGCGGCGAAAATGCGTCTCCTCGATCCGCCATTCGCGCGCAGCTGCTCTGAGCCATCCGAGAGTGCCTTCGGCGCCCAGCGGAAACGGGGCCGGGACGTGTCGGGCACCCCGCTCCTCCAGGGCGCGGGCGGTGTCGGCGAGGAAGGGCTGCGCCAGCAGGAAGCGGGTGTCGGGTCCCACCGCGGGCAGCTCCGTGGAGCGACGCGGCGGGAAGAAGTGCACGTCCTCGATGCCCATGTCGACGAGCAGGCGACGCATCTGGTCCTCCACCACGTCCGCGAGCGCGCCCACGATGAGCAGCCCGGGGGCGCTTCCGCGGGTTTTGGGCGGCAGACTGGGAACCAGCGACGCCAGGCAGGCATCCTCGCCCTGCGTGAACGTGGTCTCGATGCCGCTCCCCGAATAGTTGAGCACCCTCACCTGGGGCGAGAATCGTCCCGACAGGCGCAGGGCGGCGCGTGACAGATCCAGCTTGATGACTTCCGACGGACACGATCCGACCAGGAACAGCAATTTGATGTCCGGGCGGCGGGCGAGCAGGCGGCCCACCACGCGATCCAGTTCGTCGTTCGCGTCGGCGAGACCGGCCAGATCGCGCTCGTCGATGATCGCGGTCGCGAAGCGCGGTTCCGCAAAGATCATCACGCCCGCCGCCGACTGGATCAGATGAGCGCAGGTACGGGAACCCACCACCAGGAAGAACGCATCCTGGATCTTGCGATGCAGCCAGATGATGCCGGTCAAGCCGCAAAAGACCTCGCGCTGGCCGCGCTCGGTGGAAATGCGCGGGCCGCTCACGTGGCCAGCCCCGCCGATACCGGACGCGGGCGCTGCTTTGCATTCTCGACACCTTCGAGGCGGGCTCTACGAAGCTTGACCAGGAACTGGGCGGCGTTCGTCAAATAGGCGGCATAGGCCGCCAGCGCGATGTACATTTGCCAGTGCGGAGGCAACGCGCCGGTGAACAAGGCCGCCAGGTACACGGTATGCAGGGCGAGCACGAACATGCTCACGAAGTCTTCCCAGAAGAAGGCGGCCGCGAACAAGTATCGCCCGAAGACGTCCCTCTCCCAGAGGCAGCCGGTGAGCATGATGGTGTAGAGAACCAAGGTCTTGACCACCACCGATCCGGTGGCCCAGGCCAGGCCGTCGCCAGTCGCCAGGTAGCGCACCACCAGAACGGCGCTCACCAGGAACACCAGGAACTGGATGGGGGCGAGCACTCCCTGGACGAGGGTCCACGGCGATCGATCTCGTCGGAGTCGTTGCTCTTTGGTGTAAAGCGACATCGTGACTAACCCTAGCGCCGATGGCGCCCGGCTGTCAACTAAACTGTACGTAAAGCAAACTTGACAACTGTAGCCAAAATTGCGATGTTCCGAAAACAGGCATGGAGGCGGCAAATTCCCATGCGAAGTCGAGCGATCGGAGGTTGATGAAGTCGTGGAACCGGCGGGGGCTGCACCCGAGTATCTTCTAGAGGCTGCGATCCAATGCACAGGGGTGACGTTTTGGCGGGGTGGAAGAAAAAGACTGGACCGTGGGACGCCGGTCGCACCGAGGGCGGACACGTCGGGTTGGGGCGGGACGAATCCGCAGCCCAGATGGCGCGCCTGGTGCGTACCATCGAGGGTGAAATCGTGCCGCGCCTGGTGATGTCGCGCCGGATCGCGCGGGTGCCTCCCGCGGCCGGCAAGCCCGGGGCGAAAAGCCCCGATGACACCGACGTGCGCGAACTGGTACGGCTGCTGCTCACGCACGACGTGGCGGTGGCCTCGGCTTACGTGGAGACCGTGCGCCAGCGGGGCGCGACGCTCGAAGGGATCTGTCTGGGCCTGCTGGCCCCGGCCGCACGCGAGCTGGGGTTGCTGTGGGAGGAGGACCAATGCGATTTCATGCAGGTCACCGTGGGGTTGTGCCGTCTTCACCACCTGCTGCGCGAACTCAGTCCGGAGTTCAGGCCGGCCGAGAGCGCGGACCTGCAAGTCGAACGTAACATCCTGCTGGCACCGATTCCGGGCGATCAACACACCTTCGGCATCACGCTGGTGGCGCAATTCCTGCGCAAGGCGGGCTGGGAGGTCTGGCACGAATATCCGGCGAACGCCTCCGACATCATCGACGTGGTGAGACAGAATTGGTTCGCCGTCGTCGGATTGTCGGTGGGCAGCGAAACCCGCGTCGACGACGTGTCGGCCATCATCCGCACCATCCGCCAGGCCTCGCGCAATCCTTCGGTCGGGATTCTGGTGGGCGGCCCGGTATTGGTGGCCCGCCCGGAACTGGCGGCCATCGTGGGCGCCGACGCCACCGCGATCGACGGTCCCATGGCCGTCGTGCGCGCCGAGCACATGTGGGGCTGCCGGGGATCGGCCCACTGACCGATGCGCAAGCGGACGATGAACTGTCGATGAAACCAAGGAGTTTGATGGACGTGTGTTCGGATGATGTCTCGTGAAGCAATTCACCAGCGCGACTAAGTGGTTGAACCATCTCGACAGCGAGACGGCCAGCAAGCTCATCACCGTGGCTGCCGATGTCGCACTCGTCCTCTCCGACGCGCGGCAGGGAATCATTCGGGACGTGTCTTTCGGCAGCGAGGCCCTGTCCTCGTCGCTGGCCGACAAATGGATGGGCCAGACCTGGGCGAGCACGGTGACGGTGGAGAGCCGCCCGAAGGTCGAGGCGCTGTTGCGCGACTCGGCCGTGAAGGGCATGCCCCGATGGCGCATGGTCAACCACGTGTCCGGCGTGGGCCAGAGTTTTCCGGTGGTGTATGCCGCCGTGCAGGTGACCGGCGACGGCCACGTCGTCGCCTTCGGCCGCAGCATGCAGCCCATGGCGAATCTGCAGCAGCAACTGGTGAGCGCGCAGCAGTCGATGGAGCGCGAATATCTGAAGCTGCGTCAGGCGGAGGCGCGCCACCGGCTGCTGTTCCAGGTGGCCTCCGAAGCGGTCCTGATCGTGGATGCCACCAACCGCAAGGTGCTCGAGGCCAACCCGGCGGCCGGCAAGTTGCTGGGCGCGGGCTCGATCCGGCTGGTGGGCCGTCTGTTTCCCGAAGGCTTCGACGAGCAGAGCACGCAGGCGCTCCAGAGTTTGCTGGGCGCCGTGCTCGCGACGGGTCGGACCAACGAGGTGGCGGTCAACTCGGTGGACGGCACGCGCGCGTTCCTGGTGGCGGCCTCCTTGTTCAGGGAGGAGCGCTCGTCGTTCTTCCTCATCCGGCTCTCGCCATTGAATGCCGAGCGCGCATCGGTCACGCCCACCCAGAATTCGAAGGTGCTCGAAATCGTCGCCAGCGCGCCGGAGGGGTTCGTCGTGACGAATCTCGAAGGCCGGATCCTGTTCGCGAATCGCGCGTTCCTCGATCTCGTGCAGCTGGCCACGGAGGAACAATCCCGCAACGAGCCGCTGGAGCGATGGCTGGGCCGGCCCGGGGTGGATTTCAACCTGCTCACCGCGCAGCTGCGCGAGCACGGGGCATTGCGTCTGTTCGCCACCCAATTGCGCGGCGAATACGGTTCCACCAGCGACGTGGAGATCTGCGCCGTGTCCGTGGTGGACGGCGAGGAGCCGTGTTTCGGTTTCACCATTCGCGACGTGGGTCAGCGGGTGATCTTCGACCGTCAGGTCAGCCGCGACAAGCCACGGTCGGTGGAGCAGCTCACCGAACTGGTGGGGCGCGTGCCGCTCAAGGACCTTGTGCGGGAGTCGACGGACATGATCGAGAAGCTGTGCATCGAGGCGGCCCTGGAGATCACCGGCGACAATCGTGCCTCGGCCGCGGAGATTCTCGGGCTCAGCCGTCAGAGCCTGTACGCGAAGCTGCGGCGTTACGGGCTGGGCGAACTGGCCTCGGCCGAAAGCGAACAGTCCGAGTAGTGGCGCGAAGACGCATGGCCCGCACCGCACCCACGACCTGGACCGCCGAGTTCCCCGCGCCGGCAACGGTGCTGGAACTGCTCAAGCCCATCACCTGGTTCCCGCCGATGTGGGCGTTCGGCTGCGGCGCCGTGTCCTCCGGCGTGGGCGCGCGGGGCCGCTGGGGCACGGTGGTGACGGGCGTCTTGCTGAGCGGACCGCTGCTGTGTGCCGCCAGCCAGGCGGTCAACGACTGGTTCGACCGGCACGTCGATGCCATCAACGAGCCGCAGCGTCCCATCCCGTCGGGCAGGATGCCGGGCCAGTGGGGCCTGTACGTGGCGCTGTGCTGGACCCTGGCATCGTTGACCTGTGCAGCCGCGCTCGGAACCTGGGTGCTCGGTGCGGCCGCGCTGGGATTGGTGCTGGCCTGGCTCTACAGCGCGCCGCCGCTGCGGTTGAAGCAGAACGGCTGGTGGGGCAATCTCGCCTGCGCCGTGAGCTACGAAGGCCTCGCGTGGGTGACGGGTGCCGCGGTGATGCTGGGCGGCGTCACGCCGTCCGGACACGTCATCGCGCTCGCCGCGCTCTACAGCGCGGGCGCACACGGCATCATGACGCTGAACGACTTCAAATCGATCGCCGGCGACACGCGCTGCGGTGTGCGCTCCCTGCCCGTGCTGCTGGGAGCCGAGCACGCGGCGGAAGTGGCCTGCGTCACCATGGCACTGCCGCAGTTCATCGTGGCCGCGCTGCTCGCGGCGTGGGGCGCCGA
>CAZZWZ010000230.1:0-1807 GCA_964657955.1 uncultured Steroidobacteraceae bacterium
GGCGAGCGGGGAACGCAGCTCGTGCGAAATGTCGCGCAGCAGCTGGGTGACGGCGGCGCGGTTCGCGCGCAGCTGGTCGGCCATGGCGTCGAAATCGCGCGCGAGCACCGCCAGCTCGTCCCGGCGGCCCTCGAGCCCCGCGCTCACCCGCGCCTCGCTCGCGTCGAGAGCCACCGTTTCGGCGGCGAGCGCGCGCGCGCCGGCCTGGATGCGCCGGATGGGGGCGCTCAGGTGTTCGGCCAGCCACCAGCTCGCCAGCGCGCTCACGGTGAGCGCGATGGCAAGAATGGTCAGCGAGATTCCCGGCAGGCTCAGGGCGCCGAAGATGCTGGCGCGCCGCGGCACGAGCAGCACGGTGTACGTGGCCCCGTCGGGTGCGACGATCTGCGGCGCGAAGCGCGGCGGCCGAAAATTGCCGGGCGGCGGCGGCCCGAACTGGCGGGCGATTTCCATCCGGCGCACCGCGCCTTCGGACAGCCGGCGACCGAGAATATCCCGGCCGTCCGGTGCGATGATGAAGAGCTCGCGATCGGCCGCGGAATTCTTGTTGGCGGCGAGCCAGTCCTTCAGTGCGCCGATGCCCCGGGTGGCGAGCACCTCCGACGCTTCGATCGCCGCGTTCGGGCGGCGTTGCGATTCCGGGGACTCGTATTCGCGGGCCGCCGCCATGAAGGTGACCGCGATGCTGCCGCCGACGATGAGCGCCATCGCGATCCAGAACAGCACGAAGATCCGGACGAACAGACTGCGCATGCGCTCAGCGCGCCGGTTCCACGCGGGTCAGCATGTAGCCCGAGCCCCGCACGTTCTTGATCTGCGGATTGCCGTCCGCCTCCAGATCGAGTTTGCGGCGCAGATTGCTGATGTGCGTATCGATGCTGCGATCGTAGGGTACGAGGCGCCGGCCCAGGGCCTGCTCGGTCATCGCGTCCCGTGAGATCACCTGCCCCGCCGCGCGCATCAACAACTCCAGCACGCGGAACTCGGCGCCCGTGAGGTTCACCGGCGCATCGGCGATGCGCACCTGGCGCGTGCCGGTGTCGAGCACGATGGCGCCCACCGTCAGCCGGTCGGGCGCCTCGTCACGGCCGCCGCGGCTGCTCGCCCGGCGCAGGATGGCGCGCATGCGTGCCACCAGTTCGCGCGGGTTGAACGGTTTGCTCAGATAATCGTCCGCCCCCAATTCCAGGCCGACGATTCGATCCACGTCGTCGCCGCGCGCCGTCAGCATGAGGATGGGGGTGGAATGCGAGGCGCCCAGCCGCCGCAACACGTCGAAGCCGCCGAGCCGCGGCAGCATGACGTCGAGGATCACGATCTCGAATCGTCCGCCGCCGAGCTCGGTCAGCGCATCGCCGCCGTCGTGCACGCTCTTCACCGTGAAATGCTCCGCTTCCAGATATTCGGTGAGCATCTGACACAGCTCCCGATCGTCGTCGACCAGGAGGACGCGGGCTTCGGGCGGCGGTTGGATCGGGGCGTTCATGGGCGTTGCGGTTACTTTCGCACAATCGCCGCGAAGCGAGCCGCACAACGCAAAAATTCACAGTTCTTTGCATTGTCTTTCACCGCCGCTGACGTTCGTCCGCGGCGCGCCGGCATAGGATGGCGGCGTGTCATTCAACGCGGAGCACCAGAGCATGAAATCGATACGCAATTTGCTGGGAACCATGGTGGCCGGGGGCGCGCTGCTCGCCGGCGCGGTGGGCGTGGCCATCGGCAACGCCGCCGACGATGCGGCGGCGCCGGCCTCCTCCGACGCCGCGGGGACCGATCACGGCGGCCCCTGGCATCACGGTCGCGGACA
>CAZZWZ010000230.1:1817-6452 GCA_964657955.1 uncultured Steroidobacteraceae bacterium
GCGGGGCTGTACCAGAAGCTCAATCTCACCGCCGAGCAGCAGGCTTCGGTCAAGTCCATCGTGGCCGCCGCGGAGCCGCAGATGAAGACCCTGCACGAACAGCAGCACGCCAATCATCTGAAGCTGATGCAGACGAGTCCCGACGATCCGAGCTATGCGGGCCTGGTCGCACAGACGGCGCAGGCGGACGCCACCCTGGCATCGCAGCGGACCACGCAGGGCGCCGAGTTGAAGTCGCGCCTGTACGCGGTGCTGACCCCGGCGCAGAAGACGCAGCTCGCCACGCTCGAAGCGCAGCGGGCGGCCGAGCCGCACCACGGCGGGGAGGGTCCCGGTCAGCGCTGAACGGCGCCGACTCCGTCCCTTCGCAGCAGCTCGATGACGCTGCCGCGGCCCACGAGGTGACCCGTGCCGACGATGACGAGATAGTTCTCGCGCTCGTTCAGCAACGCCTCGATCCGCGGCAGCCACCGGCGATTGCGCGCGGCCAGCAGCGATTCGTACAGCGCCGGGTCGGAGCCGAATTCCGAGGCGATCTCCCGCGTGAACCAGGCGGCATCGCCGCGCTGCCAGGCATGCACCATGTCGTCGATTTCGGAAGGCAGCTCATGAGCCTGCTCGAGGCTCGACACCAGGTAGTCGGCCTGCGCGTCCAGTGACAGGGCCTGGAAGAGCGCGATCTGGTCGTGCGCGGTCTCCAGGCCCGCGATGCGCTTGCCGTCGGTCCTGCTGCGCCCGAGAAAATACATCTCCACGCCCGATTGCGGCTCGAAGCCGAGTTTCAGCAGCTGCTGCTGGGAGATGGCCTCCGCCGCGAACCACGGCGCGTACCGGTCGAACGCCGACAGATCGGCGCCCAACGCCCCCGCCAGGCTCGAGGCGTGCGCGTAGCGCCGGGCTCCCAGCACGGTCTGCAGGGACTTGCCTTCGGGCAGGAGCGCATCGGTGAGCATTTCGGTCTGCGTGGCCGCCGAATCGATTTCCTGGGGATCGATCTCCATGATCAGGGAATCGGCGGCCGCGTAGGCATCGAGCATCACGGCGGCAAGGGGATAATCCGTGGGTCGCAGCACGTGGATGGAGCCGAGCAGGTAGACCGTGTTGTGCTTGCCGCGCAACTCCCAGAGGCAGTGCAGGCCGGCGGCGCGGCTGCCGCCGGCCAGGACGAGCAACAGCAGCGCCGGCCACCACCTCACGTTGCGCGGGCGGTCGCGCATGATCTCAGCGAGCGACGGCCTGCGTGATGCGTGCGTGCGCGGCCCAATGAACTTCAGAGTGGATGTGGCCGTCGGGCTGGAGCTCGAACCGACGGTAGGCGGGTGGACGGGCGTCCACGGCGAACCGTTCGCTGTGGGGCAGGAACTGCGCACACGTGGACGGCGTGCCGAAGAGGCGCACGCCGCGGCGCTCGCCGTCGTAGTTCTGGTGAACGTGGCCCCACACCACGCCACGCACTTGGGCGTGGGCGTCGATCACCCGCCAGAATTCATCGGCGTTGGCCAGGCCGATGGAGTCCAGCCAGCCGCTTCCCATCGGCACCGGGTGGTGATGCAGGCACACCAGCGCGTGCGCGGGCGAGGCCGCGAGCGCCCCGTCCAGACGCTCGAGTTCCTGCGCGCTCAGGCGACCGCCCACGTGTCCCGGATGGTAGCTGTCGAGCAGGATGAACTGCCAACCGTCGATCGTGCGTCGCCCGCAATACTGGAACGGCGGCTGGTCGAGGCAGCGACGCATGATGTCGGGTTCGTCGTGATTGCCCGGCATGCACAGCACCGGCGTATCGAGATCGCCCAGGATGCCCTTGAACCGCAGATAACCCGACGGGTCGTCCTGCACCAGATCGCCGGTCACCAGAATGGCCGCGTACCCGGCGGATTGCGCGAGCGCATGGTCGAGCACCCCGCGCAAACTGGAATCGGTTTTCACGCCCCGCAAATTGCCGTCCGCCGAGCCGTACAGGTGTGGGTCGGTGATTTGTAAAATTTGCATCTCACACATGGTAGCAAGGCGCTCCGCCGGCATCGGTGAACTGGTTCCAGACCCGCCCCGCCGATGCGTTCGCGGTTGCCGGTGAAGGTCGCATGGGCGAGAATACCGTGCTCTCCCCACGATAAGAATCATCCCATGCCCACCCGTCGCGACCTTGCCAACGCCATCCGCGCTCTGTCGATGGATGCGGTCCAAAAGGCGAACTCCGGACATCCGGGCGCGCCCATGGGAATGGCCGACATCGCCGAGGTGCTGTGGCGCGACGTGCTTAAGTTCAATCCGGGCAACCCGACCTGGATGGACCGGGATCGTTTCGTGCTGTCGAACGGTCATGCCTCCATGCTCCTGTACGCCGTGCTGCATCTGACCGGCTATGCCCTGTCGCTGGAGGACATCCGCAATTTCCGTCAGTTCGGCTCGAAAACGGCCGGTCATCCGGAACGTGAGCCGCATCTGGGGATCGAGACGACCACCGGGCCGCTCGGGCAGGGATTCGCCAATGCCGTGGGCATGGCGCTGGCCGAGCGCACCCTGGCCGCCACCTTCAACCGGCCGGGACATCGCATCGTCGACCACCATACCTACGTGTTCTTGGGCGACGGTTGCATGATGGAGGGGATCTCGCACGAAGCGGCTTCCTTTGCCGGCACACAGCGCCTGGGCAAGCTCATCCTGGTGTACGACGACAACGGCATCTCCATCGACGGAAAGGTGGTGGGCTGGTTCGGCGACGACACGGCCAAGCGTTTCGAGGCCTACGGTTGGCAGGTGCTTGCCGGCGTGGACGGTCATGACAGCGAGGCCGTCGCGGCCGCCCTGGCCGCGGCCCGCGCCGACACCTCGCGGCCTTCGTTGATCTGCGCCCGGACCATCATCGGCTGGGGCGCCCCGAACAAACAGGGCAGCGCGTCCATGCACGGCGAGGCCATGGGCGACGCGGAGATCGCCGCGACCCGCGCCCACCTGGGCTGGAAAGCGCCGCCGTTCGAGATCCCCGCCGACATCCGTGCCGCCTGGGACCGCCGCGACAAGGGCGCGAAACTCGAACAGGACTGGCGCACCCGATTTGCCGCCTACAGGTCCGAATTTCCCGCACTGGCGGCCGAATTGGAGCGGCGCATGGCGGGCGATCTGCCGGCCGGATTCGGCGCGCTCGTGAGCGCGACCGTCGGTGGGAATCAGGCCGAGGGCAAGGCGCTGGCAAGCCGGCAGTCATCGCAGGCCACGCTGAACGTCATCGGTCCCGCGCTGCCGGAATTGCTGGGCGGCTCCGCCGATCTGACCCCGTCGAACGGCACGCTGCGCAAGGATTCCGTGGCGCTGACCGCGGAGTCCGCCGGCGGCAATTACGTCCATTTCGGGGTGCGCGAATTCGGGATGTCGGCCATCTTGAACGGCATGGCCGGCCATGGCGGTTTCATCCCGTACGGCGGCACCTTCCTGACCTTCTCGGACTACGCGCGCAACGCCGTGCGCATGGCGGCCCTCATGCGCCTGCGGGTGATTTTCGTCTACACGCACGATTCCATCGGCCTGGGCGAGGACGGCCCCACCCACCAGCCCGTCGAGCAGGTGGCGAGCCTGCGCCTGATCCCGCAACTCGACCTTTGGCGCCCCTGCGATGCCGTCGAAACCGCCGCTGCCTGGGGTGTGGCCGTCGAGAACCGCGGCCCCACCTGCCTGATCCTCACCCGCCAATCGCTGGCCCACGAGCCGCGCGATGCGGCGCAGGTGGCGGCCATCCGTCGCGGCGGCTACGTCCTCGCCGACTGCGAAGGGACGCCGGAGGCCATCGTCATCGCCACCGGCTCCGAGGTGGCGATCGCCGCCGCCGCGGTGCGTGCGGCGGCCGGCCGGGGACGGCGCGTCCGTCTGGTGTCCATGCCGAGCACCGCCGCGTTCGAACGGCAGGACGACGCCTACCGGCACAGCGTCTTGCCGCCCGAGGTCACCCGGCGGGTGGCCGTCGAGGCGGGAGCCACCCACGGGTGGTGGCAGTTCGTGGGACCGCAGGGGGCGGTCCTGGGGCTCGATCATTTCGGCGCCTCGGCGCCGGCGAAGGCGCTTTTCGATGCCTACGGTTTCACGGTCGACCGGGTGACGGCGGCGCTCGACGGCGTGCTGGCCCGACGAGAGTAACGATGCGGATCAATTCGGCGCGCAGCGCCTGAGGAGTGCGATGGCTATCAAAGTGGGGATCAATGGATACGGGCGTATCGGCCGCAACATCTTGCGCGCGCTGTACGAGGGGTCGCTGCGGGAACAGATCGACATCGTGGCGATCAACGATCTGGGCGATGCGAAGACCAACGCCCATCTGACCCGGTTCGATACCGCGCATGGCCGCTTCCGCGGCGACGTGCACGTCGACGGCGATTCCATGGTGGTGAACGGCGATCGCATCCGGGTCGTGGCACAGCGCGATCCGGCGAAGCTGCCCTGGGGTGAACTCGGGGTGGACGTGGTGCTCGAGTGCACCGGGCTGTTCACCACCAAGGCCAAGGCGTCGGCGCACCTGACCGCCGGGGCGAAGAAGGTGGTGATCTCCGCCCCCGGCGGCGATGACGTGGACGCCACCATCGTCTACGGGGTGAACCACGCCAAGCTCAAGGCGAGCGACACCGTCATCTCCAACGCGTCGTGCAC
>CAZZWZ010000231.1:0-6155 GCA_964657955.1 uncultured Steroidobacteraceae bacterium
CGTGCGAATGAACTGCGGCGGGTGCACGCCCGGATCGTCGTGACGCGCGAACTGCGGCGGGTGGACTCCGGGATCGTCCGCCGCGACGGCAGACCCGGCGAACGCACAGCATGCTGCCAAGGCAATTAGACTAGACTTCATGTGTAAATCTCCGTTGTGTGGTGGTGAACTCGACCGGCCGCCCTTCGGGCGGCCTACTGATAATAGCGACGTGGACCGGACAATCCCCTCACCAGTGACGAGAAACCGGCGATGCATGTCCCAGCCAACTTTACCCAGCTGCTGACCGACTGGCGATCGGGGCATCCCCAGGCGTTGGAGCGATTGACCCCCTTGGTGTACGAGGAATTGCGCCGTCTCGCACGCAATTACATGCGTTCCGAGCGCGCAGGCCACACGTTGCAGGCCACGGCCGTGGTCCACGAAGCCTTTCTGCGCCTCATCCAGGCAAATATTGCGCTGCAAGACCGAAAGCATTTCTTCGCGCTCGCGGCCAGGCTGATGCGTCGGGTTCTGGTCGATCACGCCAAGTCGAGGTCGCGCGCCAAGCGGCAGGCGGGAGGCTTGGAAGCGGAGAGTGACCGCGTGCCGATCGAACCACCGGATCTGGGGGTGATTGCGCTCGACGAGGCGCTGGAGAGCCTGGAACGCCTCGAACCGAGGCTGGCGCAGGCGGTGGAGCTGCATTATTTCGGCGGCCTGACCTACGTGCAGCTGGCCGAGGCCATGGAGGCATCGACGGCCACGGTGCACCGCGATCTGCGGCTCGCCCGCGCATGGCTGGTGAACGAGATCGGGCCGCGCCGATGATCTCCCGCGACCGCTGGAAGCGCATTCAGTCGCTGTTCGAGGACGTGGCGGATCGAGACCCGGTGGAATGCCGGGACTATCTCGCGGATTCCTGCGGCAGCGACGTCGAACTGCGCCGGTCGGTGGAATCGCTGCTGGCCTCCGATCGTCGCATGGAGGATCCGCTGGCGGAGGTCATCGGCAGGGCGGCCGAGGCGCTGCTGACGGCACAGCAGGATCGGCTGCTGGGCGCGCGCATCGGCCAGTATCGCGTGATGTCCATCCTCGGCCACGGCGGCATGAGCACGGTGTACGGCGCCGAGCGGGAGGACTCCCAGTATCACCAGTCCGTGGCCATCAAGGTGCTGCATCATGCCGCCCTGCATCCCAGGTTGCGCAGCCGGCTGCACAGCGAGCGTCACATCCTCGCCACGCTGGATCATCCCGCCATCGCGCGGCTGATCGACAGCGGCGACCTGGAGGACGGCACGGCCTATCTGGTGATGGAGCACGTCGACGGCAAGGCCATCGACGCGTACTGCGACGACTGCAACCTGGGGGTGCGCGAACGGCTGCAGTTGTTCCTGCAGGTGTGTGCGGCCGTGCAATACGCCCATCGCAATCTCGTGGTGCATCGGGACATCAAGCCGGCGAACATCTTCGTCACCGGCCAGGGAAACCCCAAGCTGCTCGACTTCGGCATCGCCAAGCTGCTGGCACCGGAATCGTTGTCTCACACCCTGCCGGTGACTCGGCTGCAGGAACGGGTGCTAACGCCGGAAAACGCGGCGCCGGAGCAGGTGCTTGGCCGGCCGATCACCACCGCCACCGACATCTACACGCTGGGTGTGCTGCTCTACCAGCTCCTGACCGGCCGTTCGCCCTACCGGCTGTTGAGCTACAGCCAGTTGCAGCTCGAGCGCGCCATCTGCATGGACGAACCGGTACGGCCCAGTCAGCTGGTCGTCGTGGGGCTGCCCGACGAATCCGCCGGCGATCGCGAGCGCATCGCGGAACGACGCGGTTTGTCGCCGCAACGCCTGCGAACCCGGCTCGGCGGAGACCTGGATGCCATCGTCGGCATGGCCATGCGCAAGGAGCCGGATCGGCGCTATCCGTCGGTGGAGGCGCTCGCCGAGGACTTGAACCGCCATCTGCTCGGCAGGCCGGTCTTGGCCAGGCACGCCGACTGGCGTTACAACACCGCGAAATTCTTGCGCCGTCATTTCCTCGCCGTGATCAGCGTCACCGCCCTGTTCCTCGGACTGCTGGTCATCGCCGGCGTCACGCTATGGCAGAACCATCGCATCGAGGCCGCCCGCGATGCCACGGCGCAGGAACGGGACCACGCCCAGCAGGTGTCGGCTTTCCTGGTGGACGTATTCTCGCAGGCCGACCCGTTCAACGCCCTGGGACGCGAACCCACGGCCAAGGAGCTGCTCGACCGGGGTGCCGAGAAAATTTTGGGCAACGCCAGCCTGCAACCCGAAGTGCGCGCACAACTGCTGGAGAGCATCGGTCTGGCCTATCGGCGCCAGGGGCTGAGCGAGCGCGCAGTGCCCCTGCTCGAACAGGCCGTGGCCATCCGCCGCGACGCACGGCCCGTGGACGAGGGCCGCACCGCGGCGGCCCTCGCGAACCTGGCGCGTGCGCTGACCGATGGCGGACATCTGGTTTCCGCGGAGGCCTACCTGACCCAGGCGCTCGCGCTGTCGCGGCACGGCACCGGTCCCTCGCGGGAGACGGCCGATATCCTGCTGCAGTTCGGCCAGTTCGAACTCGATGCCAAGAGCGATTCCCGGCACGCCGGCCTCCTGTTCGGCGAGGCGCTCGACCTCTACCGCGCCACGCTCGGCGATCAGAATCTGCCGGTGGCATCGACCCTGAGCAATCTGGCCGCCGCCGCGATCTGGTCAGGCGATTTCGCCCGCGCCGAACACTATCAGCGCGAGGCGATGGGCATCTTCCAGGCCACCGTGAGCCGCAATCATCCCGATCACGCCGTGGCCCTGGCCACCCTCGGTTACATACTGACCCAGCGTGACGAGTACCGGGAGGCCGAACGGGTGTTGAACGAGGCGCTCGAGATCGAACGCAACGTCTTCGGCACGAGCAATCAACGCATCGCGGAGATCGAATCGCATCTGGGCATTCTCTACGACCGCCAGGGCGACGTGCCCCGGGCCATCCAGGCGACGCAGAGCGCCGTCAAGATCGCCACCGACCGGCTGGGGACCGATCATTATCTGACCGGCTACTACCTCGACAATCTCGCCGCGCTGTACTTGAAGAGCGGCGATGCCGCCGCGGCCGAGAGAACCGCGCGACAGGCTCTCGCCGTCTATGCGAAGGCGCTGCCCGCGCGGCATCTCTACGTCGCCTCGACGCGGCGCTTGCTCGGCGAGATCCTGCTGCAACGGGGCGCGGTGCCGGCCGCCATCGTCGAACTGCGGGCGGCAGTCGACATCGACACGGCGTTGGCCGGTGCCGGGGGCTGGAGCACCGCGCGCTCGCGGGCAAGTCTGGGGTGGGCCATGATTCTGCACGGCGAGACGGCGGCGGGAGAATCCATGCTCACCGCGGCACGCGAGACCCTGATCACCACCCTGGGAGCCGCTCACCTGGAAACGCGGTGGGCGAGCGATCATCTGGCCGAGTATCTGCGCACGCAGCACCGCGATGCCGAAGCGGACGCGGTGTCCGCGGGCGCGCCGCCGCTGCATCGCATGGATCCCCATCAGGGTTAAGCTTGCGCAACTAACGTGAGCGGCGCGATGTCTCCCGCTACCATATCGTGCGCGATACACAAGGAGTTCCGATGTTCGATCCGAAACGATTGCTTGCCGCTGGACTCGCCGCGGCGGCCTGGATTTCGGCATCCTTCGCACCCGTGCACGCGGGAGCGCGTGAAGAAGGACGCCTGCTGGTGGCGACGGAAGTTTTGGAGGAAGTTCAGGGCATGCCGGACTTGCGGCTGCCCGACACGCTGTTGTCGCGTGCCTACGGCATCGCCGTCATTCCCGACGTCACCAAGGTGGCTTTCATCTTCGGCGGCCGCCACGGCAACGGCGTCCTGGTGGTGCGCGACAAGCTGAGCACGCCGTGGAGCAATCCGGTGTTCGTGTCGCTCACGGGCGGCAGCTGGGGATTCCAGGCCGGCGCTCAATCCTCGGACATCATCCTGGTGTTCACGACCAAGGGCGGCATCGAAGGCATTGCGGGCGGCAAGATCACCCTGGGTGCCGATGCCTCCGTGGCCACGGGGCCCGTGGGCCGCCAGGGTTCTGCGGCCACCGACATGAGTTTCAACGCCGAGATCTATTCGTATGCCCGCACGCGCGGTCTGTTCGGCGGCATCGCCCTCGATGGCAGCGTCATCGCCATCGACAAGTCCGCCAACGCGGCGCTGTACGGCAAGGACGGCGTCACCGCCACGGAAATCTTCTCCGGCCAGGCGCCCGCCGCTCCCGCCACCGCACAGCGTTTCCTGGAGCGCCTGGCCGTCGCCACTCACACGCCGGTGCGGGGTTCACCCGCACCGCAGGCCGAAGTGCCGGCCGCGACGGTGCAGAATCCGCCGGGCACGCCGCTCGCCCCACCCATGCAGACTCCCGCGCCGGTGCCCTCGACTGCGCCGCCGGCACCCTCCTCGGAACCGCCGCGAACGTACCCGCTGGAACAGCAGCCCCAGCAGTAGCGCGTCCCCGCGCGGGGCCCGCCGGCGCCGCGACGCGCGCCCCGCGTAGCGTGTATCGTCGATGCCGCAGCGCGCGGAAGGGCATTTTTAACCTCGCGTATATTCAATTACTTACGCGGTTTTATTGATCTCCCGTCGAGTCGTCGATCGGCGTCAGCTTGCTTAAGTTCATGCAGCTTGCTTAAGTTAAAGTACTTGGAGAGTTTGATTCAATGAATTTGACCGAGCCCGTGACCAAACAGCCCCGACGCGCTCCCGATGCCCGCTCCGCCAAGGAATTGCTCGACGCCTTCGCCGCGGGCGGCTGTGACCAGGCCACGTTTCTCGATGCGGTCGGCGACCTGGTGCAGCGCTCGCCGGACGTGGGCTGGGAACTGCTGGCGCTGATCGACCAGTACTATCGACGCGGCAAGATCGGCGCCGAGGCGTTCGCCGGCCTCAAGGCCCATCTCCAGAATTTGTTGCTGGGCAAGGGACGCGATGCCGAGATTCGCGCCGCGCCCGCTCCGCCGCCCGAAGCGCCGGCCTACGCTGCGGCCACGGCCCCCGTCACCGGACCCATTCCGATGTTCGATCCGGGACCCGCCTTCGACGCCGGGCCGGTGCTGGGGCGCCGGCCGATCGCACCGGAACCGGAATCGAAATCCGACGCCCCGTTTCATCTCGAGCGCGGGCCGGTCGATGCCTCGTCGGATGCGCATCCGCGCGGCGCGGCCGGGCCGGGTGAGGAGCGGCCGCACACCGTGCGCTCGCTGGCGGTGGGCGACGTCCTGCGCGACCGCTATCGCGTGGTGGCGATGCTGGGTCAGGGCGGAATGGGCACCGTCTTCGAGGCGGTCGACGAGTTCCGGCTGGAGCGCTCGAGCGGCGAGCAGAAAGTGGCGCTCAAGGTCCTGCACACCGCCGTGATCCAGCGACCGCAGCTGTTCGCCGAGCTGCGCCGCGAATTTCAACATCTGCAATTGCTGTCGCACCCGAACATCGTGCGGGTCCACGAGTTCGACCGCGACGGCGATCTGGCTTTCTTCACGATGGAGTACTTGAGCGGCGTGCTGCTCACCCGCGTGCTCGCGACGCCCGAGTCCGCGCCGTTGGCGCGTGCGCATGCGTTCTCCATCATCCGCGACGTCGGCGACGCCGTGGCGTACGCACACGCGCGCGGCGTGGTCCACGGCGACCTGAATCCCGGCAACATCTTCATCACCGACGACGGGGATCTGCGGGTGCTGGATTTCGGCGCATCGCATCCGCTGCGGCGCAGCCCGTGGATCTCGGAATTCGAAAATTCGCAGCAGATCAGCGTGGCCACCCCCAGCTACGCGAGCTGTCAATTGCTCGAGGGCGAGACCGCCGATGCCCGCGACGACATCTATGCACTGGCCTGCATTGCCTACGTGCTGTTGACCGGCAACCATCCCTTTCGCGAACACACGGCCCTGAAGGCGCGCACGCAGCGGCTGCGGCCCGAACGGCCCGCCGGCCTCACCCGCAGGCAATGGACGGCGCTGCGCGCGGGGCTCGAATTCGAGCGCGACCGCCGGGCGCCCGACATGCAGGCATGGTTGTCGCAGATGCATTCGACTTCCGCGGCCGCGCACCTGCCCCCGCTGCCCGTGTTGCTCGGCCGGTCGCACCGGCGCGTCGGCCGACGCCCCTGGGCCGTCGCAGC
>CAZZWZ010000231.1:6165-6419 GCA_964657955.1 uncultured Steroidobacteraceae bacterium
GATCGCCGCCGGCGCCTGGTGGGCCATGAACCACGTCGACTCGCTGGCCGAGACCAGGACGGCCCTGGTGGTCAAGTTCAAGACCCGGTTTGCCGATACCGTCCTCAGCCAGCTGTGGGCCGAACCGCCCACCCCGGGAGACCCGGCCGCGAACGAATCGGCCGGCGAGGCGGTGCCCCCGACCCCCGCCCCCGAGCCCGATCGCATCCGCGCCGCCGCGCCGGGCTCGACGGCGGCCGGCACCCCGGCGGCCG
>CAZZWZ010000232.1:0-6418 GCA_964657955.1 uncultured Steroidobacteraceae bacterium
GCCGCCGCGGCGAACGTCATGCCCACGGCGCACGCCGCGCCGCTCGCCCTGCCCGAGGTGGGCGCGGACGATGCCGCGTACATCATGTACACCTCGGGCTCCACGGGCCGCCCCAAGGGCGTGCTCGTTCCGCATCGCGGCGTGGTGCGCCTGGTCATCGACAACACCTTCGCCGACGTAGGCCCGGATCGGACCCATCTGCAGCTCGCGCCGCTCGCGTTCGACGCGAGCACCTTCGAAATTTGGGGTGCGCTGCTGAACGGCGGCAAGCTCGCCATCGTCTCCGCGCTGCAGCCTTCGTTGGACGACATTGCCGCAAGCATCGCCCGTCACGGCGTGACGACCCTGTGGCTCACCGCGGGCTTGTTTCACTTGATGGTGGATCATCGCCTGGAGGGTCTGCGGCCCCTCGG
Organism: uncultured Steroidobacteraceae bacterium; assembly: GCA_964657955.1. Taxonomy (GTDB): domain Bacteria; phylum Pseudomonadota; class Gammaproteobacteria; order Steroidobacterales; family Steroidobacteraceae; genus Bog-1198. The sequence goes on from CAZZWZ010000232.1 coordinate 414, forward strand.
ACAATTGCTGGCCGGCGGCGATGTGCTCTCCCCCACCCACATCGCCAGGGTGCAGCAGGCGTTGCCGCGCTGCCAGTTGATCAACGGTTATGGACCCACCGAGAACACCACGTTCACGTGCTGTTATCGCATTCCGGCGGGTGTGGCGCCCGGTCCCGTCCCGATCGGCACGCCGATCGCACGGACGCAGGTGCACATCCTCAACGAGGCGGGCCGGCCCGTCGCCGAGGGCGCGGAAGGCGAATTGTTCGCGGGCGGTGCCGGCGTCGCGCTCGGCTACTGGAACCGGCCGGAACTCACCGCCGAACGTTTCGTGAAGGACCCCGCCGATCCCACCGGGCGCAGCACCTGGTATCGCACGGGCGACCGGGTGCGGCGCCGTCCCGACGGCAACATCGAATTTTTGGGGCGCGTCGACCGGCAGGTCAAGATCAACGGCAAGCGCGTGGAACTCGACGAGATCGAAGCCCAGCTGCGCCGTCATCCGGCCGTCGAGGACGCCGCCGTCACCAGCCCCGCCGCCGACGCCGGTGGCCGCAAGGTACATGCTTATCTGAAATTCGTCTCTAATAACTCAATTTCGATCAACGATATACGAAGCTATCTCAAGCAAGAACTGCCTGATTACATGATGCCCGCGACGTTCACGGTCCTGGACGTGCTGCCCCTGTCGCCCACCGGAAAGATCGACCGGTCGAAGCTGCCGCCTCCCGCGCCAGTCACGGCCGCGGTGTCCGGCACGGCCGCGGTGGCGGAGCCCGCCGTGGCGGCGGGCAATGAAACCGAGATGCGGCTGGCGGCCATCTGGCGTGACGTCCTGGGCGTGGACAACGTGGGGGTCAACGACAACTTCTTCGATTTGGGCGGCACGTCGCTACAACTGATCGCGGTGCTTGCGACAATCACCTCAACCATGGAAAGCGACGTGACGATGGTCGATTTGTTTCAGTATCCGCGCATCAGCGCGCTGGCCGCGCGCATGCGTCGTGCGCCCGAAGCCACCGTCGCGGACACGCGGGGTCTCAAGGCCGCCGGCGGCACCCTGTCGGCCGAGGAACGGGCGCGCCGCCAGCAGGGAGCTCTCGCCCGCGCGCGGGCCGTTCCGCGACGGAGCGCCCGATGAGCGAATTCGATCCGCAAGCACCGGCGGACATGCCGGGCGCCGTGGCCATCGTCGGCATGGCGGGCCGTTGGCCGGGCGCCGATTCGGTGGCCGAGTTCTGGCGGAACCTCGTGGCCGGCGTCGAGTCCGTCACCCGTTTCACCGATGCCGAGCTCGAGGACAGCTTCGATCAGGACACGCGCAACGCGGCGAATTTTGTCAAGGCACGGCCCATCCTGAAGGACGTGGATCTGTTCGATGCCGAATTCTTCGGCATGTATGCCAAGGAGGCCGAGCTCACCGATCCGCAACAGCGTCTGTTCCTGGAGTGCGCCTGGCAGGCGCTCGAGGACGCCGGCTACGATCCCGCGACGTACGCAGGCTCGATCGGCGTGTTCGGCGGCAACAGCATCAACACGTATTTCCTCAACAACGTGCTGACCTCGCGTCGCACCATCGAGGGGTTCACCAGCGACTACCAGGTGGGCTCTTATCCGATGTTGCTCGGCGCCGGTCATGATTTTCTGGCGACACGCGTCTCCTACAAGCTGGACTTGCGCGGTCCCAGCCTGACGCTGTCCACGGCTTGTTCCACCTCGCTGCTCGCGGTGGCGCAGGCCTGCCAGAGCCTGCTGCTCTACCAGGCCGACATGGCACTGGCCGGCGGGGTGTCGATCACTTTTCCGCAGAAGCGCGGCTACCAGCATCTCGAGGGCGGCATGGTTTCCGCCGACGGCGTCTGCCGGCCCTTCGATGCGGGCGCCACGGGCACCATTTTCGGCGACGGGGCGGGCGTGGTGCTGCTGAAGCGGCTCGAGGATGCGCTGGCCGACGGCGATCACATCTATGCGGTGGTGCGGGGTGCGGGCGTCAACAACGACGGTGCCGCGAAAGTGGGTTTCACGGCGCCGAGCGTGAACGGACAGGCGGCCGTCATCGAGATGGCGCACGCGGGTGCCGGGATCGATCCGCGATCGATCAGCTATGTGGAGTGCCACGGCACCGCCACTCCGCTGGGCGATCCCATCGAGGTGGCCGGGCTCACCAAGGCGTTCGCCGCGGGCACCGACGATCTGCAGTTCTGTGCGCTGGGCTCGGTCAAGGGCAACGTGGGCCACCTGGATGCCGCGGCGGGCATCACCGGGCTGATCAAGACCGCGCTGGCGCTGAAACATCGGATGCTGCCGGCCTCCCTGCACTACGAGCGGCCCAATCCGCAGATCGATTTCGCCAAAACGCCGTTCTACGTGAACGCCTCGCTCACCCCGTGGCCGGAGACGGCCACGCCGCGGCGTGCGGGCGTGAGTGCGTTCGGTGTGGGCGGCACGAACGTGCACGTGGTGCTCGAACAAGCGCCGGAGGTGCCCGCCGTGCCGCAGGCCGACGCGATCGGCGAGGCACAGCTCATCGTGCTCTCGGCGCGCAGCGCCGCAGCGCTCGACTCGGCCCGGCTGCGCCTGGCCGCGCATCTGCGCGAGCAGCCTGCCGCGCTGGCGGACATCGCGCATTCCCTGCGGAAGGGCCGCCGCGCGTTCGATCAACGGCTGAGCCTGGTCGCCCGCGATGTGCCCGATTTGATCGCCAAGCTCGACGCGCTGCCGGCCCCCACGGGCAACCCGCGGGCCGGCAAGGCCGGCGAGGCGGTGTTCATGTTCCCCGGCCAGGGTGCGCAGTATCCGGGCATGGGGCGCGGATTGTTCGAGACGGAACCCGTGTTCCGTCAGGCCATCGAGCGCTGTGCCGCCGTCCTGAATCCTTTGATGGGCGAGGATCTGCTCGCGCTGCTGTATCCGGCCGAACGTTCGCCCGAGAGCGCGCAGCGGCTGATGAAGACCATCGCCGCGCAACCGGCCATATTCAGCGTCGAATATGCGCTCGCCAATCTGTGGATGAGCTGGGGCATCAAACCCGCCGCCATGATCGGCCACAGCATCGGCGAGTTCGTCGCCGCCGTCATCGCCGAGGTCATGTCGCTGGAGGACGCTCTGGGCGTGGTGGCAGCGCGCGGCGCGCTGATGCAGGCGTTGCCGGGCGGCGCCATGCTGGCGGTGCGGCTGCCCGAGGCCGACGTCGCCCCGTTGCTGAATCATTCATTGAACCTCGCCGCGGTCAACGGGCCCTCGCTGTGCGTGCTGGCCGGACCGTTCGACGCCGTGGACGAGGCCGAGAAGATCTTCGCCGCGCGCGAGGTCGTGACCCGGCGGCTGCATACGTCCCATGCCTTCCATTCGTCGATGGTCGAGCCGGTGATCGAACCGCTGCGGCGGCGCCTGCTCGACGTGAAGTTGTCCGCGCCGCGCATACCGTACGTCTCCTGCGTGTCGGGCGACTGGATTCGCACCGAACAGGCCGTCTCGCCCGACTATTGGGCGCGGCACGCCCGCGAGCCGGTGCGCTTCGCCGACGGCATCGTCAAGGTGTGCGCATCCGGCGCCACCGTGCTGCTCGAGGTCGGTCCGGGCAACGCCCTGTCGACGCTGGCGCTCCAGGCCACGCGGGGACGGGGTGTGCCCGTGATCACCTCCATGCAGGACTCGAAGGCCGACCGCGGCGATCGCGACTGCCTGCTCGAGGCGCTGGGCAAGGCGTGGACGCAGGGCATCGGCCCCGACTGGTCTGCGGTGGATCCGGCACCGCACACCCGCGTCTCGCTGCCCACGTATCCGTTCGAGCGCACCCGGCACTGGATCGCCGCGCCGCGAACCGACGCCGCGATGCCCGCAGTCGCGTCACGGACCGTCGCGGTCGCACCGCCGACGGCCGTGTACGCGCCCGAGACCAACGTGACGGCCGCCACCCTCGTGGAATCTTTTGAACCCTTACCTTCATTTCAGGACCAGAGAGCGATGAACCATAGCCCCGCGAACGACCGAACAGCCGAAGTCAGCACGGCGATCGCTGCCATTTTCGAGGACTTGTCGGGCGAGAAGCCTGCATCCACCACCTCCCAGGAGACCTTCCTGGAGATGGGCTACGACTCCCTCTTCCTCACGCAGGTGGCGCAGAAGATTCAGAGCCAGATGAAGGTGAAGATCACCTTCCGGCAGTTGCTGGGCGAATACTCCACCATTCCCGCGCTGGCCGCGTTCCTGGCCGAGAAAATGCCCGCCAAGGCCGCTCCTGCGCAGACGGCACCCGCGCCGGCCGCCGTTGCGGCCCCGGCCGCGATGGCCGCCCCGACGGGCGCGATGCACCAGCCGCTGCGCGCGGCCGTCGCACCGGGCGCGGCCGCGCCCGGCATGGAAGGCCTGTTCCGCGATCAGCTGCAGGCCATGTCGCAGCTCATCAATCGTCAGTTCGAAGTACTCCAGGGGCTCGGCGGTCTGCCCGCGCCTGCGGCAACCCTGCCCCCCGCAGCCGCCCCGGCCGCGGTCGCCCCCGCGCTTCCCGCCGCCCCGCCGGCGGTCCCGGTGCCCGCTGCTCCCGAGGCAGCGCAGCCCTCGCGTTTCGCGGTGTTCATGCAGGGCAAGAGCAGCACCGACAGCGGCATGACGCCGGAACAGCGCAAGCACATCGACACGCTGATCGCGAGCTACACCAAGAAGACGCCGGGCTCGAAGAGCTTCACGCAGGCCAATCGCGCCGTGCTCGCCGATCCGCGCGCGGCGGCGGGCTTTCGCGCCGAGTGGAAGGAGATGGTGTATCCCATCGTCAACACCACGTCGTCCGGCTCCAAGATCTACGACGTCGACGGCAACGAATACATCGACATCCTGAACGGTTTCGGCCAGACCGCCTTCGGTCACGCGCCGCCGTTCGTGGTCGACGCGGTCAAGGCACAGCTCGATCGCGGTTTCGCCATCGGGCCCCAGGCCGACATGGCCGGCAAGGTGGCCGCGTTGTTCTGTGAAATCACGGGCAACGAACGCATGACCTTCTGCAACACCGGCTCGGAAGCCGTCATGGCGTCCATGCGGCTGGCGCGGACCGTGACCGGCCGCGAGAAGATCGTGATCTTCAACGGCGACTATCACGGCCAGTTCGATGAAGTGCTGGTCAAGGGCGTGCAGCGCAGCGGCGCCGAACCGCGCTCGCAGCCGGTGGCGCCGGGGATCCCCTCCTCTCAGGTGGAAAACATGATCGTGCTGGAATACGGCACGCCCGAATCGCTCAAATGGATCAGGGACAATGCCGAGGACCTGGCGGCGGTGATCGTCGAGCCCGTGCAGTCCCGCCATCCGCATACGCGGCCCTTCGAATTCCTGCGCGAGATCCGCAAGATCACCGAAGCCTCGGGCACCGCCTTCGTCATGGACGAGGTGGTCACCGGATTTCGCGTGCACCCGGGCGGCATGCAGGCCGTGCTCGGCATCCGCGCCGACATGGCCACGTACGGCAAGGTGGTCGGCGGCGGGATGCCCATCGGCGTGCTCGCCGGCAATGCCAAGTTCATGGACGCACTGGACGGCGGCCAATGGGCTTTCGGCAACGATTCGTTCCCCGAGGTCGGCGTCACGTTCTTCGCCGGAACGTTCGTGCGTCACCCGTTGGTGCTCGCCTCGATGTGGGCCGTTTTGAACCACGTCAAGGACGCCGGGCCCGCGCTGCAGGAAACCCTGGCCAGGAAGACCGAGAAACTGGTGACGCGGCTCAGCGATTTGTTCTCCAGCCACGGCGTCGCCACCAAGATCGAGGGTTATTCGAGCTGGTTCTATTTTCATTTCCACAACGAACACCCGTTGGCGCCGCTCTTCTATTACCACATGCGGTTGCGCGGCATTCACATCCAGGAGAGCTTCCCGTGCTTCCTGACCACGGCGCACTCCGATGCCGACTTCGAACGCATCTACGTGGCGTTCAAGGAGAGCCTGGAAGCCATGCAGTCGGTGGGCATCCTGGGCAACGGCCGGCCGGCCGCGCTGGGCGCGTTGGACGCGGGCGGCGCCATCCGGCCCGGGGCGCT
>CAZZWZ010000233.1:0-6413 GCA_964657955.1 uncultured Steroidobacteraceae bacterium
CATTTTCCGGATCGGCATTCTCGCGGGATCCTGCATTGGTGCCGCACACGCACTACGCACATCGCAACGTGGCGGGCACCGACGTCACCTGGCAGCAGCCGGTCAAGATCCTGCCGAAGGATCCCGTCGTGGCCGACGTCATCCTCAGGATGGAGCGCAGTTTCGAGGCCCTGCTCGGCACGCTGGAAGTCCAGGTGGCTCACCTGCCCTCCCGCGTGCGCTCGCTGGTGTGGATCTTGAGTTCGCTGCCCATCATGGCCGCTCACGGTCATTACGTGGCGAACGAGCGGGAGGTGCGGGCCGAGTTGATCGCACGCCTGCCGGCGCAGAAGACGGCCTCCGCCGCATGTGCGGCGGCTACCGCATGAACGCCCGGCGAATCTGGCCGCTGCTGCCGCCGCTCGCCGTCTGCGCTCTGCTCGCCGGATGGGTGGGGCTGTCGATGTCCACGGCGCACGTCTACGGTTTCTCGATATTTTTATTCGCCGTCGCCAATCTCATCGTGTACACGGACTCGCTGGACTTCGTCATGCGGCTGTACATGCGCAGACGCCATACCATGACCGCCGGCACCGGCGCCGATGGCGCGGCGGCCGGCAACCTGTCGATCAATCTGGACGCCGTGCTTCCGCCGCCGTCGCTGCGGACGCTGCCGGCATCGCCCTACGCCATCGTCGCCTCGATCTACAATCTCGAGGACGAACTGGACGCGTTCATGGCGGCCTTCGGCGCGTACCGCAGCCGGGTCTGGCTCATCAGCGACGGGTCGACCGACAACACCGTGCTGCGCCTGCGGCAGGCCGGATGGCGCTGCATCGACGACGGCATCAACCGGCGCAAGCCGGGTGCGCTGCGCCAGCTGCTGGCACACCTGCCCCCCTCGATCGAGACGGTGGCCGTCATCGATCCCGACATCCGCATCCGGGGCATCGGCGAAGGCAGCAGCATCGACCTGGATCAATTCGTCCGCGACTTCCAGCAGTCCGGCGCCGCGGCGGCCTGCCCGCGGATCATGATCGAGCCGGACGGCTTCCTCGCGCGCTTCCAGGCATTCGAGTATGCGCTGTCGTTTCGCGTGGGGCGGGAAAGCCTGGCCGATTTCAGCATCACGTCCGGAGGCGTGTCGTTCTACCGGCGCGAAGCGCTCGAATCCGCGCTTCGTGAGCATTCGCTGTCGGTCTACGCGGAGGACCTGGAGAACGCCGTCATCCTGCTCGCCCAGGGCCGCCGGATCTACTACGACGGCAGACTGGTGGTGAGCACGGAGGGTCCCGGCACCCTGCAGCGCTGGTTCTCGCAACGCGTCGGCTGGTATCACGGTCTGATCAAGGTGTACATCGAACGATTTCCCGAGATCCTGCGCATCAGCCGCCGCTCCGGGTTTTGCGCCTATCATTACCTTTTCTATGTCGGCGTGCTGTCCATCGCCATCCATCTGGTCAAGATGGCGGGCGCCTCGCTGCTGCTGCTGAGCTTCCTGAGCGGTCTCGACGTCTTCATGCTGGATCCGATCGGACCGCGCGGCAGTTTCGCGAATCCCGGGTATTTCATGGCGGCGATCAGCAGCTATCTCGCCCTCGGGGTCATCGCCCTGTTCACCAGCGTGCCGAAGGCCGAGCGGGCCTACGTGGCGCCCATCGTGCCGCTGTATCTGTGCTATGCCCTGGTCCACATCGTGCCCATCACGGTGGGCTTCGGGAATTATTTCGCATTGAAATTCTTCGGGCGGCGGATCTTCCAGGATCATTACGAGAGTCCGGCGGACCCGCGTGCGGCCACGGAAACGGCGAGCCTGACCGAATGACCGTCCGCGGAAGCGCCGCGCCCGCGCGTTACGTGCCCGCATCGTACTGGGAAGAGCGGGCGCGGCGGTTCGCCGTCGAGGGCAACGGGCTGGCGGCCGTCTGCGCCTATGGAATGCCGGAATTCTACAACCGGGCGATCCAGCTCGAGCAGCGCATGGCACTCGCGCCCTGGCTGCGGGTGACGCCGCAGACGCGGGTGCTCGACGTCGGTTGCGGCGTGGGACGCTGGAGCCGGCTGCTGGCCGCCCGGGGCGCACGCGTGACCGGCATCGATCTGAGTCCGACCATGATCGCGGAGGCGCGGCGTCGAGCGCTCGCGGACGGCGTGGACGACCGGTGCGAATTCGCGGTTCGAGACCTCGCCACGCTGCAACTCGAGGGTCGCTACGAACTGGTGCTCGGCGTCACCGTGCTGCAGCACATCCTCGATCCCGCGGCGCTCCGCGCGGCCGTCGCCGCACTGACGGTTCATCTCGCACCGGGCGGCCGCCTGGTGCTGCTCGAGGCGGCGCCCAGCCGGCGGATCGCGCGGTGCGACTCGACCGTGTTCAGCGCCCGTCCCCGCGATGCGTACCTGCGCATGTTCCGCGAGTGCGGCCTTGACTTGCTGGCGACGACGGGCGTGGACCCGGCGCCGTTCAGAAGCCTGCTCCTGCCTCACGTACGGCGTCTGCCGCCGACCGTCTCGCGCTGCCTGCTGTGGCTCGCCACGGCAGCGTCCCTGCCCGTCAACGTCGTGCTCGGGCGGCGCGCCGTCCGTCGATCCTGGCATACTGTCTTCGTGCTGGGGCGGGGTTACAAGGGGGACATGGCTGATGGCGCTTAGCGTTCGCTCGGTGATCGCCGCCGGCGTTTTCGTGTCGCTGGCGGCCGTGGTGGTCGTGAGCCGGTGGGTGGAACCGCGCCGCTCGCAGCCGCAGCGCTCCGTCGAGCGGGACACCTCGGTCCACGTGACCAATGGGGGCGATCGCGGCCCGGGCACCTTGCGCGAAGCCTTGTTCATCGTGGCGACCGCCACCGGTCCCACACTGATCTCCGTCGAGGTTCCGACGATCACCCTGCAGACGGCGTTGCCGGACCTGGTGAACGGCCGCGGCGTGCGGGTGGTGGGACAGGCCTCGGGGACGCAGCTCGATGCGCAGGCCCTGCCGGCGGGCCCCGTGCTCGACGTCTCGGGACCCGGAACGTCCATCGAAGGCATCACGATCAAGAATTGTCCGGGAGCCGGCATCCTGGTGCGCACGGTGCGCTTCCACCTCTCGGGCTCGACGATCGAGGCCTGCGACGTCGGTGTCGAGATCGCCCAGAACGCCGGCGAGACGCTGATCGAGCGCAATCACTTCAAGAACGACCGCATCGGCGTGCGGTTCGGCGGCTCGGGCCGCAATTCGACGGTGACCAACAACGAGTTCGCCCACGACAAGGATGCGGGCCTCTGGGCCGTGCGCAGCGCGCCGGACGCGCACGACGAGGTCATCCACGTCCACGACAATCATTTCGTGGAGAACGGCGCGGGAATCGTCGCCGGCAACGTGCCGGTGCTCGCGGAGAAGAACGACTTCGTCAACAACCACGACGCCGCGGTGCACATCGTGGGCGCCGGCGCCGTCGTCCGCGGCAACCGCATCGACGGCGGCGCATCCATGGGCATCGTCGTGGAAAACGCCCGCGGTGCCGTGATCGATGACAATGAACTGGAAGGGCTCACGGCGTATGGCGTGATGGTGCGCGGTTCGTCGGATACGCTGGTGCAGAGCAACCGCCTGCACAATTGCGGCTATGGTCTCGCCTTCGTCCTCGGCAACACGTCCAACGTGAACACGGCGACGGACAATACGATCATCGAACCGAAGTTCAACGGCATCGACGTGGCGGGCGACTCGCCGGTACTGCGGCGCAACCAGGTGCTGCGTGCGCACGCGTATGCGCTGCACGTCGAGGACGTGCAGCCTGCCACGGGCCAGAAGGTGCGCTCGCAGCCGTTTCTGGACAACAACAACTTCGGCGAATCCGCGATCCACCGCAGCAGCGCATCGGTGGCCGCTCGTCCCGCGGCGAAGTGACGGAACGCCCCATGAGCCGCCGCATCGAGGCACCCCTGTCGACCGATCCGCCGCAGGAGAATTCGCGGATCCAGCTGCTCAACGACATCTGGCTGATGACCATTCTCGCCGTGCTCATCGGCACCGGCGTTCCCTGGATGGCGAGCGATTTCCAGGTGGACTTCGCCGCGGCCAGCTGGGGCCTGCTCGCGCTCGGCGCCGTGCACGGGGTCCTGACTTTCCTGGCCTCGCCCCGCCGCAGCCCCGCGGCCTGGCACGGCAGGGCCGTCACCGCGCTGGAGGTTTCGGGTGTGATGGCCATCGGCTTCATCTGGGCGCACGTGGGCGCGCTGCAGAATCCGCTGTTCCTGCTGATATTCGCGCTGCCCATCATCGGCGCCGTTTTTCTGTCGCGGTGGCATCCGTACCTCCTGGCCGCCACCGGCATCGTGACGGTGATCGTCGTATCGCTGGCCGAGGCGGCCGAACTTCGTTGGTTCGCGAGCGGCCTGATCGGCAACGACGTCTGGCTCGTGCGGCTGTTCGGACACGGCGCCGCCCCGGTCGAACCGTCCTTCTCGGCGTTTTCCGCCCCGCTCAACTACCTGATCGTCCTGCTCGAAGTGTTCTCCATCGGTCTCGTCGCCTGCGCCGTCGCGGCGGAGTACGTCGGGATCATCTTCGGACGTCTGAATGCGCAGACGGTCATCGCCCGTGGCGAGGCGCGGCGCGGCGAGGAACTATGGTCGAATCTCATCGAGCGGCTGCCGCTGCCCGTGTTGCTGGTCGATCCCGTGTCGCTCGACATCGTTGCGGCCAGCGTGTCCGCCGTGGGCTATCTGCGCCCCGAGGGCGAGGCGCTCGAAGGCCGTCAATTGTTCGACGTGCTCAAGGTCTCGTATCCCGACGTCATCCAGGAACTGCTGGTGGGAGGGGATGGCGAGGTGCCCACCGTCCTGCACGTGGCCGAGGAGCTCAGGCTCGGCCGCGCGCGAGTGCTGCACGTCATGCACCGGGAGCGCCGCCTGGCGCTTCTGACGCTCGAGGACGGCACCGAGAATTTCTGCCTGAAATCGACCCTGGACACGTCGGAATACGCCGCGGTGGTGGTGGATTCCAACGGCCGGGTGCTGACGTTCAACAAGCTCGTGATCGGACTGCTGGGCAGCACGGAAGTCGGCATGGACGCGGCCACCCTGCTGCCACAATCGGAATCCGGACTGCGGTGGTGGGAACCCGGTCTCACGGGGCGGCGAAAGATGCACATGCAGATCGGGTCTCGAATCTATCAGCTCACGGCCTCCGCCATCCGCCTGCCCGGTGAGGAAGGCAGCATTTTCGCCGTCTCCTTCCTGCCCGTGGCCGGCGACGTGCCGGCCAACCCGGGGTCGAGTTCGACCATCGTCACGGGCACATTCAGGCAGTTGCGATGATGCGTCGACGTTTCATTGCGGCGATAGCCGCCTGCACGATGGGCGGCGGGCTCGCCTCCGGCGCGGACCAGGACGATCGTATCGCGCTCAGTGCCGACGGCTCCACCCTCTCGCACACCAACGGTGGCGGCGGCGCTTCGGCAGGCTGGCTGCACAACTTCGACCCCAGCACGCTGGCGGGCGTCGGCGTGGAGCATCAGGAATTGTCCGTGGCACGCTGGACGCTCGGCACGTTCAACGGCGCGATCACGTTCGGACCCGAGGCGCAGCGCTACTCGGCCTACGTCCAGGCACTCGAAGGCGCGGGCGAGGACGGTCCGCGTCGTTTTCATTACGGGATCGAAGCCATCGGCTTGAGCGGCACGTATCTCAAGATGCTCACGGTGCTGACCGAGGACAAGCAGATCGACGTCGAATCCACCCACGGCAACCTGCCGAAGATCGGGGTGGCGTATCTGTGGGGACCTCATCTGCAGACCACGGTCTCGTATTCGCATTCCATCTCCGGCAACCTCGGCACCCGGCTGCCCGCGATCCGCATCGACGCGTACGGCGCCAACTGGAATTTCCTGGGCGGTGCCACCTACGGGCCGGCATCCGCCGCGGTGCTGGGCATCGGCGGCGGCTTCACGGTGCCGGTCCGCCGGTTGAAGGAGGGGTACGTCGGCGTCTCCAAACCGCTCCCGCGTCTTCGCAGCGACATCACGCTGGTGGCCGACTATCAGGATCTTTCCGGTACCGGCAGCAAGCGCACCACGATCACGCTCAATTACATTTTTCATGTGGGTGCGGGCAAGGGACGATGATGAGCCGGCCTCGCGTGCGTGCCTGGGCGGCCGGCTCGGTGCCCACCCTCGTCGTGCTCGCCGTGGTGGTCGCGGGTGGCGGGCGGCTGCTGTATCTGAGCGTGCAGCATCACGCGGCGGTGGCCCGCGAGACGGCCGCCTCGGTGGCGGCTCAGTTCGCCGCACAAATCGAACCGCGCCTGCTCGCCCTCGCGAACCTCGCGGCCCAGCGCGCAGCATCGGCGCCCGCGGCAGCGACGCCGGCAGCGGCATCGGAACACACATTCTGGATGGCGGCCGACGACACGGTGCGCCGCGCGCCGGCCGGCGACGGCGCGCTCGCGGGAG
>CAZZWZ010000234.1:0-6400 GCA_964657955.1 uncultured Steroidobacteraceae bacterium
CGGTTTCGGGCAGTCGAATCCAACGTATCTCCTGAAGAGTGCCTCCGGAGCTTACGTGCTGCGGCGCAAGCCCTCCGGCCCCCTGAAGCCCAAGGCCCACGCCATCGAACGCGAATTCCGGGTGCTGAGCGCCCTCGCCGCCACCGACATCCCCGTGCCCCGGGTCCATGCGTTCTGCGACGATCCGCTGCCGTTCGGCGCACCGTTCTACGTCATGGATTTTCTGCCCGGGCGAATTTTCTACGACCAAACCCTGCCCGAGGTCCCCGTGGACGAGCGGGGCGCCATCTTCGACGGGATGAACGACGTCGTCGCACGCCTGCATCGCATCGATCCGGCCGCGGTGGGACTGTCCACCTATGGCCGACCGGACAATTTCCTGAACCGGCAGATCGCCTTGTGGACGCAGCAGTATCGCAGCAGCGAAGGCACACGCATCGCGGCCATGGAGCATCTGATCGAATGGCTGCCGCGTCACGTGCCGGCCGAGCAGTCGATCCGGATCTTCCACGGTGACCTGCGCATCGACAACATGATTTTTCATCCCACCGAGCCGCGCGTCATCGGGCTGCTCGATTGGGAGCTCTCCACCTTGGGAGACCCCATCGCGGATTTCGCTTACAACGCGATGTTGTGGCGGGTGCCGCCCGAGCTGTTTCGCGGCCTGGCGGGTTTGGATTTCGCGGCGATGGGCATACCCGACGAGGCGCAGTACGTAAGACGATACTGTGAGCGGGTGGGACGCAGCGAACTGCCCGCCTGGAATTTCTATCTGGCGTTCGGTCTGTTTCGAGTCGCCGCCATCCTCCAAGGCGTCTGGCGCCGGGGAATGGATGGCAGCGCGAGCGCCGCCGACGCCACGGAGGTGGGCGGTCGCGCGGCACCGCTCGCCTCCATCGCCTGGACGATTGCGGAGCACGGCGCGTAGCGCCGCGAACTTTCCTACTTCCGGCCCGTTGACGGGAGTGCCGGGCCCCCCGCGGCGACCCCGTGGCGTATCAAGACGCCGGCGAGCAGCCGACCGAGTTCGTCGATCCGATACGGTTTTGCCAGGAGCATGATCCCGGCTCTCTCGGCCTCACGTCTGATCGCCTCGGCGTGACCGCTGACCAGCACGACGGGCAGGCCGACGCCGTCCTTTCTCAGCTCTCGAACGAAGGACAGGCCGTCCATCCCGCCCGGCATCATGACATCCGACAGGATGAGCCCGATCGACCGCCGCTCGGTGGCGAGGATGGCCAACCCCTCCCTTCCGCTGGCCGCATGCGCGACCGAGTAACCGAGTTCCTGCAGCATCTCGGTGGTCAGCGCGGACACCGCGGCATCGTCCTCGACCAGCAGTACCTTGCATCGCGGGACCACTCCCTGAAAGACGGGTTCGGCTGCTTCGGCGGCCGGCGTCTCGCCCGTCGCGCGCGGCAGGAACAACAACACCCTGGTGCCCTCGCCGCACCGGCTCTCGATCTGAACGGCGCCGGAAGAACCCCGCACGAATCCGTACACCTGCGCAAGACCGAGTCCCGAGCCCTTGCCGACGTCCTTGGTGGTGAAGAAGGGTTCGAAACAGCGGGAAATCGTTTCCGCGTCCATTCCCTCCCCCGTGTCGGCGACCGACAGCTCGACGAAATCACCGCTCAGCTGGAGTTCGTCGAAGCGCGGTCGGTTGCGGGCCTCTATGGTCACGATGCCACCGTTCGGCATCGCATCGCGGGCGTTCACGCAAAGATTGAGAAGGGCGATCTCCAATTCGCCCTCGTCGACCTGGACCGGCCAGACGTCGGCGGCGAAATCCATCCTGACCGTGACGTCGCCGCCGAGCGAGCCGTCGAGGAGCTCGCGCATGCCTTCCACGTGGCGCGAAATGACGATGGGTTTCGCGTGCAGCTCCTTCTGCCGCGAGAAAGCCAGCAACTGACGCGTCAGGGTCGCGCCCCGCTCCGCGGCCTGGCGCATCCCGTCCTGTAATTTGCGGCGCCGCTCGGGCGCCGGATCGCGATCCAGGATGCTCAAGCCGCCCGTGATCACCATCAGCAGATTGTTGAAATCGTGCGCGATCCCTCCCGTCAGCTGCCCCACCGCCTCCATCTTCTGACTCTGTCGAAGCAGGCGTTCGGTGCGCTCACGCTCCGCCACCTGGAGCAGCAACGCATCGTGCGTCGCGCGCAGCCGATCGTTGGTGCGGCGCTGCTCGGTCAGGTCCGTGACGATGCAGCAGTAGATCTCCGCATCGCCCAGATTGCCGCCGCGCAGCGCGCTGAACGAGATATGCACCGGAACGGACAGACCCTGCGCGCTCGAGATCTCGATCTCCCCCTTGTCCTCGCCCTGGATCATGCCGAGCACGGCGGCCCAGTTCTCTCCCGGTATGAAGTGTTTGAGCGACCCGCCGATGATCCTGCCCGATTCGCTGCCGACGAGCTCCGCGAAACGCGAGTTGCAATACAAGATGTCGCCCTGTCGGGCGAGCGTCAGGGCGCCCTCCTGCATCTCCTGCACGAGCAGCCGGTAGGATTCGTCGGCGGTTTCCAGGGTGTAGACACGGGGCACATCGTCGTTCCCCGACACCACGACGGCGTCGACGTCGCCGTTTCGAATGGCATTCAGCGTGTCTTCCGCTTCGCGCAGCCGTTCGCGCAGCGTGACGTTCTCACGCAGCAATTCCGAGCGGAAATTCTCCTGGTCGTGCGTGTCGTCGTCCGGCGCGACGGGCAAATTCATCGGTCACCGGGGCTGCTTTTCGGCTTCAGATCGAGACCGGCGAGCACCCGTGCCTCGTCGGCCAGATCGCCGATGATTTTCCGCAGCGGCTGGGGCAGCATGCGGACCAGCGTCGGCGCGGCGATGATCTGATGCTCCTTCGCCGCCTCGGGATGCTGGTAGATATCCACCACCTCCAGATCGTAACGACCTTGCAGATGTTCCTCGCACACCCGCCGCAGATTCGCGATGGCCCGCGCCGATCGGGGCGTGGTTCCCGTGATGAACAGCCTCAGGATGTACCGGGGGCCGGCGGCGACCAGAGCGTCCGCTTTCGAGCTCACTTCCGGCTTTCCGGCCGCAGGTCCAGGCCCACCAATACCCGTTCCCGATCCGACAGATTGCCGATGATGCGTTTCAACGGTTCGGGCAGGCGACGTACCAGGGTCGGGACCGCCAGAATCTGATCGCCGGCGGCGAGCTGGGGATTCTCGAGCAGGTCGATGACCTCGATGCGGTAGCGACCCGCCAGGTGCTGTTCACAGATGTTCTTGAGATTCGCGAGCGCGGTCAGCGATTTCGGCGTTTGACCCGCGACGTACAGCCTCAGGTTGTAATGATCGTCCGGCAGAGGCCCCGCATCGTCGAAGGCTTCATGGCCGGGGGTGCTCATGCGATCTTGCCGCCGCGTTGAGCGGCCATCGCCGACCGCTCGGCCTGAATCCTCTTCTCCATCTGCGCGTCGTACTCGGCAATCTCTCGGGCCTCCTGCTCTTCGGCCTCGAAGGCGGCCCGCATCTCGTCGATCTGGCGCTCGAGTGCCGCGCGCTTGCGTTCCGCCTCGCGCAGGCGCCGGGCGGACTCCTGCCGGCGCCGCTGCATCTCCGCCTCGTCGAGCGCCTCCTGCGTGATCCGTGCCGACCCCGTGAGCACGCCGGTGCGGCCGAGGTAGGTATCGACCAGTCGGACGCCCTGGGACGTCAGTTGATACTCGCGGATCTGATTCGAGTGATTCATGCCGCGGGACTTCAACACATATAACCCGCGATTCCTCTCGCCGTTGCTTTCCAGCTGCACCAGGGAGATCCACGTGTCCATGAGCGAGGAAACGCCGACGTCGGCATGGTCCACGCGGCCTTCCACGGAGAGCAGATTGGTCAGAAAGGCGGTGATTCCCCGGTTCTTCAGCAAGTCGATGATTCGAAGCAGCATGGAGTGCACGTCGCCGCTGTCACCGCGCAGGGCGGAAATGGGATCGAGCACCACCGCCGCCGGCGAGAATTCCTCGATCTCCCGATACATCCGCGCCAGGTGCATCTCCAGGCCGAACAAGCTGGGCCGGGCCGCCTCGAACCGGAGCAACCCCGAGTCCACGCGCGGCTGCAGGTCCAGGCCGATCGAGCGCATGTTGCGCACGATCTGCGCCGGGGACTCCTCGAAGGCGAAGTAGAGACACCGCTCACCGCGCGCGCACACGGACTCCACGAAATGCGCCGACAGGCTGGTCTTGCCCGTGCCGGCCGTTCCGGACACGAGGACGCTCGCGCCGAGATAGAACCCGCCCACGCCCAGCATCTGATTCAGCCCCGGGACACCGGTCGAAATGACCACGCCCGAAGCATCGTGCGCCAGACCCGCGGAGGTCACCGGCAGGACGGAGAAGCCGCGTTTGTCGATGAGGAACGGGTATTCGTTCGTCCCGTGCGCGGAACCGCGGTACTTGACGATGCGCAGGCGCCGCGTCGTGATCTGGTCGTCCACGCGGTTGTCGAGCAGCACCACGCAGTCGGAGACGTATTCCTCCAGCCCGAAGCGGGTCAGTGCGCCGTCGCCGCGCTCGGCGGTGATGATGGCCGACACGTGCCGGTCCTTGAGCCACGCGAACAGCCTGCGCAACTCCGAGCGAAGGATCTGCGTGTCACCCAGGCCCGCGAACAACACCTCCAACGTATCCAGGACGACGCGCTTGGCGCCGATGGACTGGATGGCGTGGCCCAGCCGGACGAACAGCCCTTCGAGATCGTACTCGCCCGACTCCTCGATCTCGCTGCGCTCGACCCGCACGAAATCCACGGCGATCTTCCTCGCAGACATCAGGCCGGCCAGGTCGTAGCCCAGCGATGCGACGTTCTGGATGAGATCGGCGCTCGATTCCTCGAAGCTCATGAAAACGCCCGGCTCATCGAACATCGTCGCGCCGTTGACCAGGAAACTGGTCGCGAGAAGCGTCTTGCCGCATCCCGGCCCGCCGCAGATCAGGGTGGGTCTGCCCGCGGGCAAGCCCCCGAGCGTGACGTCATCGAGCCCTTTGATGCCCGTCTGCGCCTTGGGCAGCGACGTGAGAGATGGTGCGCTCATGTGAATTCAGTTGCCGTCCGGCGTGCGCGAATTGGTGATCGTGCCAAGGATGTACGCAAGCGTTCCGCCGTTCGTCGGCGTCGTGCGCAGGCCTCTCGATGAAGGCGGATGGATTGTAAACCAGCGGGGGATACCGGGGAAGCCCCGACTCCCGCAGCGCAACGTTCAACAACCCAGCGCGGCGTGCAGCGATCCCAGCTGATGTTGCGCGTGCGTGAGGGTGGTGCTGCAATCCAGCGCCGTCATTCCGATGGTCTGGAACGAGGTGATGCTGCCGGGCTCGATGACGGTCGCATCGTCGAGGGACTCGGCCAGCGCGACGCTCACGATGAGGATGTCCGTCAGATCGGGCGGGCGGCGCGAACTGCGTTCATGATTGTTCTGCTCGCTCACGGCATCGGCCACCGCTTCGGAAAGATTCCAGTTCTCGAGCACGGCTTTGCCGATCGATGGGTGCCATTCGTTGATCAGTCCCAGCGTGGCCTCGCCCTGATCCACCCGACCGGCGTGGCCCAGCACGCGCGCCATGATGTAGAGCCGGCCGATCCCGTGCAGCAGGCCGGCAAGGAAGGCCTCGTCCGCCTGCACCTTCGTGCGGCGTGCGATCACCTGGCTGATGGACGCCACGGCGATGCTGCGCTTCCACAGCGCACCCAGGGCGCCGCTGATGGGTTGCAGGCTCGGGGCCTGTTTCATCTGCGCCATGGCGAAGGACAGGGCCGTGCCCTGCACGGTTTGCTGACCCAGGCGCGCGATCGCCGTGCGCAACTCCGTGACCCGGTTACCCGCAGGATTCATTGCCGCCGAGTTGGCCATCTGGATCAACCGCACCGCCAGCCGGGGTTCGGTGCCCACCAGCTTGAGCAGGTCCTGGGGAGTCGTGGACGGGGAACTCAGAGCCTCGCGAATCTTGATGACCACCACCGGAAAACAGGGCAGGTCCACCGGGCCCTTGGACAGGTCGGCGGCCAGGGTGGTGAGGAACGCCAGCGCCGAAATGCCGGTATCCGCGGTCGAACCCAACGCCGGCGCCGAACGCGTTCCCGAACGAAAGGTGAGCGACGCGCCGGCCATCACGGCGGGATTGTCGGTACGATCGCGCAAACTCTCCTGCGCCGAAGCAGTTTTCATCATGACGGGCCCCGGTGACTGTGGTTCGCTCGCTGAGCGGGCCGGGCGCGGCTGGTCTCGAACCGCCCACGAATGCCGCTACTTCACCGTAGAACGGGCCCGCGGAGTTTGCAAACGATTGCACGCGAAACTGCGACCTGACGCACTCAATGCAAGCCCCCGAAGGATGCGCAGCACGACTTCGTCGCGCCGGGCGCCACATGCCGGGCGTCAT
>CAZZWZ010000235.1:0-6396 GCA_964657955.1 uncultured Steroidobacteraceae bacterium
TGTCCCTGATCACGCTCGGCATCCTGTCCATCGTCGTGTTCATCGGCGGCTCCCTGCTGCCCGGCGACGTCGGGCGTGCGGTGCTCGGGCCGCTGGCCGATGCCCGCGCCGTCGCCGTGTTCAACCACCAGATCGGCGTCGACCGGCCGGTCCTCGTCCAGTACTGGGAATGGATCACGCATTTCGTCACCGGCGACATGGGCCGGTCGTTCACGTTCCGCTCGGCCGTCGCGCCGTTCGTCGGCGAGGCCTTGATCAAATCGCTGAAACTGGCCGCGCTCGCCTTCGTGATCGTGGTGCCGCTCGGCATCGCGGGCGGTGTCTGGGCGGCGCGCCACGCCGGGAAATGGCTGGACCGCAGCATCGTGCTGCTCGGCCAGTCCCTCGGCGTCGTGCCCGAGTTCATCTCCTCCATCGTGCTGATCCTGATCTTCGGCGTCTGGCTGAAATGGCTGCCCATGTCGGCGGATTGGCCGGAGGATGCCGGCGCGTTCACGCAGTTGCGGTACCTGGTGCTGCCGGCGTTGCCGCTGGTGCTCGTCTATTTCGGCTACATCGCCCGCGTGGCGCGGGTCGGCTGCGTCGAGGCGCTGGACGCCGACTACACGCGCACCGCCATCCTCAAGGGTCTGCCGATGCGCACGGTGCTGCGGCGGCACGTGCTGCGCAATGCGCTGCTGCCCACCATCACGGTCGCGGCCAGCCTGGTGGGCTATCTGGTCGGCGGACTGGTGATCATCGAAAACCTGTTCCATTACCGGGGCATCGGCGCGCTGATTTATTTCGCCGCCCGGACCAAGGATTTTCCGATGCTGGAGGCCGGCGTGCTGACCGTCGGCCTGCTGTACGCCGCGGCGTCGATCGCCGGCGACGTGGCGAGTTCGGCATTGAACCCGCGCATGCGCCCGGGAGCGACGTGAGCGACACGTCGCGCGCGCGGTGGCGTGCCGCCCGGGGGTCCGCCACCTTGCTGGTGGGCGCGGGGATCCTGCTCTTCTGGATCGCCTGCGCCGCCTTCGGCTCGCACATCGCGCCGCTCGACCCGTACGCCGACGACCTGCTCGCCACGCTCGCACCGCCTTCACGGGAGCATTGGTTCGGCACCGACCAGCTCGGCCGCGACGTCTTCGCGCGCGTGATCGCGGGCGCGCACGACATCCTGCTGATCGCGCCGCTGGCCACCCTGGTGGGCACCGTGGCCGGCACGGCGCTCGGCCTGTGCCTCGGTTTCTTTCCGCTCATCGACGCCCTGCTCGGCCGCGTCATCGAGGCGCTGCAGGCGCTGCCCCTGGTCATCGTGGCGTTGCTGGCCCTGGCGGCGGTGGGCACATCGACGCACACCGTCGTGCTGGTGATCGGCATCGTGTTCACCCCCATCATCGCCCGCACCATCCGGTCGGCGGTGCAGGTCGAATGCAGTCTCGATTACGTGGCGGCGGCGCGGCTGCGCGGCGACGGCCTCGTAGCCATCCTGTTCATCGAGATCCTGCCGAACGTGCTGCCGATCGCACTGGTGGAGATGACCGTGCGCCTGGGCTACGCCATCTTCTTCGTGGCATCTCTGAGCTTCATCGGCTTCGGCATCCAGCCGCCGTCGGCGGATTGGGGGCTGGCCATCGCGGAGAACTACGGCCTGATCGGCGTGTACCCCTGGGTGGTGCTGTTCGACGCCGCGGCCACGGCCTCGCTGGTGGTGGCCGTCAACCTGGTCACGGACGGCCTGCACCGCGTGTTCGACGTTTGAAAATTCCCGACGCGCCACGGATGCCGGACCCGGCGCAGGCCGCCGACGCATCGCGCCCCGCCGAGGCCCCGACTTCCGCCGACGCGCTGCGCATGGAGCATCTGGACGTGGTGTATCGCACCGGCCTTCGCGAGCGCCGGGTGCTGTCGGATCTCAGCCTCACCATCCGGCGCGGCGAAGCCTACGGCTTGGTGGGGGAGTCCGGCTGCGGCAAGTCCACCGCGGCGCTGGCGGCCATCCGCTATCTGGCGCGCAACGGCCGCGTGAGCGGCGGGCGGATCCTGCTCGACGGCCACGACCTGATGGCGTTGTCGCAGCGCGACCTGCGGCGCGTGCGATCCCGCAGCGTGGCCATGGTCTACCAGGATCCCGGGCGCGCGCTCAACCCCGGCCTGCGCATCGGCCGTCAGATGAGCGAGGTGTTCGAGATCGCGGAAGGCCTGACCCGCGGCCAGGCCGAAGAACGCGCCGGCACGATGCTCGCGCGGGTGCAGATCGCCAATCCCGGCCGCGTGCTGCGCAACTTCCCCCATGAGCTGTCCGGCGGGATGCAGCAGCGGGTCATCATCGCCATGGCACTGTCCACCAATCCCGCCCTGCTGATCCTCGACGAGCCCACCACCGGACTCGATGCCACCGTGGAGGCCGACGTGCTGGAGCTGATCGGCGGGCTGCACCGCGAATTCGCCAACGCGATACTCTTCATCAGCCACAGTCTGCCGACGGTGGCGCGCATGTGCGACCGCATCGGCGTGCTGTACGCCGGTGAACTGGTGGAGGAAGCCGGATCCTCCCGGCTGTTCGAAGCGCCGCGCCATCCGTACACGGTGGCGTTGCTGCGCTGCATGCCCGCCTTCGGACGGCGCAAGGCCGGCGGCCGGCTGGAGTCGATTCCGGGACAGCTGCCGGCACCGGGCTCGGTCGCAGGCCGATGCGTGTTCGCCGAGCGCTGCGCCAATGCCGACGACCGGTGCCGCAGCGAAGCGCCGCCGCTCACGACGAAAGGGACGCACCTCACGCGCTGCTGGTATCCCGAGCAGGCCGCGCAGCCGCCGCGCGCCACGACGGCATCGCGCGAACTCTCGCCGGTGCTGCGCACCGGACCGCCCGTGCTGCGGGTGACGCACCTGTCGAAGACCTACAAGGTGGCCGGGAAGAAACCGCTGCGGGCCGTGCACGACGTGACCTTCGATCTGTGGCCCGGCGAAACGCTGGGTCTGGTCGGTGAATCCGGCAGCGGCAAGAGCACGCTCGCAAAATTGCTGCTCGGGCTGGCGACGCCGGATGACGGCGGCCGCATCGAGCTGGCGGCCCGGGTGCTGCCGTCGCGCGCCGAGGACCGCTCCCTCGAACAAC
Organism: uncultured Steroidobacteraceae bacterium; assembly: GCA_964657955.1. GTDB lineage: Bacteria > Pseudomonadota > Gammaproteobacteria > Steroidobacterales > Steroidobacteraceae > Bog-1198. The sequence continues at coordinate 3,101 of CAZZWZ010000235.1, forward strand.
TCCAGGCCTTGCAGATCGTGTTTCAGAATCCGGGCGCCGCGCTCAACCGATCGCAGACGGTGCGGCGACTGCTGCGCCGCTCGTTGCGGCTGCTGAAGCCGGGGGCCGCATCCGAGACGCGGCTGCGAGATCTGGCCGCATCCGTGCGTCTGACCGAGCGGAATCTCGACGAGAAACCGCGGCGGCTCTCCGGAGGGCTGAAGCAACGCGTGGGCATCGCCCGCGCCTTCGCGGGCGAGCCGCGGGTGGTGGTCTGCGACGAGCCCACCTCCGCGCTCGACGTGTCGGTGCAGGCCGCCATTCTCAATCTGCTGGTGGATCTGCAGGTCGAGCGCCGGGGCGGCTACATTTTCATCTCGCACGATCTGAACGTGGTGCACTATCTCGCCGACCGCATCGCCGTGATGTATCTCGGGCGGCTGCTCGAGCTCGGACCGGCCCAGGCCGTCTTTTCGGGTCCGCAACATCCGTACACCGCGGCGCTGCTCTCCGCCAATCCCGCCGGCGGACGGCAGGGCGACCGCACGCGCCTGCACGGCGAGGTGCCCAGCGCCCTGAACGTGCCCGGCGGCTGCGTGTTTCACACCCGCTGTCCGCGCAAGTTCGGCCGCCTCTGCGAGGAGCAAGAGCCGCCGTGGCGGGAGGTGGACGGGCACGCCATCCGTTGTCACCTGTCCGCGGCCGAACTCATGCCGGCGGCTCACCGCAGGCCCGCGGCCGATCCCGCGACGGCGGCCGAGTCCGGGCCCCCGGCCGAACTCACGCCCCCGGCGCCGTCAGCCGTGCATCCGCCAGGTACAGCTGCGCCATCGCCGTGGGACGCACGCCCGTGATGCCTTTCTGTGTGACCGTCAACCAATCGTAAAAATAGGCGGCGATCATCGGCGTCTCGTCGAGCAGCAGTCGCTGGATGCGGCCGGCCTTGACGCGTTGCGCCTCCGGGTCGAGCGCGGCGATGTAGTCCGCCACCAACCGGTCGTAGCCGGCATTCCGGAAATGCGCCGCGTTGAACGTGCCCCCGCTGCCCAGCGCGGCGGTCAGATACGTGTTCGGCACGCCGCGGTGGGCGTAGTCCTCCATGCCGAACGCCGAGTCCAGCCAGTCGGACTGGCCGAAGGCGGCGCGGCCGTAGAAGGCCGCCTGATCCTCGACGTTGAGCGTGAGGTCGATGCCCACCTTGCGCACCGCGTTCTGGATCACCACCGCGAAGTCGGGCAGCTCCTGAAAGCGCTCCGTGGTCAGCAGTGCCTTGAAGCCGCGCGGCACCCCCGCGGCGGCCAGCAACTCCCGCGCCTGCGCGAGGTCCTCGTGCCGCTGCGGCACCTGCGGATCGGTGGCCGCATACACGGGCGCGAACGGCGAGTCGTTGCCCAGCGCCGCGCGGCCGCGGAACATGCCCGTCACGATGTGCTCGCGGTTGAGGCACAACGCCACGGCGCGTCGCACCCGCTTGTCCGCGAACGGGCCCGCATCGCAGCGCATGTGCACCTGTTCGTGCGCGCTCGACTTCAGCGCCAGGATGTTGAAGGCGGGGTCGGCCAGCAGCGCCTGCGCACCCTGCACCGGCACGTGCAGCAGGGCGTGGAGCTGGCCGCCCGCCATGGCGAGCACCTGCGCTTGAATGCTGTCGTAGAAGCTGAACAGGCAGCGGTCAGGGACGGCCGGCGCTCCCCAGTAGGATTCATTGCGCACGAAGGTGGCGCGCGCCTTCGGGGTGAATTTCTCCAGCCGGAAGGGACCCGTGCCGATGAAGTTCTTCTCGTAATCGCCCGCGTAATCGCGCGGCAGGATCACCGCGTTGAAATTGTCGGAGGACACCAGATAGGGGAAGCTGCCGTTCGGCGCATCCAGCGTGAACACCACCGTCTCGTCGTCCGTGGCCACCGTGCCGCCCTTGGACAGCACGCCGGAGAACGCGGAGAGGGCCACCGAGCCGTGGGCCGGATCGGCCAGCCGATCCAGCGTCGCCGCCACGTCCACCGCCGTCATCGGCCGGCCGTCGTGGAATCGGACGCCGCGACGGATCTTGAAGGTCCACACGCTGCCGTCGCGATTCGGCCTCCAGCCCGTCGCCAGCACCGGCTGCAATTGCAGATTCGCATCCGACGCCGCGAGGTACTCGCCGGTCTGCGACAGCATGCACACGCCGCCCGTGTCGGCCACGGTCAGCGGATCGACCAGGCCCGCCGGCACCGGCATGCCGACGGTGATGACACCGCCGGAACGCGTTGCACGTTGCGGGGCCGGCGCAGGCTCCGCCGCCAGCGCGCGCCGCAGGGGCAGCGCAAGCCCCACCACGGCGGCATGGCGCAGAAAAGCGCGGCGATCGATGGCGCCCGCGACGAATTCATCGACGATCGCATTGTCGAGCGCACCGGCCCGTGCGCGCAGGAGGGAGATGACGTCGGCTGGCTTCACGACAGTTCGGGATATCCCAGCCGCACCGCCGTGCGCTCCATCTCGACCAGGACCGCATAATCCGGCGCATCCTCGAAGGCGAAGCCATCGAGGTACAGCGCACGGCGCGCCGCCGCCAGTGACGGATCGGCGGCCGCCGCGCGCAGCGCGTCGCGCACGCATTCCACGTGAGCCGGCGAAGCGACGGACGGCACGATGTACGGCGGCGCCGGCACGGCCGGCGTGAACCCGAGCTGACGCGTGCCCTCGAGCGCTCCGGGACGATGCCGCATCATGAACGCGTGGATGAGGCAATCGACGGTGGCGAGATCCGCGGCGCCGCCGGTCAACGCGGCGATGGAATCGACGTGACTGCCGCTGGCGATGACGCGCGCGAAGAACGCCTGGCCGCCGGCCAGCGGCGCGATCAAGGCACGCAGCGCGTTGTATCCCGCATGAGAATAACTGCGGCTGAACACCGCCACGGCATCGCGAAAGTCGGCGGGCGTGCCTCCGCCATGACCCGCACGCGCCAGGATCACGCTCGAGTAGCACGGACCCGCACAGCCCGGCACGCCGTAGCGCGGCGTGGCCACCGCCTGCACCGCCCCGCGCAAGCGGTGGGTGAGCAGGTAGCCGCAGGTCTGGCTCAGGACCAGGCGGGGGTCGCACCACTGTTCCACCAGGTCGTCCCGGCGCAGCAGGACGCCCGGCACGTCGGGGATGCCGGCCCGTCGCAGATGCCGGGCCACGCCGGTCCACCATGCATCCGTCGCGTCGCGCACCTCCGGGAAGTCGTACATCGGCAGGCTGGCCGTGGCCGCACCGGCGGTCATGTCATGCACGCGTATCCCAGCGCGCCGAGGCCATCGTCGCCGTCACCGCCATCGAGACCGTCA
>CAZZWZ010000236.1:0-6379 GCA_964657955.1 uncultured Steroidobacteraceae bacterium
GCGGTGGCGGAGGCCTTCTGACCCGCGGTCGACGTGTCGCCGGCCGCGGCCGCCGCGCCCGCACTGGCTGCGCCGGCGCCCGCGCCCACCGCAACCGCCAGCGCCGCCGGCAGACCGAGCCAATGAAACGCGCGCCGAGGGGTCATGCCCTCTCATTCGCCGGCGCGCGTGCCGCGGATTCAGCCCGCCTAGCGGAACTTGTACGTGGCTCCCACCAGGAAGAACCGGCCCACGGCACCGTCCTGGTGCAGCGACGGATCGTAGGGATAGCCGCCACCGCCGCCGTACGTTTGCGCATCCACCGGCGGCTGCGTGTTGAACACATTGGTGATCGCACCGTGAAGCATGAGCTGATCGGTCACGGCATAGCTGGCATACAGGTTGGTATCGACGAAGGTGCGGACGGTGCACAGATAGCCGGGTACCGTGGCCGCTGACGTGAAATTGCTGTCGTACTGCAATCCCGTCGGGCAATCCGACACGCCGCTCGATGGATCCGTGATGCTGAAGTGACTGGTGTAGTTCACGGTCGCCGACACCGTGGCCGGTCCCTTGTTCCAGGCCAGGGTCAGCACCGCGCGATCCTTGGGGTTGCCCGTGTCGCCGGAGATTCCCGACGGCCCGTGCGTGCCGGAGAGTTGGTAGGTGACGCCCGCATAGGTCACGTTGTACTCGATGACGTGGGTGTAGTTGAGTTCGGCCGTCAGCTTGCCGAAATCGCCCAACTCGATGTGCGACTGGAAGTCGACGTCGATGCCCTCGGTCTTGGTGTCGCCGGCGTTCACGTAGGGAAAGGCGCCGAAGGAGGTCAGGCCCACCGGGGTGGTCGTGTTGGTGGTGCAGACGTTGTCCGCCGTGCAGAACGGCAGGGTGGCCGGCGCCGCGCGCACCAGGCTGGTGTACGCCGTGATGCCGCCCGCCTCCAGCACCGAGATGATGTCGTTGGTCAGCTTGATGTAGTAGTAATCGGCCGACACGCTGAACGCCTTCGACGGCTCGATGATAAAGCCGAAGGTTTCATTCGTGGACTTGACGGGCTTCAGGGACTTGCCCGGTTGCTGGAATCCGGTCAGGAAGATCTGGCATTGGCTGGGGTAGTTGCCCTTGGCATTGGGGTTGCCCGGATTCGGGCACAGGACCGGATCGTTGGTCGCTCCGGCGAAGAAGAACGATCCCGACTGGCCGCTCTCCGCCGGCGACGGCGCACGAAAGCCCTTGCCCCAGGTTCCGCGGAGCACGAACTCGTCGATGGGCTTGAACTTCACGCTGATCTTCGGCGTGGTCGAACCGCCCACGCCGTTGTTGTAATTGTCGTAACGCACCGCGCCGTCGATTTCCAACTGCTTGAGCACCTGCGCGTTGAATTCGCCGAAGGCCGAGGCGTCGTTCTGGCCGCCCACCGCAAAGGCGGGATTCGCTCCTTGCAACCCTTGCGAGAAACTGGCCGGCGGCAGATCGTCCTCGACCTTGTGGAAGAACTGCGCGCCCACCGCCACCGTGAACGGACCGCCAGGAAGCTGGAACAGGGGGCGGGACCCATGGATGTCGGCGATGTCGAGTGAACTGGTGGGATGCGAGATGGCTTCGGGCGCCAGGGCGTTCCCCGCGGTCGGACTGGCGGCCGAGCCCAGGATGTAACCGGCATTGAGCGCCGGTTGCACGAGGCTCGGATACAGCGAATTGAGCAGCTTGAGTTCCATGCGCGAGTACATGGCGCCCAACGATCCGTCGATGTCCCAGCCCGCCGCGCTGCCCTTGATGTCCCAGATGAGCCGGTAGGTGTTGGTGTCGGTCAGCGTGATGGTGTCGCCGATCTCGGGAAAGTTGTACACCAGCGGCGCCGCCGCGCCGTACGGATTGCCCGGATAATTAGCCGGCACCGTGTAAACGGGCGTCGAGATGACGAACGGCAATTTACCCGGTGAGGTTCCCAGGGTTTGGATGCCGCCGTCCACGTAGTCCGTGCTCTCGTAGTTGCCGACCTGTTCGGCCTTGCTGTTGAACAGCGACGCCGTGACCGAGGTGGTCCAGTCCCCGGCCAGTGCCTTGGTGAACTTCGCCATCACGTTGGTCTGCCCCGTCGACGGCTGCAACTGCAGGCCACGATAGTGGAAGGTGCATTGCTGCAGCTGTTGCTGCGTGGCCGAGCAGCCGGGCAGGAAGGCCTCCGCCGGCAGACCGTTCGGATAGGTCCCATCCGCGTTCTGCGTGGCCGGGTTGATCAGGTACCCGGTGGTGGTCGCGGGATACGGGTGGTTCGGATTGCCGTAGGCGCCCGGCGTGGTGTTGAGACCGCCCGGCAGGCTGCTGAAATCGATGTTGGTGAACCCGCCGTGGCGGCTGGTCGCCAGGATCTGATCCGTGTGGTGGTAGTCGATGGCGAGGTAGGCGTTGTAGCCGTCGCTGTCCAGATCGCCCCGACCGGCGATGGCGCTGAGGTGTTCGGTGGTGCCGTCGTGCTTCTGCGAGGTGCCCACCTCCGCACCGAACTCGACGCCGGTGTAGCTCTTCTTCAGGATGATGTTGACCACGCCGGCGATGGCGTCCGCCCCGTATACCGCCGAGGCCCCGTCCTTCAACACCTCGACGCGCTCGACGGCATTGATGGGAATGGCGCTCACGTCGACGAAGCTGCGCTGGTTGTCGTCCGAAATCGGGTAGTCCACCATGCGCTTGCCGTCGATGAGGGTGAGCGTCCCGCCCACCGTCAGACCACGCAGAGCGACTCCCGAACCGCCGGAGGCGAACGCACCGGAGAACCCCTGGTTGAGCGTACCCTGACCGTTCGCCGACAGGTTCGACAGCACCTGGGAGATGTTGGTGTAGCCCATCTGCTGGATCGCTTCCGCGCTCAGCACCTGCACCGGGCTCGGCGTTTCGACGTCAATGCGTTTGATCAGCGAGCCGGTGACGACGATTTCCTGCAGCTCAGAGTTGCCCGCCGCGGTGGTGGATTGCCCCATGGCGACCTGGCTGCCCGCCAGCGCCAAGGGCGCGCTCAGGTACAGAATGGCTCGGGATAATTCTCCCATCGACGTCTCCGAAGCTTCCTGGAAGCTGACTGTTGCGAGAATACGTCAGGTAGCCCCCGACCGGCGGCACCCATCCCCTTCCATGAGTCAGCGCATTACCCCGCCATTTCGATCAGGCTCGCGTCGCGCGAGCCAGTAAAAACAGCCAACTGGCGAGGTTTCCGTCGTTGTTATCGACTCATGTCGAGGAAACATAGCAAAACCAGACCGCAGCGCAATAGCTGCGCGCGATCTGGATGTTGCAATCAGCCAACGATTGAAAGCGCCGTTCGACAGTCGGACGTCACGACTCGCGGTCGTGTGCCGCCGGCGCTCGCCTTGGGGCTCAGAGCAAGCCCGTCCCCTCGTCACCAAGCATTTCCTTGCGCAACAGCGGGATTGGGGGTCCGCCGTACGACAAGAACGTATCGTGGAATTGCTGCCACTTTTCTTGATCGCCGCCGGAGGCGGCACCGCCCGCTGCCGGGCTGCCCGCCTCGGCGCTTACGCCGCCCGCGGTCGCCGCCCCGCCTTTCGACATCTTGGCGAGCCAGTCGGTGCGCAATTTGCGGATCATCAGCTTGCCCAGCGTGTAGTTCAAATAAGCCGGATCGTAGGTGCCCCGTGCCGCCTGTTGCCGCGCATTGCCCGGGTCTTGGAAGGCCTGCTCCTTGAACATCTTTTCGGATTGAGCGACCGTCATGCCCTCCGTGTGCATGCCGATGGCCGACAACAGCCGCGCGTCACGCAGCAGCGCATCCATGATCTGCCCGATGTGCTTCTCCGGATCGCCCTGCCCCAGTCCCCGCTCGTACAGCATTTCCTCGCAGTAGTGCGCCCACCCCTCGGCGAAGGCATACCCCACCCACAGCCCTTCGAGCTTGTCGGGATTGGAATTCGAGTGCAGGAATTGCAGGAAGTGACCCGGCCACACCTCGTGCGCCGACGTGAATAGCAGGGTCGCCTGCCCGGGAATGTACGCCGCCTGCTCCGCCTTGGACCACTTGGGGTCGGGCGGCGAGATGTTGTAGGTCGACGCCACACCGTGATCGTAGGGTCCCGGCACCTGGATGAACGCGGAGTTCGAGCGGTTGTACGCGGGCGCCTCGGCCACCAGGGCCTCCTCGTTGCTCGGAATGCTGACCACGTGCTTCTCTTCGACGAACTTCTTGAGCTCCACCAGCTGCGCGCGCGCACCCTCCACCGCACCCCCCTGAGGCTTGTTCGCCGCCATCTTGGCGATGCAAGCCGGCAGCGTGCCCTTCGGCAGGTAGGTCGCGCACTCCGCTTTCAAGGCCTCCGTGTTTCGCTGCATGTCGGCGCGGCCGGCCGCCTCGATCTGTTCCACCGGCACGTCGACGCGTTCCGTATCCTTGACCATCTGCGTGAACAGATCCTTCCCCAGGGGAAACTTGTCCGTCGCGGTCTTCCGCAATCCGATCAGATAATTCTTCAGATTGTTCATCGCCGTTGCGGCATTGGCATCCGCGTCGGCGAGCTGCTTCTGCAGCTCGGGATCCGCGACCGCCGCGAACACCGGCGTCACGTCCTTCGTGTAGAAATCCGCGAATCCACCGAAATCGGCGATCCCCAGCTCCACATACGTCTTGGGCAGTGGCCCCACCAGATTGGCCTGGATGTCCGTGGCCATCTTCGGAATGCCCCGGGCGTACTTGATGTACGCCTTCATGCGGGTTTCCAGCGGTGCGTAGTTCCGGCTCAGGTACATGTCCGGGTCGATGTTGCCGATGTACCAGTACGGGTTGGTCGCCGGGAAGTTCGCCTTGTCCAGCCAGAACAGATCCCGGTCGATCACGGCCAGCAAGTATTCACGGTCGAATCGCTCCCGCGCCTCCAGCGGGGCCGGGTCCACCGCGGCGATCTGCGTCCTGGCGTCGTGCAGGCGGGAGATCTGCCGCTTGAGACCATGCGAACTCAGGTCCGGCAGCTGCCCGTCGAACTCGTGGCGGCCCGATTGGGCCGCGAAGAACGGCTGGTCGCGAAAATAGTCCTCGACGAATCCGCTCGCGATGCCCGCCCACTGCTGGCTCGCCTGCGAGGGCGGCTTTTTCGCCGGCGCGGACGGCTGCGGCGCCTGACCGCACCCCACCACGGCCGCCGCCAGCAGTCCCGCCACCATCCCACCCATTTTGTTCGATACCGACATGAAACCTTCCCCCTCTTATTTTGAAATTCCACCGTTTCCGGTGGACGCCAGCCCTGAAACCATGCGCCGGACGGCGCGGCAGCCGATCCGACTGTCGCGCGCAGGTACGGCCGAAGAACTTATTGTGGCATCCTTCGGGGATGGAAACCAAACCCGACCCCGCCCGCAAAAGCTCCCGCGACGACGTGCGCATCATGACCCTGCAGGCGCACATCCTCGAGCAGCAATCCCACCATCCCCAGGCCTCCGGCACGTTCTCGTGGATACTCTCCGCGCTGTCGATCTCCGCCAAGATCATCGCCGACAAGGTGCGTCGTGCACGGCTCGAGAACGTGCTCGGCAGCGTCGGCACCGAAAACGTGCAGGGCGAGGTGCAGCAGAAGCTCGATCTGCTGGCGAATGAAGTGCTGCTGGGGACGCTCGGCGGCCGCGAGGGCGTCGCCATCGTCGCTTCCGAGGAGAACGAGGAGCCCGTGATTCTGCGCGAGGACACCGAAGGTCAGTCCCGGTTCTGCGTGCTGTTCGATCCCCTCGACGGCTCGTCGAACCTGGACGTCTGCGGCGGCGTCGGCACCATCTTCAGCATTCTCAGGCACACCGGGACGGCGGGCGGCGCCCGGCAATCGCTGCTGCAACCCGGGCTGCAACAGGTGGCCGCCGGCTATGTGCTCTACGGCTCCTCCACCGTGTTCGTGCTCACCATCGGCAGCGGCGTCGACATGTTCGTGCTCGATCCCGGCATCGGCGCCTTCATGCGGGTGGAGCGCAACTTGACGATCCCTTCGGGTAACAAGACGTACTCGGTGAACGAAGGTAACCGCAAGTCCTTCCCCGAGGGTTATCAGCGGTATCTCGATTGGGCGCAGGGCAACGGCTATTCCAGCCGCTATGCCGGCGCCATGGTCGCCGACGTCCACCGCATCCTGCTGAAGGGCGGCGTGTTCCTTTATCCGCCCACCGAGAAGGCATCTCAGGGAAAATTGCGGCTCATGTACGAAGCCAATCCCATGGCCATGATCATCGAGCAGGCCGGCGGCAAGGCGTTCGCCGCACCCGGCCGGCGCATCATGGACATCCAACCCACCGCCATCCACCAACGCGCCCCCGTGATCCTGGGCGCAACCGACCAGGTCGCCCTGGTGCTCGCCCACCTCGAAAAATCGTAGCGCGCAGCTTCAGTCCGACGGCGCGGCCTCAGTCC
>CAZZWZ010000237.1:0-6367 GCA_964657955.1 uncultured Steroidobacteraceae bacterium
CAGCACGCGCGCCTGCCGCAGCAACGGCCGCGCCCGCCGGACGTGCGCGGGAGACAACCGGTCGTTCGCGCCGCTGGCCACGCCGATGCAGTTCTCGCCCTGCCGCGACACATAGATCACCGCCACTCCCGACGCGACGCCCCGCTCGCGGCCCACGTGGCGCACGTCGATGCCCTCCGCGGAATAACCCGCCACCGCGTCCCGACCCATGGCGTCGTGTCCCACCCGCGCCACCACGCTCACCCGGCCCCCGGCGCGCGCCGCAGCCACCGCTTGATTCGCCCCCTTGCCGCCGGCGGCGGTCAAATATTCTCCGCCCAGCACGGTCTCGCCCGGGCGCGGAATGCGCGCGAGCTTCAGGATCATGTCGGTGTTGGAGCTGCCCACGACGACGATGCGCGGTTTCATTCCGGAGATCCTGCCTACCGCTTGGACGCGATGAGAATGCCGAGACCGAGCAGATAGAAAATGAACATGGCGCCCAGCAGACGCGCCGTGCCTGCCGGTGCGTCCTTGAACTCCTTCCAGATGAACACCCCCCAGATGGCGCCCACCAACGTCGCCCCCTGGCCCAGTCCGTAGGAAAGCGCCGGACCCGCGGCACCGCCCGCGATCAGCGTACAGCCCATGCCCAGATTCCAGATCATGCCGCCCAGGATGCCGATGCCGTGCAGGCGCACCGTGCCCTTGTCGAAGTAATCGCGGTAGGACACCGCCTCGCCGCTGAACGGCCGCGCCATCACGTAGCTGTTCCAGAGGAAATTCGATGAGAACACGCCGAGCGAGAACAGCAGCAGCGCGCTGTACGGCGAGAGCTTGCCCGGCGTGAGCGAGCCCGTCACCGTATCCAACGTCCCGATGGATTGCGCGACGAAACTGTAGAACCAGCCCATCAGCCCGCCCGCCACGACGGACAACGCGATGCCCCGGCCGGGAAAGCGCTGCGCCGCCCGCGCCAGGCGCCGGTAGGCGAGCGCATCCAAGAGGATGGCGATCACGATGGCCGCCACGCCCGCCGCCAGCATCGGCACGTTCCCCGCGCCCGTCGCGAGATACGTGGTCACGATTCCCAGCACCAGCGCCAGGCCCACGCCGATGGGAAACGCCACCGCGAGGCCCGCCACGTCGATGGCCGCGACCAGGAGGATGTTCGACAGATTGAAGATGACGCCGCCCACAAACGCCGAACCCAGCCAGCGCCCGTGGGCCTGTCCCAGATCGGCGAGGAACGATCGCCCGGTGCCGCCCGCGCTGCCCAGCGTCAGCGCGAACACCAACGCGAAGAGCACGACGCCGATGGCGTAATCCCAGTAAAACAGCTGGAAGCGCCACTCCCGACTGGCGAGCTTCTGCGTGTTGGCCCAGGAACCCCAGCACAGCATGGAGAGGAGGCAGCAAACCACCGCAGCCGGGTAGGAGTCGATCGCGAACATGGCTACGCCGCGCCTCGACAGGCGCGCAGGACGGTGATCGTCCCGTGGCGCTCGACCGTCATGACCATGCGCGAACCATGAAATAATGTCCCATGCTCAAGATTCAATTGTCCAATCGAATCGAGAATCTGTGCGCAGGCGTGGTCGAGGCCATGGGCACAGCCCCCACGTCGCCATTCACCGCGCAGCAGATCGTGGTGCCGAGCAGCGCCATGCGCCGCCACCTGACGCTCGCCATCGCCGAGCGGCACGGCATCTGCGCCAACGTCGAGTGCGCGTATCTCGCGCAGTGGCTGTGGTCGCAGATCGCCCGGGTGGTGCGCACCGTGACCGTGGAGTCGCCGTTCGCCGCGAGTTCTCTGGAGTGGTGCCTGTACCGGTTGTTGCAGGAGTCGGCATGGACGGACCACCCGCGCCTCGCCCGCTATCTCGCCGACGCGGACGACGTGCTGCGCTTCGAACTGGCGTCCGCCGTCGCGTCGCTGTTCGAACAATACATCACCTACCGCCAGGACTGGATGAGCACGTGGCTGCGGGGCGGCGCGGTCGCGATGCCCCACGCCTCGGCCGCACAGGTCGAGGATCAGGCCTGGCAGGCCGAGCTGTGGCGGCGCATCGGCGGCGATCTGGGCGCGGCGCCCGAGCACCCGGCGATGCTGTTCTTGCGTCGCCTCGCGGCCGCCGACCCCCTTCCCTTCGACCTGCCCGAGGCCGTGCACGTCTTCTGTCTCCCGGCCATACCCCCGCTGTATCTCGCGGTGCTCACGGGAATGGCGCACTGGATGGATGTGACGCTGTACGTGCTCGATCCCTGCCGGGAATACTGGTTCGACATCGTCGACCCGACGCGGCTGCAGACGCTCGCCCTGCGCGGCGCCGTGGCGCATCACGAGACCGGAAACCGCTTGCTGGCCTCGTGGGGCAAACAGACCAAGGCGTTCATCGAGCTCCTGCTGGACGGCGCCGCCGATGCGCCGCTGGAGGACGCAGGCTTCGACGAAGAATTCCCCGCCTCCCGGCTGGGCGCGCTGCAGCGGTCGATTTACACCCTCACCGAACTGGCGCCCGCAAGCCTCTCCCTCGACGCGGGCGACCGCAGCATCGAAGTGCACGTGTGCCATTCGCTCACCCGCGAACTCGAGGTGCTGCAGGACCAGCTGCTGGCCGTGTTCGCGGGCGACGCGCCGCCGCGACCGCAGGACATTCTCATCGTGACGCCGGATCTCGAATCCGCGGCGCCGCTGATCGACGCGGTGTTCGGCAACGCGCCCGACGATCGGCGTCTGCCCTATGCCATCACCGGGCGCAGGCGCAGTGCCGTCAACGCGGCGGCGCGCGCCCTGATGGGCCTGCTCGCCATCGTGTCCTCGCGCTTTGCCGCGAGCGCGTTGGTGGAACTGCTGCAGCAACCGCTCGTCGCCCGTCGCTTCGGCATCGGCACCGACGACCTGGCCATCATCGAGGAGTGGCTGCACGTGAGCGGCATCCGCTGGGGCCTCGATGCGGAACAGCGCCGCGAACTGGGTGTGCCGGGCGATGAACGCTTCACCGTCGCGGACGGCCTCGACCGGCTGTTCCTGGGCTATGCCCTGCCGCAACACGTCGGCGAACCCGCCTTCGGCCGCATCCCGGCAGGCAATGCCGAGGGATCGCGGGCCGGCGTTCTCGGCTGCTTCGCACAGTTCGTCGAACGACTGACCCGGCTGCGCGCCGACCTGGCCGCCTCCCGGTTGCCCGAACTCTGGCTCGCGACCCTGCTGCAGGTGCTGGAGACCTTTCTCGCACCCGCCGGCGAGGAGGTCGAGGAGATCGCCGAAGTGCGCGACACGGTGCGCGAGCTGCACGCCGACATGGTCCGCGGTCGTCTGGTCGCCCCCGTGCCGCTGTCCGTGGTGCGCGCAGGTCTCGAAGCCCGGTTCGACGCCTCCGCGCGCGGCGGCGTGCCCACCGGCGCCATCACGTTCGCCTCCATGAGCAGCCTGCGCAACCTGCCGTTCCGTTTCGTCGGCATCATCGGTCTGGACGACGGCGCCTTTCCCGCCGTCGGCCGGCCGCTCGAATTCGACCTGATGGCGGCGGCGCCGCGCGCCGGCGACCGGCAACGCCGCCTGGACGATCGTAATCTGTTCTTGGACCTGGTGCTGGCCGCGCGCGAGCGCCTGTACCTGAGCTACGGCGGCCGCAGCATCCGCGACGACAGCGTCCGGCCGCCGTCGGTGGTCGTGGCCGAACTCCTCGACACGCTGCTCCCCGCGCTCGCACCCACACCCGGCGATGCGGCGGCGCTGGCCCGGGCGCGGAGCCGTCTCATCGTCGAGCATCCGCTGCAAGCTTTCGCCGAAAGCAATTTCCGCGATGCCGACCCGCGCCGGCGCAGCTTCAATCGTGAGCTGTGCGATGCGCTGCGCCACCGGTTGAGCGGCGAACGGGCCGCGGTGTACCACGACGAAACGGAGGTTTTTTTTGCAGCACCCCTCGCGGCGCCCGGCCCCGAATGGCAGCACGTCAGCCTGGCGCAGCTGCAGTGGTTCTTCCGCAACCCCTGCGATTACCTGCTGCGGCACCGGCTGGGCATGTCGTCGTACCGCGCAGAGGACGGCGTGGTCGACGAAGAACCCTTTCTGCCGGATTTTCACGCGCGCCGCGCCCTCGCCGAGCGCCTGCTGCCGCAGGCCATGCAGGGCGTGGACGCGGCGCAGCTCGGCCGGCTCGCACGGGCCGGCACCGAATATCCCCCGGGCGCCCTGGGCTCGGCCGCGCTCGCGGAGGAGATGGCCCTGCTGCAACGATTCGCCCGCGACGTGCGCGATGCCACCCGGGCTCCCCTGTTGCCGCCGCTCGCGATCGATCTGCCGTTCGTCCTCGACGGCGAGGACTGGCGCCTGCAGACGTTGCTCACCGAACGGCGCGAGACCGGACTGGTGCTGCATCGTTACGCCGACATCCGGCCGGGCGACTACGTTGCCGCCTGGCTCGCGCACCTCGTGCAGCTCGCCGCCGAAGGCATCCCCGCCCCGCCCGCCGAGACACGATGGATCTCCCGCGACGGGTGGTTTCGCTTCGGGCCGTACGAGCACGCGCACGCGCTGCTCGAGCGCCTGCTGGCGCTTTACCGCCGCGGCCTGCGCACACCCCTCCATTTTTTCCCCAAGTCCGCGTGGGAATACATCCGCTCGAACCGCAACCTCGGCACGGCGCACGACACGTGGCATCCCACCTACGCCAACGCGTCCGGGGAGGACCGTCATGCCGCGTACCGGCTGGCGCTGCGTGGCGTCGCCGAGCCGTTGGACGACGATTTTCGCGATTGCGCGGAGACGGTCTTCGGCCCGCTCGCGGCCTGCCTGGACGAGCCGCGCCCGTGAAGAGGGACGCGCGCGAATGACGGCCCGCACGAACGAGGACACCCCGCCCGAGCCGCTCGACGTCTTCGGCTGTCCGCTGGCCGGCGTGAATCTCATCGAGGCCTCGGCCGGCACCGGCAAGACCTGGACCATCTGCGGCCTGTATCTGCGGCTGCTGCTCGAACGCGAGCTTGGCGTGCAACAAATCCTGGTGGTGACGTTCACCAACGCGGCCACCGCCGAGCTGCGCGAACGCATCCGCTCGCGCATCGTCGAACTGCGCGGCCACTTGAACGGCGCCGCACTGCCGCCCGTCGATCCGTTCATCGCCCGGCTCTCCGGCGATCTTCTGCGGCGCGGGCACACCGCGCCGAATCTCGCCGCACGGCTGGACCTCGCGCTCGCCGCCTTCGACGAGGCCGCCATCTTCACCATCCACGGCTTCTGCCAGCGCGCCCTCGCCGACAATCCGTTCGCCGCCGGTCTGCCCATGCGCACCGACATCGTGGAGAGCGACCGCGATCTGTTGATGGAAACCGTGCATGATTTCTGGCGGCGGCACGTGGCGCACGATTCGGTGCGCCCGGAATTCGCACGCCATCTCCACGGCCGCAAGGACTCCCCCGAAAAATACGCGCGCCTCCTGGAACGGCATCTCGCCAAGCCGCTGGCCCGGCACCGGTGGCCTGGGGCGCTGCGGGATCCGCCGCTGGCCGGCGCGGTGCTGCACCGGCCCTACCGGGAGGCGCGCGCCCAATGGCTGGACCACGGGGCGCAGATCATCGAGCAGCTCACCGCCGCCTTGGGCTCACTCCACGCCACCACGTACAAACGCGAGTCGCTGCGCGCGGCGGCCACAGAGTGGGACGCGCTGTGCCGCGACGACGATCCGCTGGCCGCGGTCGGCGACAAGGCCCGTTTGTTCCGCCACTCCGTGCTGACGGAGAAGACGAAGAAGAACGGCGTCACGCCGTCGCATCCCTTCTTCGCGCTGGCCGAGACCTACCTGGCGCTGCGCGAGCAGCTCCACCGTTCATTGGATCTCGAACGGTGCCGCCTGCTCGAACGATTGTTCGCCGAAGGCTCGCGCGCACTGCGCACGCTCAAACGCACCCACCGGGTCGCCGCGTTCAACGACCTGCTCGCCAACGTCCACGAACGGCTGCATCACCCCGGCCATCCCTGGCTCGCCGCCTCCCTCCGCGCCCGATTTCCCGCCGCCCTGATCGACGAATTCCAGGACACCGACCCCCTGCAGCTCGCCATCTTCCGCACCATCTACGACACCGGCGGCACCGCCGGTACCGGCCCGGGGGGCGACAGCGGCGTCGACACCGCGGCCTCCGGAGATGCCGGCCCGGCGCCGGATGCCGTGTTCCTGGTGGGTGATCCCAAGCAGGCCATCTACGCGTTTCGTCATGCCGATCTGCACAGCTATCTGCGCGCCACCCGCTGGGCGAGCCGTCGATGGTCGCTCACCGACAATCAGCGCTCGAGCGCGCCGTTGTTGTCCGCGCTCAACACACTCTTCGGTGCCAATCCCGAGGCTTTCGTGTTGCCGGAAGTACAGTACCGACGGGTCGCCTTCGG
>CAZZWZ010000238.1:0-6363 GCA_964657955.1 uncultured Steroidobacteraceae bacterium
TGCCGAAGACCGCGGTCAATGCGGCGAAGACGGCCGAACCTGCCGCGAAGAGCCTCCAATCGGCATTCATGGACATGTTCGCGGGAATGCTGCGCGCATGCGCAACTTTACCAGTTTTGACCATGTGCCATAATGACATGCATGCTCAGCGTGAAGCCCAGGAGCCTTGCGTCGATGCGTCCGTTGCGTGTACTTTGTGTAGCAAAGCAACGGATGCGGTGCCCGAATCGGGTGCCGATCGTTTCGAAAGAGCGCAATACGGAGCACGCGGGTATGGGCGGTCAATCATCCTTCGGGCGTGAGGTGTTGCACGGCCGTCGCGCGCGTCGGGACGTGCGCTGATGCCGCTCGCCCATCCGTGGCTCGCCCTGCTCTGGTTCATCGGGGTGGCGATGACCGCCGGCTCGATGGCCTACAGTCTGGTCGCCTGGTTCGCGGTGCGCGTGGCGCCGCGGGCAGCACGGCCCGCGGCCGGGGGCATGCCGCCGGTCACCGTCCTGAAGCCGCTGTGCGGGGTCGAACCGGACACCTATGCATGCCTTCGCTCGTTTTGCGACCAGGACTACCCCGTCTTCCAGATCGTGTTCGGCGTATCCAACGAGGCCGATCCCGCGGTGGCCGTGGTGCACCGCCTGCAGCGTGAGTTTCCGGAGCGCGACCTGCAGCTGGTCATCGACCGGCGGCGGCATGGCAGCAGCCGCAAGGTCAGCAACCTCATCAACATGATGCCCCGGGCGAGTCACGAGTATCTCGTGCTCGCGGACAGCGACGTCAGGGTCACCTGCGATTACATCGCGCGTATCGTCGCGCCGCTGCTCGAGGACGACGTGGGGATCGTGACCTGCAGCTATCGCGGCAAGTCGCGCGGGGGCCTGTGGTCGATCCTGGGCACCTTGTTCATCAATGAGTGGTTTCTCCCGTCGGTGCGCGTGAGCGCCATCACGGGGTCGCGGTCCTTCGCGTTCGGCGCCACCATCGCGATGCGTCGCCGCGTGCTGCACGTCATCGGCGGTTTTTCCGCCATCGTCAACCAGCTGGCCGACGATTATCGGCTGGGCGAGCTCACGCGCCGGCTGGGCTTGCGCACCGTGCTCTCCGACGTGGTCGTCGAGGTGTGCGTGTCGGAGGGAAGCTTTGCGGAACTGGTGCAGCACGAGCTGCGCTGGCTGCGGACCATCCGGGCGCTGCGGCCGGTGGGATACGGGCTTTCCTTCGTGACCTTCGGCGTGCCGGTGGCGGGCGTGGGCGCGATGCTGGCCGAGCACGCGGCCCCGGCCCTCGCCATGCTGGCCGTGACCGCCGTGGCGCGCGCCATGCTGCATGTCAGGATGCGCGAGCGGGGAGAACCCTCGCTTTGGTGGCTGCTGCCGGCGCGGGATGTGTTGTCGCTGGCACTGTGGAGCTGGAGTTTCGTCACCCGCCGGGTCCGCTGGCGTGACGATCACTACCTGGTGGCGCGCGACGGGAGCGTGCTGCCGGTTTGACCGCCACCGCCGCGCGCAAATTCTTGATCGTCACCGCGGACGACTTCGGCCTGCACGAGGCCGTGAATGAAGCCGTCGAGCAGGCGAACCGCGCCGGCGTGTTGACGGCCGCCAGTCTGATGGTGGGAGCCCCGGCCGCGGCCGATGCCGTGCGACGCGCTAGATCATTGCCCGCATTGCGCGTGGGATTGCACCTGGTGCTGGCGGATGGACGGGCGACGCTGCCGCACCAACGGCTGCCGTCCATCACCGACGAGGCCGGCCACATGAACGATCGGATGGTCGCCAACGGCGTGCGATTTTTCGCCATGCCCGCCGTGCGGCGGCAGCTCGCCGCCGAAATCAGGGCGCAGTTCGCGGCCTTTGCGGACACGGGCCTGGCGTTGGACCACGTCAACGTGCACAAGCATTTTCATCTGCATCCCACCGTGATGGCCCTGATCCTGAGCATCGGCCGCGATTTCGGCATGGCCGCCGTGCGCATTCCGGACGAACCACTGTGGTTCGCCGCGCGACGTTCAGTGGGGTCTGCAATCGGGCCGGCGCTGCTGAAGCCGTTCTTGGCGAACATGCGGCGGCGCCTCGATGCGGCCGGCATCTTCCACAACGACGCCATCTTCGGTGTTGCCTCGACGGGCGGCATGGACGAGGCGACCCTGCTGGCCGTCCTCGACCGGCTGCCCTCCGGCGTCACCGAGATCTACCTGCATCCCGCCACGCCCCGGCCCGGACCCCTCACCGAAACCATGGGCGGCTATCGTCACGGCGATGAGCTGGCCGCACTCCTGAGTGCGCCCGTGCGTGCCGCCATCGTCGCGAGCGGCACGCGCATGGGCGGTTTTCTCGATGCCCGCAGCACGCTCGACGCGCAGGCCGCCGGGGCTGCGCCGGGGTGAATCAACCGCCCGTGGGCGGACCGAGGCGCTGCACCAGCGGGGCGTCCTCGCCCAGCCAATCCGCATGCTTGGCGGTGCTGTCGAAATGGCTGGAGGTCTTGAAGAACTCATACTTGCCGTTGGCGGCGTAGGATTCGGTCCTGGTCAGCAATGCCGCGACTTCATCGCCCGTCATCGGTTTGAAGGTCCGGACGGCGGTGAATGCCTGATCGAGAATCCGTTCGCTGTCGATGCCGGTGATCACCACGGAGGTGGGCAGGTTCATCGCATAGTGCAGGCACTCGATGGCCGTGACCGGTGCGCCGCTCTTCAAAATCACCCCGTCGCCCATGGTCTTCATGCCGAGGATGCCGATCTTCTGCTCCACGAGTTCGGGCACCACGAGGTGCGAGAAGGAGCGGAAATGCGCGTCGAGCACGTTCAGCGGCATCTGCACCGTATCGAACAGGAAACCGTGCCGCTTGGCCACCTCCAGCATGTAGAGATGGATGCGTGGATCCTTGTGTCCGGTGAAACCGATGTAGCGCACCTTGCCCGCCTGTTTCGCGGCCATCAGCGCCTCGATGGCGCCGCCTTCGGCGAACACCCGGTCGGGATCGTCGAACCGCAGGATCTCGTGAAACTGCACCAGGTCGATGTGGTCCGTCTTGAGCCGCGTCAGCGACTCCTCGAGCTGGGAATTCGCCGCCTCCTTGGTGCGCCCGTCGAGCTTGGTCATGAGAAAGGCCTTGTTGCGATAGCCCCCCTGCGCCAGTGCGGTGCCCATCCACCTTTCGCTGTTGCCGTGCCCGTAGTCCCAGCAATTGTCGAGGAAGTTGATGCCCCGATCGAGCGCCGCGTGAATCAGCCGGCCGGCCGCTGCCTCGTCGAGCGGTGGGCGGCTCAGATGTGCGCCGCCCATCCCGATCAGCGACACGCGTTCGCCCGTGTGCCCCAGGGTCCGATACAGCATGTCCCCTCGACGTTCGCCAGCGTCACTGACCCGCGCCAGCGCGCGTGGATCGAGCGACGCGCCGGTGCGCGGCGAACCTGGAGCGGCGGCCGTGCCGGTAACCGGACCGGCGCCCGCGCCCTGATCCGTGCCGGCGCCCGTGTCCACCGCGGCCGCGAGTCGCGCGCCCGCTGCGGTCATGCCCACACCGGCGATCCCGGTCTTCAAGAAATTACGACGCTCCATTGGCGGCTCCTGTGATGGTTCGATTGGAATGAATGGCGGCACGCCGCGCGGTCACGCCGAGCGCGCGCAGTGCGGCGCACGCCGCCCCGTAACCGTTGTCGATGTTGACCACCGTGATGCCGGGCGCGCAGCTCGCGAGCAGTGCGGACAACGCGGCGCGCCCGCCCTCGGCAACGCCGTAGCCCACGGAGGTCGGCACGGCGACGATCAATCCCGGGACCAGGCCGCCGAGCACCGTCGGCAGGGCGGCTTCCATGCCGGCAACGGCGACGATGACGGGGAACCGACGCAGGGCGTCGAGGCACGCGGTCAGCCGCCAGAGGCCGGCGACCCCGACGTCGATGAACGACGTGCTCGCCACGGCGTTGAAGGCGAGCGTCCTTTCGACCTCGCGCGCCACGCGGGCATCCGAGCTGCCGCCCGCGACGATGGCGATGGCGGGCTCAGCCGCCGACATCGCGGGCACCGGACCGAAAAACGCGGATTCCGAGACCTCGCAATAATCGAGGCGGGACGACCAGCGGCGGTCGATGCTGGCGAACTTGGCCGCGGAGAGCCGGGTGACCAGCAAGGCGCCGGAGCGCTCGTACGCCGTGGCGAGGATGCAGTCGAGCTGCGCCGCCGATTTTCCCTGCGCGAAGATGGCTTCGTCCAGGCCGACGCGGCCGCGACGTTCGAAGTCGAGCTGAATCTCGGCCTGCACGCGGCGGGTCATGGACGCTCGACCAGGAAGGCGCTGCCGTTGCGGTACGTTTCGAACGACGGGGGCAGCGATCGCGGACGCCGCGGCCGGCGCTCGATGAGGGTGGTCAGATGCGCCCGGGCCTGCGGCGTCAGTGCGTCCATGGCCGCCGCATCCAGCTCCACCACGACGCCGGCGGCGCGGATGCGGCAGCGCACCGTGCGCGGCGCGATCTCGCGTGCCACGAGACGCTCGACCTCATGAACGAAGTCGAGCGTCTCGGACTCGATGCGGATGCCGGTTTCGACGCGGCTGGCCAGGCATGGCGAGGAAGGCAGTTCGGCCACCTCGTGCAAGCCCAGCGAATGCGCCAGCTGCCGCACGTCCTGCTTGGTCAGACCCGCTTCGACGTAGGGATGCCGCACTCCGTGCAGGCGCGCGGCATCGAGCCCCGGACGGTATTCGCCCAGGTCGTCCACGTTGGCGCCCGAGAGGATCTGCCTCGGTGTGTGAGCACGAATCGCGCCGTAAAGATTGGTCTTGCAATAAAAACATCGGTTGACGGGATTGGCCCGGTACGACGGATCGTCGAATTCCCCGGCGCGGATCACCGTGAGCCGCCAGCCGCGCACCCGGCTGAGCCGTTGCAAGCGGTCGGTGGCTTCCGCCGGCACCGCGGGCGACACCGCATGCATGAGAAGCGCATCGGGCGACATCCGCGAGGCGACCGCCGCCAGCGTCACGCTGTCGACGCCGCCGCTGACGGCGATCACGGGCTCGCGCAGGTCGCGGAGCACGTTTGCCAGACCCTCATGCATCGGCCACCTCGTCGGGATGCGGTGCGGCCCGGGGCGACGCGGCACGCGGTGAGGCACGATCGGACGGGCCGGCGTGTCGGCTCAAGGCAAGGGCTTCGGCACGCCTGCGCAGCTCGCTGCGCCGCGCGTGCTGCTCGTGCGGCGACAGATCGTCCGATTCGACCTTGGCCGTTGGCCCGCCGGGACGCTCCACCAGCTTCACGCGAAATACGTGCCCGTCGACGGACACCTCGCTGAACGTGCGCCGCAGCCCGATGCCTTCCACGCTTCGATGCCGCAAACCGATGGTGGTGGTCTCCCGAAAGCAGCAATCCATCACGTCGGCGGCGTGCGCGCGGCGCGCCAACACCTGCACGTGCGTCATCAAGCGGTTCTTCTTCCCGTACATGGGCGATTGGGTGACGTCCAGCACGCCGGCATGCGCTCGCAGCCGCTCCAGACCCGACGCCAAATCCTCGCCCGATTGATCGTCCACTTCGAATTCCAGGAGTTCGATCGGCCGCAGCGCGCCGTCATGCGCCGCGTGCTCCTCGACGTGCGCGGCGTGCTCCGGTGTCTCGAAGCAGAGCACGCGCACATGATTGCTGAGGCCGGGCAGCGTGCGCCGGCCGAAGCCGATGCCTCCGGCGACCAGGGTCCGCGGCACGGGCGCGCGCGCGGCAGCCGCTCGGGGCGCCGAAGGCGGGCAGAGATATCGCAGGATGGCGGCACCCGTGGGCGTCACCCGCTCGCCCGGGATGCCGTCGTCGAGCGTGTCCATCCCCATCAACAACCGCACCGTCGCCGGCGCCGGCACCGGCAGCACACCGTGGGCGGTGTGAATGCGGCCGGACCCCAGCGGCGCGGCGGAGGCGGTCCATCGCGTCGCCCCCAGCGCCTCGATCAGGGCGGCGGCACCCGTGATGTCAGCGATCGAATCCCAGGCACCGACTTCATGGAACGTCACCGCATCCGTCTCGACGCCGTGCACCTGTGCCTCGGCCGTCGCCAGCAGCTCGAAAATCCCGTGGGCGTGCAGGCGGGTCGCCGGCGGCAGCGCCGATCCGGCGATGCGGGTGCGCACCTCCCGCCAGCTGACGTGTTCGTGCGCGGCCGCCGGCGCCGATGTCGGACGACCCGTGGCGCGTCGGACCACGAAGCGCCGTCCGCTCAACCCGCGGCTGCTGTGTGCTTCCAACGAACACTGCACCGGGGAGGACGCGCTCAGCGTCTCGACGGCCTGCATCACGCGCGCTTCGTGCTGCGGCCAGGCATCCAACACCGCGGCGATGAACATGTCGCCGGCGAGACCGCCGATCAGGTCCAG
>CAZZWZ010000239.1:0-6345 GCA_964657955.1 uncultured Steroidobacteraceae bacterium
CATCGTGCACGGATTGTGGCCGCAGAACGAGCGTGGCTGGCCGCAGAACTGCGGGGGCGATACGCAGGTGCCCGACACGGTGGTGCGGGGCATCTCCGATCTGATCCCGGCGACCAAGCTGGTGTACCACGAGTGGAGCACGCACGGCACCTGCAGCGGCCTGGACCCCGCGGCCTATTTCGAGCTGGTGCGGCGGGCACGCAACTCCATCGAAATACCCGCGCCGTTCACGAATCCCGGCACGGCCATCGAACAGGCGCCCGGCGCCATCGTCGAGGCGTTCATGCGGTCCAATCCCCGGTTGCCGGCCGGATCGGTGGTGGCCACCTGCAGCGGTCAGGGCGCGCCCCGGCTGCGGGAAGTCCATCTGTGCTTCGACCGCGCTCTGAATCCGCGGGCGTGTTCCGCCGACTCGCTGCGGGAAGGGTGCCGCGCGCCGTCGGTGATCGTGCCGCCGCTGCGTTGATTGATCGGGCGAGGCAACATGGTCGGGAACGCGTGGCGCCGGTCGGGGACTTTCGCGGCGGACCGCGAACGCCTGGGGGAAGTTGAATGAATCGTCCGCCCCTGCCGCCGTTCACCGTGGACACCGCCGCGGAAAAAGTCCGCATGGCCGAGGATGGCTGGAATTCGCGGGATCCGGCACGGGTGGCTCTGGCCTATTCGCCTGACAGCCGCTGGCGCAATCGCACGGAATTCCTCGAAGGCCGGGCGGCGATCGAGGCCTTTCTGACGCGCAAGTGGGCGCGCGAACTCGACTACCGCTTGATCAAGGAGCTGTGGGCGACGGCGGGAAACCGTATCGCGGTGCGCTTCGCCTACGAGTGGCACGACGAGCAAGGTCGGTGGTTCCGAAGTTACGGCAACGAAAACTGGGAATTCGACGAACAGGGCTTGATGCGACGGCGCATCGCGAGCATCAACGACGCCGCCATCGAGGAGAGCGAACGGCGATTTCACTGGCCGCTGGGCCGTCGGCCCGACGACCACGCTTCATTGAGCGCGCTGGGACTCTAAAGTCCGGCGGCGGACGGCTCGCCTCATCGCCGCGCGCCGCTGCCCGCTCTGTTTGAGTGCATGACGCCCGGCGGATGCACGCCGGCGCGCCGTCACCCTCCGCATCGCCGTCTGGTCCATCAATCAATTCAATCACTTGACGCGCCCTCTGCGCTGGCATGGGTTTTGCTGCGCCTCCCTGGATCCGATCGCATGGCCACCCTTTTGATCGGATCCCATCGAGAATCAGAACGACGAGGGGCACTCATGAGCAAGTATTCTGCGCTTGGCGCGGCGAAGGGCACGTGGGTGGTCGCGGCGCTCGCGGCCGTGGCGAGTCCGGCACTGACGGGAGCAGGGCACGCGGCGGAAAACACGCCGAACGAGGATGCCGGCTCGCTGGAGTCGATCACCGTGACGGCCGAGCGGCGCGCCGAAAGCATCCAGGACGTCCCGCTGAGCGTCACCGCGATTTCGGGCGAGACGCTGCAAAAATTCGGCGATCTGAATTTCGCCGACTACGCACACACCATCCCGAATCTGTCCTTCGGCGCCGGCAGCGACTTCGGCGTCACCAACGGCCGCAACGTGACCATTCGCGGCATCACCGGCGGCCGTTACCGCAACGGGCAGGCCACCACCAGCTACTACATCGACGACACGCCCGTCCCGCTGTCGCTCGACCCGCGGGTGCTCGACCTCATGCGCATCGAAGTGCTGCGCGGACCCCAGGGCACGTTGTTCGGATCCTCCGCGATGGGTGGCACGGTGCGCGTCATCACGCGTCCGGCCGAGGCGCAGAGCACCACCGGGTTCGTCGACGTGCAGGGCTTCGACATCAATCACGGCGGCGCCGGCTACGATCTTTCCGGCACCGTGAACGTACCGCTCATTCAGGACGAGCTGGCTCTGAAATTCAGCGCCTACAGTTCGTACAAACCCGGCATCTTCACCCGCGAATACGGCTATGCCACCACGCCCGGGTTCACGGTGCCCCCGTCGCAGCCCACGGGCCGCGAAACCCACGTCGGCAGCGACACCGAATACGGCGGCCTGCTGACGCTGACGTACACGCCCTCGGCGCTGCCCGGCCTGACCGTGACGCCGACGGCCATCTACCAGTCCTCGCGGGGCAACGGCCTGCCGCTGGCCGACTACACCACCAGCAATCTCATCCAGGTGAGGCCGCTCGACGTGGGGGAGACCTTCAGCGACGAGTGGGCCTTCAGCAGTCTGAACGTCAAATACAAGACCGATTTCGGTTCGTTCATCTCCTCGAGCACCTGGTTCGACCGGCATTCCTACGACAACGAGGACGGCACCGAGGTGGTGTCCATCGGCACGTTCGGCACCGCGCCGTGCCCGGCGAACCAGTACTGCGCCTCGCCCAGTCCCAGCTATCTCAGTCTCGACGCCTTCACGCAGGAGGTGCGTTTCGAGTCGTCCTTCCCCGGCCCGGTGCAGATGATCGCCGGCGGCTACTACAACCACAGCAAGAGCTTCAACATCCAGGGCGAGGTGCTGCCGTACGATGCCACCGGTGCGCCCGCCTTCATCGAAGACATCCCGCACTCCGGCAACGAGGTCGCGGAATTCGGCGATCTGACCTACACGCCCATCCCGGCCGTCGAGCTGTCCGCCGGCGTGCGGGGCGCGACGCTCGGCTACAAGAGCACCTATGTGGCGGACGGCTGGATCAACGGCGGTGCGTCGGATTCCCCCACGCAGCACCGCGAACACGCGGTCACCCCGCGCTACACGGCGAAATACAAGATCACGGACGATGCCATGGTCTATGCGAGCGCCGCGAAAGGCTATCGCATCGGCGGAGCCAACGCGGTGCTGCCGCCCATCTGCGACGGACAGGGGCCCGCGGACCCCGGCTCCTTCAAGAGCGATTCGCTGTGGAGCTACGAGGTGGGCACCAAGGATACCGCGTTCGAGGGACGCCTGAGAACGCGGCTCGCGGCCTACCGCATCGACTGGAAGAACATTCAGCAGAGCGTGCTGCTCGGCTGCAGCTTCAGCATCACCGAGAACGCCGGTGCGGCCACCAGCACGGGCGCGGAGATCGAGGCCGACATCGCGCCGATGCGCGGACTGAACCTGAGCTTCGGCGCGGGCTTCGACAACGCCAAGATCACGGCCGTGCCGCCGGGCGCCACCGGTTTCACGGTGGGACAGTCCCTCAACGGCGTGCCCAAATTCACCGCCTCGCTGCTGGGCGACTACACCGTGCCCACCGCCGTCGGCGACGCGTTCGTGCGCGCGCAGTACAGTTTCACGGGCCGCAGCGTGAGCTACGCCAACGACCCCACGGGCCGCGAGCGCAGTCCGTACAGCCTGGTGGACCTGCACGTGGGTGTGACGCGCGGCCCCCTGGAGGCCTCGCTGTTCGCCAAGAATCTCCTCGACAAGCGCGCGAACCTCGGCGACGAGCAATCCGAGATCGCCGAGATTCCCGGCCGGCCGCGCTGGCTGATCGCGCAGCCCCGGACCCTCGGGATCGAACTCCGCTATGCTTTCGCGGCACGTTGAACCCGATCCCAGAGAAAGGAAATCCAGCATGACGCCGAATCAAGCCGACTCGAGGATGCGCCGGGGTGTGACCACCGGCGAGGTGCTCGATGCCTATGCAGCGCGGTCCTGGCGGTTCCTCGCCGACCTGCAACGCAAGGGCGGCACGGAGTTCGTGATCGGCGAGGCCGAGGGCTCCTACCTGTGGAATCTGGAACACGACCACCGGCTGCTGGATTGCGGCAACTCCGGCGGCGTGCACTCGCTCGGCCACCGCAACCCGGAGCTGCTGGCAACCCTGCGCGGCGCCCTGGATCACTACGATGCGGGCATCTGGACCATGCCCACCTTCGAGAGCGTGATGCTGCAGGACGCGTTCGCGGCCTCGGCGCCCGTCCCCGCCATCTGTCGAAGCCTCGTGACCTTGAGCTCCAGCGATTCGATCGACACGGCGGTGATGTTCGCGTTCCGCTGCACGGGGCGCGGGAAGGTGCTGGCGTTCCGGCACGGGTATCACGGCCACGGCGGTTATGCGGCGCTGGTCACGGGCTCGGCCGCGGAAGGCGTGCTGGATCACTATTCGCTGCCGCGGTCGCAGAGCGGTTTTTTCGCCGACTACGATTCGCTCGAATCGGTGGCTGCGGCCATCGACCACGATTGCGCGGCCGTGATCGTGGAGCCAATGAATTACGAGACCTTCAAGCCGGCGTCGGCCGAGTACCTGCCGGGACTCGAAGCTCTGTGCCGCAAGTCCGGCGCATTGCTCATCATCGACGAGACGCGGACGGGCCTGTCCCGCTCGGGCTCGTTCTGGATGTCGTCGCGTTATGCGGTCTCGCCCGACATGCTGATCCTCGGCAAGGGGCTCGGCGGCGGTCTGTACCCGGTGAGCGCCTTGCTGACCACCCAGGCCATCTACGATCGTTGCCTGAATGACGGCCACTGGGGGTTCATGAGCAGCATGGCGGGCAGCGCCATCGGGTATCTGGTCGCCGCCAAGGTGGTGGAGATCGCGCAGCGACGTACGCTGCTCGAGAACGTGGCCCGTTTGGAACAGGCGATGAAGCACGGGTTCGCCGCGCTCGTCGAGCGCTTTCCCGGGGTGTTCGCGCCCGGATGGGTGCAGGGCGGCATCGCCGCCATCGGCCTGCGCGAGCCGGAAGCCGCCGCGACGGTCCGCGGCGAGCTGTTCAGGCGCGGCGTGCTGTGCCACAGCGTCTCGGAGATCGAACCGCGGGTGGTCAAGTTCTTCCCGTGCCTGACCAGCGATCCTCACGTCGTGGATGAAATCGTCGAGGCGCTGAGCGGCTTCGCGACCCGAGGGTCGCGCGGCGGCCCGGTCAAAGCCCGCGTGACCTAGGCTTGCCGCGAGGCGACTCCATGCGCCCCGAGGCGCCGCGGCCGGGCGCGGGGTCGCGGTTGGAGCGTCGCCTGACGCTGTTCGACTCCGTCATGCTGGTGGTGACCGGCACCATCGGCGCCTCGATCTTCATGACCCCGGCCGACGTGCTGCGCGCGGTGCCCGATCCGCGATTTGCCCTGGTGCTGTGGATCGTCGGGGGCGCGGTCACCCTGCTGGCGGGGCTGGCCTGCGCGGAACTGGGCGGCATGTTTCCCGAGGCCGGCGGGCAGTACGTGTTCATCCGCGAAGCCTACGGGGGCTTCACGGCGTTCCTCTACGGATGGGTGCTCTTCACGGCCGGCAACAGCGCCGCGCTCGCCGCGGTGGCGATCACGTTCGCGCTGTTCCTCGGACAGGCCTTTCCCGCGCTGGCCGCCGATCGCGTCCTGTTCGCCCACGATCTGTGGGGCGTGCACCTGCGATTGGAGCAGGGCTCGCTGATCGCGGTGTCGGCCGTGATCGTGCTCACGGCGGTCAATCTGCGGAGCGTGAAGCTCGCGGCACGGCTGCAGAATGTGACCGCGCTGGTCTACCTGATTGCCGTGATCGGCATCGTCGGCGCGGGGTTGTGGATGGGACGCGGCTCCTGGTCACATTTCGTCCCGGCCGCGCCGGGCTCCGCAGGCATTTCCTGGCGCGGGGCGGGCATTGCGATGATCGCGCTGCTGTGGAGCTACGACGGCTGGGAATTCCTGTCGTGGGTGGCCGGCGAGATCAAAGATCCGCGGCGCAATCTGCCGCTGGCCCTGATGATCGGGATCGCGCTGGTGATCGTGACCTATCTCGCGGTCAATGCCGTGTTCCTCTACGCGTTGTCGCCGCAGGCGATGACCGCCAGCGCCGCGCCGGCCAATGCCGTGATGACGGTGTTGTTCTCCGACGCCGCGGGCCGTTGGATCGCGGCGTTCGTCGCGCTCATCTCCTTCGGTACCGCCTCCGTGGTGGTGCTGGGCGGGGCTCGCATCTACTATTCCATGGCGCGCGACGGCGTGTTCTTCCCCGGCATGACGCGCGTTCATCCCCGGTGGCACACGCCCTCCACGAGCCTGCTGGCGCAGTGCGCCTGGGTCGGTTTCCTGATCCTGACCAGCCGCTATGAGCAGCTCTACACCTGCTTCGTCTTCATGATGACGCTTACCTATCTGTTGACCGTCGGTGCGGTATTCGTGCTGCGCCGCACCCAGCCGAACACGCCGCGTCCGTACCGCTGCGCGGGATATCCCTGGCTGCCGCTGCTGTACCTGATGGTCGCTTCCGGCTTCGTTGTTTCAACACTGCTCGCCCGGCCGCGCGAGTCGGCGGTGGGCATCGGCATGGCCGTGCTGGGCATTCCCCTGTATCTGTACTGGCGGCGCAAGGCGGCGCAGGCGCCGTTCGCCCCGGCGGCGCGTCACCCGTCCTGAACGCAGACCGCGGGCAGCAGGCCGTGG
>CAZZWZ010000240.1:0-6272 GCA_964657955.1 uncultured Steroidobacteraceae bacterium
TTGGCGGCTCGGCATCTACGCGGTCGAGGTCAATCAGAAGGTCTACGTGACGGGCGTGGCGGACGGCGGTCCCGCCCGGCTCGCCGATATCCGCGAAGGCGATCTGATCGCGCGCATCGGCGGCCACGAGGTCAGCGCCCTGCCGGAGTTCTACCGCTCGCTATGGTCGTCCGGTCCCGCCGGAACGGTGGTACCCCTGACCATCGCGCGCGGCGCCACCCATCTGGAGCTCAAGGTTCGCTCGGCGGATCGCAGCGATCTGCTGAAACGTCCGCAGTCGCACTGACCGCGGCCACGCCGCCGGCGCGTTCGCTCTTGCCGCGTGTTTCACGGCGCCGCCGCGGGCGAGAACACGCGCAGCCGATGCCGATCGGGATCCAGCGCCACGAACGTGTAGCCGAAATCCATGACGACCGGCATCTGCAGGATGGTCATCCCACGGCTCGACCAGGTGCGATGGAGCGAGTCCACCGCCGCGTCGCTCTCGACGGAAAAGGCAACCTCGACCGCACCGGCCTTGACCGTGGCGGCTGGCTCGACGGTATGTTCGGACCACAGTCCCAGCATGACGCCCGAATCCAGGGCGAACAGCGCGAAGGTGGGCGAGCTCTCGACCGGCGGATGCCCGAGCAGATCCGCATAGAAGGAGGCACTCGCCGTCGGACTGTCCACGTACAAAATGAAAAAATTGGGGTTCACCATGACGCCTTCCCGGTTGATTGACACCACGCGAGCATACGGATGGTCACTGTCAAAAAATGTCAGCAGTGAACGGCCTACCGGCCCGTGATGCCCTGCATTTGCCGCCACTCCTTCAGAAGCGCGTGGCGCCGGCGCGGATAGGGGGTCGAGATCTCGAGCGACGCAATGCGGTCCGTCCGAAAATGTCGGATGTCCCGCCGCAGTTCGCACCAGCCGATCACGATGCGAAACCGCTCGAAGAAGCCGAGCGCGAACGGCCAGATCGTTCGCGCCGAGGTCTTCTCCTTCAGGTCGCGATATCGAATGTGCAGCTTCCGCTCCGAGCGGATCGCGAGCCTGATCGTGGCGAGTTCCCGATCCCCGGCCGCCGCCACCGCACCCGGCCCCACGAGCAACGCCGACGTATCCATCGCGATGCGCAGATCACCGGGAAGCACCGCGGCGATCTTGGCGATCGCATTCCGTGCCGCAGCCCCGAGACGCGAGTCGCCGCGATCGGCGACCCATCGCGAGCCGAGCACCAGCGCCTCGATTTCCTCCTCGGAGAACATCAGCGGCGGCAGCAGGAAGCCGGGTTGCAGGACGTAGCCCACACCGGCCTCGCCGTCGATCAGCGCACCCTGCGCCTTCAGGGAATCGACGTCCCGATAAAGGGTGCGCAGACTGATGCCGAGCTCCTCGGCCAGGGAAGCGCCGCTCACCGGGAAGCGATGGCGACGCAGGACCTGCATCAGTTGGAGAAGTCGCTCGGCACGGGACATGGAAGGCTCACGGGTCGCAAGGGCTCACCGGCCGCAGATGCGCGCCACTTCGTCGGCCACCACGGCGGGCTGCTCCTCGTGGGCCAGGTGGCCGAGCCCGGGCAGGCGATGCACGGTGGCGCGCGGTACCCGCCGCTGGACGGCCAGCGCCTGGCGCGGCGGCACGCTGCGGTCGTTCTCCCCCACCATCAGTGCCAGCGGCGTCTCGAGCTGTGGCAGGACGCGCTCGAAGGCGTAGAGATCCCAGTTCGCCATCATCGCGAGCGCGCCGGCGACGTGTCGCGGGTTGCTCACCAGTCTGGCGTACAGCGCCAGCCCCTCCGGACTCAGGCGCGATCCCGTGCCCGCGATGGCACGCTCCACGGTGTGCAGATTGCCGGCGCGCCGGGCGAGCAGCTTGGGCAGCAGCGCATTGCTCCCGATCAAGCGGGCGATGGGTGAGAACAGAACGCCGGCCGCCCCCGCGAACGGGACGAACGCGCCGTTGATGCTCACGATCATGCGCGGCGCCAGGCTTCCATCCAGCGCCATGCGACACAGGATCACGGCACCGGCCGAATGCCCCACGCAGTAGCGCGGTTCGACGCCCAGTTCGCGCAGCAATGCCGCCAGACTCTCGCTCATGCCGCCGATGGAACACCGGGCCGGCGGTGCGGACTCCGTGAAGCCGTGCCCCGGCAAATCCACGGCCAGCAGCGTGTACCGCGCCGCGAGCGGCGCGAATAAATCGCGCCACGTGTGGCTGGAGGCTCCCGTGCCGTGCACCAGCAACATGGCGGGCCCCCGGCCGGTCTGCTGCACGTGCCAGCGCAGGCCGCCGGCGCGCACGAAACGGCTGCAGGCGGCGTGCGGCCAGGCGTCCCGTTCAGGCACCGGCATCTCGCGCCTGCAACAGATCGCGTCCGGTGGTGAGCACGAACTGCTTGAAGGCGCTGGCGGTGGGCGACAGACGCTTCTTCGCGAGGTGCGCCACGTGCCACTGGCGGATGACGGGAGTGCCCTGCACGTCGAGTATCACCAGACGTTGTGTCTGCAACTCCAGCTCGATGGTATGACGCGAAATGAAGCTCACGCCCATGCCGGCCATCACCGCCTGCTTGATGGTTTCGTTGCTCGCCATCTCCATCCCCACGTTGCAGGCCACTTGCTGGTCCGCGAAGTATTGCTGCATGGCCAGACGGGTGCCCGATCCCGGTTCGCGCACGATGAAGTGCTCGTGGGCCACGGCTTCAATGAGAATGGCGCGACGGCCCGCGAGCGGATGGTCGGGCGCGGCGATGATGACGTGGGGATTCTGCGCGAACGGTTCGGCCACGGTGTCGAGCGATTGCGGCGAGCGGCCC
Source organism: uncultured Steroidobacteraceae bacterium (assembly GCA_964657955.1). GTDB lineage: Bacteria > Pseudomonadota > Gammaproteobacteria > Steroidobacterales > Steroidobacteraceae > Bog-1198. Next base: position 2,807 of record CAZZWZ010000240.1, read on the forward strand.
ATGATGGCGAGGTCCACCTCGTTGGACACCAGCTGATCGATCACCGAGGTGCGATTGTTGACGGCCAGCCGGATCTCGAGCTCGGGAAAATCGCGCCCGAAGCGCGCGAGCAGCTGGGGGACGAAATACTTGGCGGTGCTCACCACGGCGATGTTGATGCGTCCGCGTCGCAGGCCCTTCAAACCGTCAAGCGTGTCCTCGGCCTCCTTCAGGGCGCGCAATATCTCGCGCGCGCGACCCAGCAACTCCTGGCCGGCTTCCGTGACGTAAAGCTTGCGGCCGATGCGCTCGAACAGCGGCAGGCCCGCATTGGTTTCCAGCTCCTTGATGTGCATGGAGACGCCGGGTTGCGTCAGATGCAGCGACTCGGCCGCCTTGGAGAACGAGCGGCTGCTGGCGGCGGCCTCGAAGACGCGCAGTTGTCGCAGGGAGACATGTTGAATCGACATGGTGAACTCCACACCAGACATCAGGAGAAACTTATTATATCAACTAGAATTATTGATTATCCCTTATATCTGCGGAGGATTACAGTGCTCTTCACGTGGCGTACCGCCACTCATCGCACTCAAAATAAGGAGCCACTCGATGGGGAGTCAAGCTGAACGTTACAAATCAGGCGTCATGCCGTATGCCCAGATGGGTTACTGGGACGCCGATTACGAGCCCAAGGACACCGACGTCATCTGTGTTTTTCGCATCTCGCCGCAGGATGGCGTGGATCCCGTCGAGGCGGCGGCGGCAGTCGCCGGCGAATCCTCGACGGCCACCTGGACGGTGGTCTGGACCGATCGATTGACGGCCTGCGAGAACTATCGCGCCAAGGCATTCCGGGTGGACCCGGTCCCGGGCGCGACCGGGCAGTACTTCAGCTACATCGCGTACGACCTCGATCTGTTCGAGGAGGGATCCATCGCCAATTTGACGGCATCCATCATCGGCAACGTGTTCGGGTTCAAGCCCCTCAAAGCGCTGCGCCTGGAGGACATCCGGATCCCCGTCGCCTATATGAAGACGTTTCAGGGGCCGGCGACGGGCATCGTGGTGGAGCGCGAGCGGCTCGACAAGTTCGGGCGGCCGTTGCTCGGAGCCACCACCAAGCCCAAGCTCGGCCTGTCGTCGAAGAACTACGGCCGCGTGGTGTACGAGGCGCTGAAGGGCGGGCTCGATTTCGTCAAGGACGACGAGAACATCAATTCGCAACCGTTCATGCACTGGCGCGACCGGTACCTGTACTGCATGGAGGCCGTGAACAAGGCGTCGGCCGCCACCGGCGAAGTCAAGGGGCACTATCTCAACGTCACGGCCGCCACCATGGAGGACATGTACGAGCGCGCGGATTTCGCCAAGTCGCTGGGCTCGGCCATCATCATGATCGACCTGGTGATCGGCTACACGGCCATCCAATCCATGGCGAAGTGGGCCAGGCGCAACGACATGATCCTGCACCTCCATCGCGCCGGTCACGGCACCTACACGCGCCAGAAGACGCACGGCGTGTCCTTCCGCGTCATCGCCAAGTGGATGCGCATGGCGGGCGTCGATCACATCCACGCCGGCACCATCGTCGGCAAGCTGGAGGGCGACCCCAATGTGATCAAGGGGATATACTCGGTTTGTCGAGATTCTTTCACTCACAAAAACCTGGAGCAAGGCGTGTTCTTCGACCAGGACTGGGCCAGTCTGCGCAAGGTGATGCCGGTGGCTTCCGGCGGTATTCATGCAGGCCAGATGCACCAGCTCATCAGCTACCTGGGCGAGGACGTGGTGCTGCAATTCGGCGGCGGGACCATCGGCCACCCGCAGGGCATTCAGGCCGGCGCCACCGCCAACCGGGTCGCACTCGAGGTCATGATCAAGGCGCGCAACGAAGGCCGCGACATCTGGAACGAGGGGCCGCAGATCCTGGCGGATGCCGCCAAGTGGTGTTCGCCCCTGCGCGCCGCGCTCGACACGTGGAAGGACGTCACCTTCAACTACACGTCCACCGACACGGCCGATTTCGTTCCCACCGCCACCGCATCCTGAGGCAGTCACATGAAGATCACCCAAGGCACTTTTTCGTTCCTCCCCGACCTGACCGATGCCGAGATCGGCGCACAGATCGACTACGCACTGGCCCAGGGGTGGGCCATCGGCGTGGAGTACACCGACGATCCCCACCCGCGCAATTTTTATTGGGAAATGTGGGGCAATCCCATGTTCGACCTGAAGGACGCCGCCGGCGCCATGATGGAGGTGACGGCGTGCCGCAAGGCGCATCCGCAGACTTACGTCCGGGTCAACGCCTTCGACGCCACCCGCGGCTTCGAGACCACCCGGCTGTCCTTCATCGTCAACCGCCCGGCGAAGGAACCGGGATTCCAGTTGAAGCGGCACGAGATCGGCGGCCGCCAGATCCAGTACACCATCGAGAGCTATGCCACGCAGCGGCCCGAAGGGCAGCGCTACGAGTAGCGGCGCGGGCGCACCCAGCGAGGAGACATCGTGAACGACGCGGCCTCATCTCCCAAGCAGACACCCGGCAGTTCGCCGGCATCGAAGCCGGAAGCGGCGGCATCCCCAGCGGCGCCGGCGGGAGCGGCGGCACCGGCCGCCGCTCCCGACCACGTCGACCTGAGCGCCCTGCTCGCGGACTCGCACGTCGCCGAGGTGCTGGACGAGCTCGACGCCGAGCTGATCGGATTGAAGCCGGTCAAGGCGCGCATTCGCGACATCGCCGCGCTGTTGCTGGTGGAGCGCGCGCGCGCGCAGCTGGGGCTCGCGGGCGGCTCGCCGTCGCTGCACATGTCCTTCACCGGCAATCCGGGCACCGGCAAGACCACCGTGGCCATGCGGATGGCGCAGATCCTGCACCGCCTGGGCTACGTGCGGAAGGGACACCTGGTCGCGGTGACCCGCGACGATCTGGTCGGCCAGTACATCGGCCACACCGCGCCGAAGACGAAGGAGATCCTGAAGAAGGCCATGGGCGGCGTGCTGTTCATCGATGAGGCCTACTATTTGTACCGCCCGGAGAACGAGCGTGACTACGGCCAGGAAGCCATCGAGATCCTGCTCCAGGTGATGGAGAACCAGCGCGACGACCTGGTGGTGATCCTCGCCGGCTATGCGGATCGCATGGACACCTTTTTCCGTTCCAATCCGGGGCTCTCCTCGCGCATCGCGCATCACCTGGAATTTCCCGACTACGGGCCGCCCGAGCTGGAGGAGATCGCCCAGCGCATGCTCGCCACCATGCAGTACCGGTTGAGTCCCAGCGGGCGGGAGGCGCTGCACGAGTACATTCCGCTGCGCATGACGCAGCCGCACTTCGCCAACGCCCGCTCCATCCGCAACGCGCTCGACCGCGCCCGGCTGCGGCAGGCGAATCGTTTGTTCGCGCAGAAGGGGCGCAAGCTCGATCGCGACGCGCTCATGACCATCGAGGGCGAGGATCTGCGCGCCAGCCGGGTGTTCGAATGAA
>CAZZWZ010000241.1:0-1535 GCA_964657955.1 uncultured Steroidobacteraceae bacterium
GGTGGAATCTGGTTCGGCTGGAGCGGCAAGACTCGGGACAATCCGTCGCGCGAGCCCGAAATCGTCGATCAGGGCGGCATCCGTTTCGCGACGGTGGACTTGCCCGCGGCGCATTTCGATGCGTATTACACCGGGTTCTGCAACGGCTCGTTGTGGCCCCTGCATCATTACTTCCCCGGATCGTTCCGTTACGAGGCGGCCGAGTTCGCCGCCTATCTCGAGATCAACCGGCATTTCGCGGAAGTGCTCGTCGGTTTCGTGCGCCCGGGCGACCTGGTCTGGATTCACGACTATCAGTTGATTCCCCTGGGAGGACTGCTGCGCGAGGCAGGCATCGCCGTGCGGATCGGCTTCTTCCTGCACATCCCGTATCCCACCATCGCGGTGCTGCGCCTCATGCCGCCGTACGCCGAACTGGTGCGCGCCATGTGCGCCTACGATCTGGTCGGCTTCCAGACCGACGAGGACCTGTCGGGTTTCGAGTCGGCGGTGAAGGCCGTCTACGGTGCCGATGCCGCGTTCGACGGCGGGGTCATCCGCACCGCCGGTCGTTCGACGCGGACCGGCGTGTTCCCGATCGGCGTGGACGTGGACGAGGTGCAGCGTCAGGCCGAGTCGGCGGTCCGTGACGATGCGCAGGTGATCCGGCTGGCGGCGGGACTGACCGGACGCCGGCTGCTGCTGGGGGTCGATCGCCTGGACTACAGCAAGGGTCTGATCGAGCGTTTCGCGTCCTATCAGGCGTTGCTCGACGGCAGCCCGGATCTGCACGGAGCCATCACCTACCTGCAGATCGCACCCTTGAGCCGCGTGGACGTCCCCGCCTATGCGGACCTGCGCGAATCCCTGGAGCGTGCGGCGGGACACATCAATGGGCTGTTCGCCGACACCGACTGGACGCCGATCCGGTACCTGAATCGCGAGTTCGCGCACGGCACGTTGAGCGGTTTCCTGCGGATCACGGATGTGGCCGTGGTCACGCCGGTGCGCGACGGCATGAATCTGGTGGCGAAGGAATTCGTCGCCGCCCAGGATGCGGACGATCCGGGCGTGCTGGTGCTGTCGAGTCTCGCCGGTGCAGCGCAGGAATTGGGCGGCGCGCTGCTGGTCAACCCCTATGACAAGGCGGCCGTGGCGGCCGCTCTGCGGCGGGGGCTGGAGATGGGCCTGGCCGAACGCCGGGAGCGCCATCGCGGCATGCTGGACGCCCTGCGCCAGAACACCATCGCACGCTGGCACGAATCCTTCGTCGCGCAACTCGTCGCCTGAGCGGTCGCCCGGGCCCGGGACGGCACCGGAGCGGTGCGCCGAATGTGGCGCGGGTCACAATCGGAGCCGACCAAGGGCGCCGCGGCGCAGGCATGCCGTTCAGGGATGACGTTCGTCACGGCGCCGGGACGGCCGTTGTGACAAATGTAGCGAATCTGCGATGCCGCAGAGCATTCATGGCCAGGCAGGTATGCAGCAAATCATCGGAAGAGTGCTGATCCGGATCGCCATGGGTCTGCTCTGGAGTGCCGTCGGGGGGGGGGGGG
>CAZZWZ010000241.1:1545-6179 GCA_964657955.1 uncultured Steroidobacteraceae bacterium
CGGTCGCTGTACAGCGGATGCAGCCAGCCATCGGGGCCGATCCGGAACGTGCGGCCCAGCTGCTCGATGCGTGGTACGCGAGCCCGGAGCATGCGCCGGACGTGCAGATGCTCGAGGTGCAGGGCATGGTGGACGCCGACGTGAACCGGGACGGCGAGGTGGACCTCATCGTGGAACGCTTGCGGGCCATGGCCTCGCGTGGAAACCGCGCGGCGTCGCGCGCGGCTCATTACGTGCGGGCCTATTCGCAGTACGAACACAACCAGTACGCGGCGGCGGCGGCCGAAATCGGCCAGATCGACGTCGACGCCATCATCGCAGCGCCCGAGCGCTATCGTTTCGCCCTCCTGCGCGGCAATGCCCTGCGCATGTCGGGCAAGCATGAGATGGCGCTGCCCTATCTCGAAGAGAGCTTGGATCTGGCCCGCGACATGCACGACGACGTGCGCGCGCTGCACGCGATGCTGTGGCTGGCCCGCATCGACACCAATACCGGCAACTACGAACACGCGTCCGTGCAACTGGATGCTGCGCAGCAGCTGGCGCAAAAGCTGGGCGACGATGCCGCGCTGGTCGAGGTCGAGGGCTGCAAGTCGGACATCGACGACCGGCTCGGCAATCACGCGGCCGAGCGGCGCGCGAGCCTCTCGGCGCTCGAGCACGCCCGGCGCGCCGGCAGCAGCAAGTGGCTGGCGCACGCCCTCATCAATCTCGGCGACTCCTTCCTCAAGACGCGCGACTTCAACGAGTCCCTGAAATATTCACGCCAGGCGCTGCCCCTCGTGATGCGGCTGCGTCAGAGCAGCAGCGAGCCGGTGGTGCTGTTCAACGAGGGCCTGGCCTACATCGGCCTGGGCAACGTCAAGCTCGGAGAAAAGCTGGCGGAGGGCGCCATCGCCCAGGCGCTGGCGGGCGACAACCTGACGGATGCCAAGGACCTGCTGCACGAATACGGCAACGCGCTCGAACAGGCGGGATTCCTGATGATGGCGCTGCAGGTCTACCACCGCCACGACGACCTGAGCGAAAAATTCATGAACACCGGACGTCAGCGCGCGTTTCTGGAGTTGTCCGCCAAGTTCGATGACGAGCGGCGCGTGCGGGAACTGGAGCTGCTCCGGCGCGACAACGCCCTGGCAGCCTCCGAGATGCGCGGGCAGCGGCTGCGCCAGCAGGTCATTCTCGCCGGGGCGTTGTCCGTCACGTGCCTGTGCGCGGCGCTCATCTGGGCCTTCGCCCGCGTGCGCCGCGCCAATGAACGCCTGCGCTTCAACAGCGAACGCGACGCGCTCACCGGCCTGCGCAACCGGCGCTATTTCAACGATCAGGTCCTGAGCGTGGAGGGTGCCAGGCCGGTCGGCGGCTGCGTGCTGCTGGCCGACCTCGACTACTTCAAGCGCATCAACGACACCCTCGGCCACCCGGCGGGCGATGCGGTGCTCGCGACGGTGAGCCATCGCTTGTCGGCGGCGCTGCGCGAGAGCGACAAACTCGTGCGCTGGGGCGGGGAGGAGTTTCTCGCGGTGCTCGATCCGATCTCCGTCGAGCAGGCCAACGCCACCGTCGAGCGCCTGTTGCAGGCCGTGCGGGGCGATCCGGTGATCTGGAACGGGCATGCGATCCATTGCACGATCTCCATCGGCTACGCCTGCTTTCCGATGACGGGTTCGGCGACGAACATCAGCCTGGACAGCGCGATCAGCCTGGTCGACAAGGCGCTGTACGAGGCCAAGCGGCGGGGCCGCGACCGCGCCTGCCTGATTCGCGCCATGCGCATTCACGACGCGCGCGAGCTCACGCTCGTGAGCGCCGAATTCGAGCGGGCCGCGGCGGACCGGAGAATTCAACTCGTGGACATGGGCGCCGCCGCCTGAGCCCGCCCATCGGCCTCCGCCGCCGGGTATAGTGTCGCTTTCCTTGGATCCGAGGGTGCGATGACCGCGTCGAGCGCCGCGATTCTTTTATCCGTTGCGATGAGCCTGTGTGCGGCGGCGGCCGGGGCGGACGCGCCCGCGCCGGCGAAAGTCCCCGCGACCGCGGAGTCCGCGTGGATCGCCCACAGCAATGCCTACACGACGCAGTTGCTCGACGTGCAGCTCGCCCACGCGCCGGAACAAGGTTCGCAGGAGGGCGTCGCAAAATTCGACCGCCTGATCTCGAACCCGTCGCTCGAGGATGAACAGGCGCAGCGCCGCGAGCTCGAGGCGGTGCTGACGCAGCTCCACGGCGCCCGGGCGCGGGAGGGCGACACGAAGGTTCAGGAGGACCTCGAGATCCTGTTCAAGGCCTTCGACCTGCAATTTCGCACCGACGATTTCAACCTCCAGCACAAGGTCCCGTTCATCGATGCGAGCGAGGTGGTCTTTCGGGGGCTGCGCGCGCTGCTCGACGATCAGGTCGGAGCCGAGCGTCGGCCGGCCGCCCTGGACCGGTTGCGAAAGTATGCGGGGGTGGAGACGGGTTACGCGCCGTTCACAGAACTGCTCGAACGACGCATCGCCATGCAATTCGACAAACCCGGGGTGGTGTATCCGTCCAGGGGGGAAGTCGAGACCGAACTCGGACGCAACTCGCACTACATCGAAGGCATGGCGGCGCTCTTCGCCAAATATGGTTTGCGGGGCTGGGAGCCGGCCTATGACCGGTTGAAGGGCCAATTGGCCGGCTACGATGCATGGGTGCGGCAGCAGATACTGCCCAGGGCGCGAACGGATTTTCGTCTGCCGCCCGAGGAGTACGCCCTCGCGCTGGAAAGTTACGGCGTCGATCTGCCGCCGGCGCAGATCGCCGGGATGGCGCATGCGGCCTTCGCCGAGTATCAGTCGCAGATGGCGCCGCTGGCAGCCCGGATCGCCGCGGCGCACGGCTTTGCTTCCGCCGACTATCGCGCCGTCATCGCGTCGCTGAAACGGCAGCAGATCGTCGGCCCGGCGATCCTGCCGTTCTACGAGAAGCGTCTGCACGAGATCGAGAAGATCATCGCGCGGGAACGCATCGTGAGCCTGCCGGCACGGCCCGCCATCATCCGCCTGGCCACGGCGGCCGAAACCGTGCAGCAACCCGCCCCGCACATGTCGCCACCCCCGTTCCTGCACAACACCGGGCAGCGCGGCGAGTTCGTCCTGCCGCTGAACATACCGTCCTCGGCCGGCGGTGCCGACGACAAGTACGACGACTTCACGTTCGACGCGGTGGCCTGGACGTTGACCGCACACGAGGCACGTCCCGGCCACGAGCTGCAGTTCGACTCGATGGTGGAGCAGGGCGTGAGTCTGGCGCGCGCGCTGTATGCGTTCAACTCCACCAACGCCGAGGGCTGGGGTCTTTACTCCGAATTCCTCATGCAGCCCTTCGAGCCCCCCGAGGGGCAGTTGATGACGCTGCAGCTGCGCCTGCTGCGGGCGGCGCGCGCCTTTCTCGACCCTGAGCTGCAGAGCGGCAAGGCGACGCCGGAGCAAGCCTACGAGGTGCTCGAGAAGGATGTGGTGTTGAGCCACGCGTTCGCCAAGGAGGAGGTGGAGCGCTTCACCTTCCGCTCACCCGGGCAGGCCAACAGCTACTTTTACGGCTACACGCGCCTGCTGGCCCTGCGCAAGGAGACCGAGGCCGCGCTGGGACCGGCCTTCGAGCAGAAGAGCTTCCACGACTTCCTGCTGCGGCAGGGATTGCTGCCGCCGGATTTGATGCGCCGGGCCGTGCTGGAGGAATACGTCGCGACGCGTCGGGGCGTCCCGCCCCAACCGGCTACCGCACCCCGGACTTGAGCGAAAAACCCGCCTCGGTCTTCGCCCGAATTTCGTCCACACCCACCCCGGGCGCGAGTTCGATGAGCACCGCGCCACCGCCCTTGCGGTCGATCTCGAACACGCCGAGATCGGTGATCAATAAATCCACCACGTGTGCACCGGTGAGCGGCAGGTTGCAGCGGTGCAGGAACTTCGGCGCGCCGCCTTTCTCGGTGTGTTCCATCACCACCACGATGCGCCGCACGCCGGCGACGAGATCCATCGCACCGCCCATGCCCTTGATCATCTTGCCCGGCACCATCCAATTGGCCAGGTCGCCGTTCTCGGCCACCTGCATGGCGCCGAGAATGGACAGGTTGATGTGGCCGCCGCGGATCATGCCGAAGCTGTCGGCCGAGGAGAAATAACTGGTGTGCGGCAATTCGGTGATGGTCTGCTTGCCCGCGTTGATGAGGTCCGGGTCGATCTCTTCCTCGTAGGGAAATGGACCCATGCCGAGCATGCCGTTCTCGCTGTGCAGCGTGACGTGCATCCCCGGCGGTATCATGTCCGCCACCTGCGTGGGAATGCCGATGCCCAGATTCACGTGGAATCCGTCGCGCAACTCCTGGGCCGCGCGTGCCGCCATCTGATTGCGGGTCCAGGCCATCAGGCGGTCCCCGCCGCGGCCCGGCTGCGCGTCGTGCGTCGTTCGACGTGTTTGACGTAATTGCGTCCCTGCACGATCCGGTCGATGAAGATTCCCGGCGTGTGGATGGCATCGGGCTCCAGCGCGCCGGGTTCGACCAGGTGCTCGACTTCGGCCACGGCGATCTTTCCCGCGGTGGCCATCATGGGATTGAAGTTGCGCGCCGTTTTGCGAAAAATGAGATTGCCGAACTTGTCGCC
>CAZZWZ010000242.1:0-6179 GCA_964657955.1 uncultured Steroidobacteraceae bacterium
AACAGGAGGCGGGCGACGTCGCCCGTGCCGCCGCCATCCTGGAGCGCGGCACGCAGGAATATCCCGACAGCGTGGAATTGCGCTACGCCGTCGCCTCGCTGGCCGACGACCGGGGCAACGCCGCACTGGCGCTGCGCGAACTCAAGGCGGTGGCGCGGGAGCGGCCCGACGATCCGGCGGCGCTCAACGCCTACGGGTTCACGCTCGCCGATCACGGCAGGCACCTCGCGGCCGCCCACCGTCTCATCGAGCGCGCGCATGCTGGCGCGCCCCACAACGCGGCCATCCTCGACAGTCTGGGCTGGGTGCTGTTCCGCCAGGGCCATGGCGCCGAGGCCCTGCCGTATCTGAATGCCGCATACGCCGACGATCGGGGCGGCGACATCGCCGCCCACCTGGGCGAGGTGTTGTGGCAGCTCGGCCGGCACAGCGAGGCCGACCGCATCTGGACGGAGGCGAGCCGGATCGACGCCGACAATCACCTGTTGAAGGCCACGCGCGTGCGGCTGCACGCGGCGGGTTGAGTCGTGCGCGCCCTCATCACGGTAATTTTTTGTGCCGCGCTCGTCGCGTGCGTCACCGGCCGGCCGCGTCCCCCGGCGCCCGCCCCCACCGGCTGGGAGCAGCGGCTGGTGTATCTTCAGCATGCGCGCGCCTGGCAGCTCGACGGCCGCGCCGCCGTGGCCGTGGGCAGCCAGGGGTGGCAGGCGAGCCTGAATTGGCTGCAGAATGAATCGTCGACGGACGTGCACCTGGCCGGCCCGCTGGGCGTCGGCGCCCTGGAGCTGCGACGCTCGCCGGACGGTCTGTCCCTCAACGGCGCGCCGCCGAGCGATGCGGTGGTGGTGCAACTGCAGGAGCGCCTGGGCTTCGTGCTGCCGCTCGACAACCTGCGCTATTGGTTGTTGGGCGTGCCCGATCCCAGCGCCGCTTTCGCCCTCAACTTGAATCCCCAGGATCGCGCGCAGCAGCTCACGCAGGCCGGGTGGACCGTGGACTACGATCGCTATCTGCCCGTCGACGGCGACTCGCTGCCGGCGCGCCTGGTGCTGAGCCGCGAGGGGGTGCGGGTGCGCATCGCCGTGGATCACTGGACGGGATTGCGATGACGACGCGCTCCTGGCCCGCGCCGGCCAAGCTCAATCTGTTCCTGCACATCGTCGGACGTCGTGCCGACGGGTATCACGAGCTGCAGACCTGTTTTCAGTTCGTCGACCTGTGCGACGACATCACCCTCGCGGTGCGTGCCGACGGCGACATTCGCCGGGCCCGGGGCGCCGCCGGCGTCGACGCCGAGGCCGATCTGTGCGTGCGTGCCGCCCGCGCGCTCAAGGCGGCCACCGGCTGCGCGCTGGGCGCCGACATCGACGTGCTCAAGCGCATCCCCATGGGCGCGGGCCTGGGCGGCGGCAGTTCGGACGCCGCCACGTGCCTGGTGGCGCTCAACCAATTGTGGGGCGTGCAACTGCCGGTCGATGCGCTGGCGAACCTGGGGTTGGCGCTGGGCGCGGACGTGCCGGTGTTCGTGCGGGGCCGCGCGGCCTGGGCCGAGGGCGTAGGGGAGAAGCTCACCCCCTTGAGGCCGCCGCGCGCACCGCGCGAGCCCGATTACTTGATCGTCAAGCCGAATGTGTTCGTGAGCACGGGAGTGGTCTTCCAGGACCCTGAATTGACAAGGGATTCTCCGCCCATCACAATTGACGGTTTCCTCGAGTCGGGGGGCGGGAACGATTGCGTGGGCGTCGTCCGGCGGCGGTACCCGGAGGTCGGGGCCGCGCTCGACTGGCTGTCGCAGTTCGGCAGGGCGCGCATGACGGGAACCGGAGCGTGCGTCTTCCTCGAGGTGGCGAGCCGCGAGCTCGTTGGCGACATGCTGCGGGAGATGCCGCCCGCGTTCGAGGCGTTTGCGGTGCGCGGTTTGAACGATTCGCCCTTGCTCGCGAGAGTGGCAGACTTTTGATTCCACGTTGGGGTGTCGCCAAGCGGTAAGGCAGCGGGTTTTGATCCCGCCATACGGAGGTTCGAATCCTTCCACCCCAGCCAATATAAGACGGCGGAGATTTAGTTGTCGACCGAGAATGACCCTATTGTGTGAGCTGTATAGGAAGGATAACGCCCACGGGCGGCCCCGAAGGGGCGAGGCCCAAAGGGCCGAGTAATCCTTCCACCCCAGCCAGCAGATAGCGGCTGAAAATGTTCGATCCGTGGGTGTCCGGCCGGTTCCTGATATGTCGCGTAGTAACGAGTTCGATTCCTCCAGCATCTCGGTGTTCACCGGCAACGCGAACCCGGTGCTCGCGCACGAGATCACGCGGCACCTGCACATGCCCATGGGCCGCTCGCAGGTGGGCCGCTTCAGCGACGGCGAGGTGAATGCGGAGCTGATGGAGAACGTGCGCGGGCGCGACGTGTTCCTGGTGCAGCCCACGGGGCCGCCGGCGAACGACAATTTGATGGAATTGCTGATGATGACGGATGCGTGTCAGCGCGCATCGGCGAAGCGGGTGACGGCGGTGGTGCCCTATTTCGGGTACGCACGACAGGACCGGCGGCCGCGCGCCACGCGGGTGGCCATCGGAGCGAAGCTGGTGGCCAACATGATGGTCACCGCGGGCATCGACCGGCTCCTGACCATCGACCTGCATGCCGATCAGATCCAGGGGTTTTTCGACATCCCCGTGGACAACGTCTACGCCTCGCCGGTGCTGCTGGGCGATGCGTGGAAACAGAAGCACGAGAACATGATCGTGGTGTCGCCGGACGTGGGCGGCGTGGTGCGCGCCCGGGCGCTGGCCAAGCGGTTGGACGATGCCGAACTCGCCATCATCGACAAGCGCCGCCCGCGGCCGAATGAATCGAAGGTGATGAACATCATCGGCAAGGTGGAAGGCAAGAGCTGCCTCCTGCTCGACGACATGGTGGACACGGCCGGCACGCTGTGCCAGGCCGCGCGGGCGTTGAAGGACGAGGGGGCGGCACGGGTGGTGGCGTACATCACGCACGCCGTGCTGTCCGGCAGCGCCATCGAGCGCATCTCGGCATCGGTGCTGGATGAGCTGGTGGTCACCGACACGCTGCCCCTGTCGGAAGCGGGACAGGCGTGCAGCCGGATACGCCAGCTGAGCGTGGCCGGTCTCCTGGCCGAGACCATCCGGCGCATCAGCGACGAGGAGTCGGTGAGCTCGCTGTACGTGGATTGACGGGCCCCGGCCCGCGACGAATTGGTCGGCGTCCCTGCAAACTGGTCGCGGTGCGGGGACGCCGTGTTGTACTGTAACTGGAGATATTATGAAAACCTCATTCGAACTCGTTGCCGAGTTCCGCGAGACGCAAGGCAAAGGTGCGAGCCGCCGCCTGCGTCACGACGGAAAAGTGCCGGCGATTCTCTACGGCGGACACTCGGAGGCGCGCAAGCTCACGCTGAGCCACCAGAAGCTCCTGATCATGCTCGACAACGAGCGCTTCTACTCCACCATCCTCAGCTTGAAGGTGGGCGAGGAGAAGCAGAATGCCATCCTCAAGGACGTGCAGCGGCATCCCTACAAGAATGCCGTCATGCACATCGACTTCCAGCGGGTGGATGACAATGAAAAGATCCGCATGAGCATCCCGTTGCACTTCACGGGCGCGGCGGTGTCGCCGGGCGTCAAGACCCAGGGCGGCATCGTGTCGCACCTGCGGACCGAACTGGAAGTCTCGTGCCTGCCGAAGGATCTGCCCGAATACATCGAGGTGGACCTGTCCTCGCTGGGCTTGAACGAGAGCATCCATCTGTCGCAGCTCAAGGTGGCCGAGGGCGTGGAATTGCTGGCGCTGGCGAAGGAAGACGCCGCCGTCGTGGCCATCCACAGCCCGCGCGCGGAAGAGCCGGAGCCCACGGCCGTGGCGGCCGCGGAAGCGGCGGCCGGCGCGCCTGCGGCGGCTGGTGCCAAGGCTGCGCCCGCGGCGGCCGGCGCGGCAGCACCGGCGGCGGCAGCCGCCAAGGCACCCGCGAAGAAAGACGCCAAGAAGTAGCCTCGAGGCTGCGGCGTCACGAGGAGGGCCGTCGAGATGGCGGCCCTCATCCTCATCATGGCTGGACTCTCACTGCGCATCATCGTCGGGCTGGGCAATCCCGGACCCGAACACCTGCACACCCGGCACAACGCGGGCTTCTGGTTCGTGGACGTGCTGGCGAGGCGCCACGGTGGCGAGTTCCGCGATTACCGCAAGTATTCCGGCGAAGCGGCGCGCATCACCGTGAACTCACAGGAGCTGCTGCTGCTCAAGCCCACCACGTACATGAATCGCAGCGGCCTCGCGATCCGCCAGATGAGCGATTTCTTCAAGACCGAACCCGACGCCATCCTGGTGGCGCACGACGAGCTGGATCTGCCCGTGGGCAGCCTGCGGCTCAAGCACGGCGGCGGTCACGGCGGCCACAACGGCCTGCGTGACACCATCGCCCACATGGGCGATACGTTCTGGCGGCTGCGCCTCGGGATCGGACACCCGGGTCACAAGGCCGAGGTGATCGACTACGTGCTGACGCGGGCGCCCAAGCCGGAAGAAGAGATTCTGCTGGAGGCGGTGAATACGGCGGCCGACTGCCTGCCGCTGTTGCTGGAACAAGGCGCCGAGCGTGCAATGAGCAAATTGCACAGCCGCGCAGGAAGGACCTGATGCCCATTCGATGCGGAATCGTCGGTCTGCCGAACGTCGGCAAGTCGACCCTGTTCAATGCCCTCACGCGCGCCCAGATCGCGGCGGAGAACTATCCCTTCTGCACCATCGATCCCAACGTGGGCGTGGTGCCGGTGCCCGATCCGCGCCTGGAGAAACTGGCCGCCATCGTGCATCCCGAACGCATCCTGCCCACCACGGTCGAGTTCGTCGACATCGCGGGACTGGTCGCAGGGGCCTCGAAAGGCGAGGGTTTGGGGAATAAATTCCTGGCGCACATACGTGAGGTGGACGCGATCGCCCACGTGGTGCGCTGTTTCGAGAACGACGACATCATCCACGTCGCCGGCACCATCGATCCGGCCAGCGACATCGAGGTCATCAACACCGAACTCGCCCTCGCCGATCTCGACAGCATCGACCGCGCGTATCAGAAGGCCGCCAAGGCGGCGAAGACCGCGGACAAGGAGGCCATCAAGACCCGCGATCTGCTGGAACGGGTGCGCGCCCAGCTGAACCTCGCCAAGCCCGTGCGCGCCATGGGGCTCGAGCCGCAGGAGAAGCACCTGCTGCGCGATTTTCATTTGTTGACCGACAAACCCGTCATGTATGTCGCCAACGTGGACGAGACCGGGTTCACCGACAACCCGCGGCTGGATCGCGTGCGGGAGCTCGCCAGGTCGGAAGGTGCCGTGGTGGTGCCGGTGTGCGCGGCCATCGAGGCGGAGATCTCGCAACTCGAGGAGGCAGACCGAGCGGATTTCCTGCAGGAGCTCAAGCTCGACGAGCCCGGCCTCAACCGCGTGATCCGCGGCGGTTATGCGCTGCTCGGGCTGCAGACGTACTTCACGGCGGGCGAGAAAGAGGTGCGCGCCTGGACCATCCACGCAGGCTCCACGGCACCCCAGGCCGCGGGCGTGATCCACACCGACTTCGAGCACGGCTTCATCCGCGCCGAGGTCATCGCCTATGCCGACTACATCGCCCACCGCGGCGAGGCGGGGGCGAAGGAGGCCGGCAAGCTGCGGCTGGAAGGCAAGGAGTACGTGGTCCGCGAGGGCGACGTCATGCATTTTCGGTTCAATGTGTGAGGGACGGGGGGGCAGGAGTGGGCGGGAGCCCGGACGCCCGGGCGCCCCTGAGCGCCAGTCGTGGCGCGTTTTGGCACGGGCCCACCGGGGGGCGACGCCGTGGCCCTGGCTTGACAGCCGGCGGTGCCGTGCGGAGAATCCCGCCCTCTTCGTGGTGAGGTAGCTCAGCTGGTTAGAGCGTGGCACTCATAACGCCGAGGTCGGGGGTTCGATTCCCCCTCTCACCACCAATATAATCAGGAAGTTGTACTTGGGCTCACGCCAGTGTCAGCCGAGAATGATTTTGCGCAGCAGATAGGCAACGCCGCTCAGCACCGTGACGCTGGCCGCCCACAAGCCGACGAACCAGCCGAGGCGGCTGGTCAATGAGCGACCTACAGGATGCTCAGTGGTAGTGCGTTTCATGGCCGATCTTTCCGCGGAATA
>CAZZWZ010000243.1:0-6150 GCA_964657955.1 uncultured Steroidobacteraceae bacterium
GCAAATTCCGCCGGCGCGGCGGGTGCGCCGGGTGCGGGATCGGGCCCGGGGGGGGCGGGTGCACCCGACGCCGCGGCGGCCGGCGGCCGGGCGCGTCTGCGCGTGATCTTTGCCGGTGACAGCTGGGTGGACGTGCGCGATGCGCACGGTGTGCGCCTGTACGCGGGCAACGGGCACCTCAACAACGTCAGGAGCCTGTCGGGCGATGCGCCGTTTCACGTGTACGTGAGGAGCGCGAACAACGTGCGCCTGGAGATCAACAACCATCCGGTGACCCTCGGTCCGCCCTTCGTGGTGGCCGGCGAGGCGCACGTCGAGGCCGGCGCCGACGGCGTGCTGCGCCGTGACCCGCGGGCCGCCCGATCGCGCCCTGCTGCGCGTCCGCACGGCTGACCCGGTACACCCATGGGCAAGATCATCGAGCCTCTGCGCGGCGTGCACGACGTCCTGCCATCGCAGATCGCGGCCTGGCAGCATCTGGAGCGCGTCACCCGCGACGTGTTCGGCGCCTACGGCTACGAGGAGTTCCGGGTTCCCATCATCGAACAGACGTCCCTGTTCAAGCGCTCGATCGGCGATTTCACCGACATCGTCGAGAAGGAGATGTTCAGCTTCGTCGATCAGGGCGAGGATCAGATCACCCTGCGCCCCGAGGCCACGGCGGGCATCGTCCGGGCGGTGATCTCGAACGGCCTGCTGCGCGAGAACCGGCTGCGGGTCTGGTGCATGGGACCCATGTTCCGACGCGAGCGGCCGCAGGCCGGCCGGTACCGTCAGTTTCACCAGATCGACGCCGAGGCCTTCGGTTTTCCGGGCCCGGACATCGACGCGGAATTGATCCTGCTGTCGGCGCGGCTGCTGCGGCGGCTGGGGTTGCCGCGCCTGAAATTGCTGGTCAATTCGCTCGGCACCCCCGCGGCGCGCGGCGCCTACCGCGAGCGCCTCGCGGCTTACTTCGGCGCCCACGAAGCGGTGCTCGATGCGGACAGCAGACGGCGCCTGCACGGCAATCCGCTGCGCATACTCGACAGCAAGAATCCCGACGTCCAGCGTCTCGTGGCGGGCGCCCCCGTGCTCCTGGATTCGCTCGACGCGGAATCGAAGGCCCATTTCGACGCGCTCTGCGCGCACTTGCGCGCGGCCGGCATCGAGTACCATGTCGCGCCGCACCTGGTGCGCGGACTCGACTACTACACGCGGACGGTGTTCGAGTGGACCACCGATGCACTGGGGTCGCAGAGCGCCGTGTGCGCGGGCGGGCGGTACGACGGACTGGTGGAGCAGCTGGGCGGCGCCAGCATGCCCGGCATCGGCTGGGCCATGGGCCAGGAGCGCATCGTCATGCTGCTGGAGAAGCAGCAGGCCGGCGCGGTGCGCGAGCAGCCGCAGGTGTACCTGGTGCTGGCGGGCGAGCACACCGAGCTCCGGGGTTTCGAGCTGGCCGAACGCCTGCGCGATGCGTGGCCCGGGCTCAAACTGCAGGTCAATCTCGGCGGCGGCAGCATCAAGACGCAGTTCCGGCGCGCCGACAAGAGCGGTGCCCGATTTGCGCTGGTGCTCGGCGACGACGAAGTGGCCCGCGGAATCGTCGCGCTCAAGGACCTGAGGGGCGAAACCGCGCAGGAGGAATGCGCATTGGAACGAATCAGTGAACGCTTGGGCGTTTTGTTGGGTCTCAAGGGTGGGATAGCGGAGTAGACATGGCCGAAGAGTATTTGACCGACGACGAGCAATGGGAAGCGGTCAAACGCTGGGTGGCCGAGAACGGGCTGTGGGTGCTCGCCGGCCTCGTGCTCGGGGTGGTGGCGCTGGTCGGTTACCGGTATGTCGACAACGCGCGCAACGACCGGGCATTGCGGGCCGCCGTGCAGTTCGATGCGATGACGGTGGCGCTCGAGGCCAAGGACCAGGGCAGGTCGCGGCAGATCGCCGACGATCTGATCAAGAATTTTCCCGGCTCTCCCTATGCGGACCAGGCGCAGCTGACGCTCGCCCGGCTGGCCGTCGACGACGGCCAGGCAGCGACGGCGGTCGCACCGCTCACCCGGGTGATGAACGATTCGAAGGATGCGGAGCTGCGGCACATCGCGCGACTGCGCCTGGCGCGGGTGCTCATCGATCTCGGCAAGCCGGACGATGCCATCAAGACACTGGCGGAGGACAAGCCCGGCGCGTTCGCCGCCGCCTATCACGAGGTGCGCGGCGATGCGTTCGGAGCGAAGAAGGACGTGAAGAATGCCGCGTCCGAATACCAGGCCGCGTTGAGCGGCAGCGATGCCGGCAGCACCGATTCGGCGCTGCTCGAGTTGAAGATCGCAGACCTGGGCGCACCGCCGCCGCCGGCGACGGCCATGGCCCCGGCGGTGAGCGTGAGCCCGGCGGTGCCCGCGACCAAGGCGGCTCCTTGATGCGCCTGCTGTGGTCCGCGGGTCTCGCAGCCCTGCTGCTGATGGCCGGATGCAGCAAGGACAAGGACGTGGAACCGCCCGCCGTGCTGCTCAAGTATCCGGCGACGCTGCCCGTCAAAAAGCTGTGGGGCGACAACGTCGGCGGCGGCAAGAAGCAGCAGAAGCTGCGTCTCGGCCTCGGGCCGGCCCTCGACAACGGCGTGGTGTTCGCGGCCTCCGACAAGGGCGAAGTGATCGCCGTGACGGTGGACACGGGCAAGCAGGTGTGGCTGAAGAAATTGAAGCAGCCGCTCGCGGCCGGTCCGGCGGCCGGCTTCGGCATGGTGGTGGTGGGCTCGAGCAAGGGCGGCGTGATCGCCCTGGATTCGGCCACGGGCAAGGAGCGCTGGCGCGTCCGCGTCAATTCGGAACTGCTGTCGGCGCCCGCCATCGGCGAGAAGGTGGTCACGCTGCGGTCCGTGGACGGACGGCTGCACGGACTGGATGCCGAAACGGGCAAGGAGCTGTGGCAGGTGGAGCAGCAGGTGCCGCGCCTGAGTCTGCGCGGCACCGGCACCCCCGTCATCGCGAAGGAGCTGGCCATCAGCGGTTTCGACAACGGCAAGGTGATGGCGGTGAATCTGAACACCGGCGACACGGTGTGGGACACGGCGCTGGCATCGCCGCACGGACGCACCGAACTCGACCGCCTGGTCGACATCGATTCGGCCGTGCGCGTGGTGGGAGACAACGTGTTCGCCGCCGGTTTCCAGGGGCGCACGGCCATGCTGGCCCTGGACTCCGGACAGATCTGGTGGGCGCACGACATGTCGAGCTATCGCGGACTGATGGTGGATGCCGAGAATCTGTTCGTGACGGAGTCGGACGGCACGGTGGTCGCCATGCGTCAGCGCGACGGCTCGGAAATCTGGCGCAACGACCGCCTGCGGCGGCGGGCGCTCAGCGCGCCGGTGGAGACCACCACCGCCGTGGTGGTGGCCGATTATCAGGGCTATCTGCACTGGCTGGACAAGGAGACCGGCACCCTGGTGGCGCGTGAACGGGTGGCCAAGTTCCGGGTGAGCAACCAGCCGGTGGCGCTGGACGACACGGTGGTGATCCTGGACGACGGCGGCAAGCTGGCGGCGTTTCGCGCCAACCCCGCCGCGGCGTCACCGCCGGCCGCCACCGCGGCGGCCACCGAGCCCCTGGCCCCGCCGGCTCCGCCGCCGAAGCCGAAGAAAAAATAACGGCGCGACGTGCTGCCCGTCGTCGCACTGATCGGTCGGCCGAACGTCGGGAAGTCCACGTTGTTCAATGCCATGACCGGCACCCGGGATGCGCTGGTGGCGGATCTGCCGGGGCTGACCCGCGACCGGCAGTATGGTTTCGCGCGCCGCACCGACGTGCCGTGCATCGTCGTCGACACCGGCGGCCTGGTGGAGAACGCCGACCTCATCGAGGGTCTGATGGTGGCGCAGACCGAGCGCGCCATCGCCGAGGCCGACCGCCTGGTCGTGATGGTGGACGGGCGCGCCGGCGTGACACCACAGGACGAATTCGTTGCCCGGCTCGCACGCCGCAGCGGCAAACCCGTGGTGTTGGCGGTGAACAAGACCGAGGGGTTCGATCCGGATGCGGCGGTGGTGGATTTCCATGGGCTCGGCCTCGGCGAGCCGCAGCCCATCGCCCCCGCGCACGATCAGGGCGTGATTTCGCTGCTCGAGACGGTGCTCGACGGACTGCTGCCGGACCCGCTGGACGGCCCGGAGATGACGGGGATCAAGGTGGCCGTCATCGGACGGCCCAACGTGGGCAAGAGCACGCTCATCAACCGGTTGCTGGGCGAGAACCGCATGGTCGCGTTCGACCAGCCGGGGACCACGCGCGATGCGGTGCTGGTGCCCTTCGAGCGCGACGGCCAGCGCTACACCTTGATCGACACCGCGGGGGTGCGGCGGCGCTCGCGAATGGAGGAGAACATCGAGAAATTCAGCGTCATCAAGACGCTGCAGGCCATCGAGACCGCGCACGTCGTGGTGGTGGTCATGGACGCCCAGGAGAACGTGGCCGATCAGGACGCGAGCCTGCTGGGCACGGTGATCGAACAGGGCCGTGCGCTGATCCTGGCCGTCAATAAATGGGACAACATACCCACCGAGCAGCGCGACCTCATCCGCCAGCAAGTGGCCATGCGGCTGGAGTTCGCGAATTTCGCGCCGCTGCATTTCATCTCGGCGCGGCACGGCAGCGGCGTGGGCGAATTGCTCGCCGCGGTGCGCGAGGTGTACGCGGCCGCGACCCGCGACCTGGGGACGCCCGAACTGACCCGGGTGCTCGAGGCGGCCATCGAGAGCCATCAGCCGCCGCTGGTGAGCGGGCGGCGGATCAAGCTCCGCTACGCCCATCAGGGCGGCCGCAATCCGCCCGTCATCGTCATCCATGGGAATCAGACCGACCACGTGCCCGATGGCTATCGTCGGTACCTGGTGAACGTGTTTCGCAAGGCCTTCGATCTGGCCGGTACCCCGGTACGCGTCCTGTTCAAGGGCGAGACCAATCCCTTCGCCGGCAAGCGCAATCCGTTGACACCGCGCCAGGTGCGCAAACGCAAGCGGCTGATCCAGCGCAACAAGCGCTGAGCGGGCGGCCCGAACGGTGGGCAGGCCGCGCGGCCGGGTTTTGCTAGACTGAGGGCCGAAGTCGCGCGGGCGGCGAGGCGGGATGTCCTGTGCTGCATTTCTTGAAAACCAAGACCTTCATCGTCGCGGCCGTGGTCGCGGTGCTCATCGCCCTGTATGCCGTGGCGGGCTTCGTGGTTGCGCCGAGAGTGGTGCGCTCCACCCTGCTCGAGAAGATCCCCGCGAACATCGCCGCCACGCCCACCGTGGGCGCGATACGCATCAACCCGTTCCTGTTGCAGGCCACCGTCGAGGATTTCGCGCTGGCGGGCGCGGGCGGCGAAAAACTGCTGGGTTTCCAGCGTTTGTTCATCGACTTCCAGCTGTCCTCCCTCTGGCATCGCGCCTACACCTTCGCGTCCATCGACCTGGCATCGCCGTATGTGAACGCCGCGCTGGCGCAGAACGGCACGCTGAACCTCGCGCAGTTGCGGCCGAGGACGGCCGCCGCTCCCAAGCCCGCCGCCGCCGAGCCCATGCCGGCGGTGCGGATCGGTTCTCTCCACGTGTCCAAGGGACTCGTGACGTACGAGGATCGCAGCCGGCCCGACGTGTTCTCGGCGCGGCTCGAGCCCATCGATTTCGAGCTGCGCGATTTCACCACCGGGGTCGAGGGAGGCAAATTTTCATTGACGGGAGCCTCGAAACTCGGCGAGCGGTTGGAATGGCACGGGCACGTGTCGGTGGACCCCATCGAATCGGACGGCGAGTTCAGGATCGATGGCCTGCTGGCGCACACCTTGTGGGAATACCTGCAGGAACGGGTGAATTTCGTCATCGATGCGGGGACCATCAGCCTGGCCTCCACCTACCGCTTCTCGCTCAAGAACGCGGCCACCGACAGTCTGCAGGTCGATCTGTCGAAGGTCTCGCTCACCGACCTCAAGGTGCGGCCGAAGAGCGGGGGAGAGGAACCGGCGGAGGCGTGGATCGTCGTTCCTTCGCTCACCGTCACCGGCACGCACGTGGATCTGGACAAGCGTCGTGCGCACGTGGATCTGGTGGCGCTCGACGGCGCCAGCCTGCTCACGTGGTTGAATCCGGACGGCAGCGTGAACCTGATGCAGCTCGCCGCTGCTCCT
>CAZZWZ010000244.1:0-6147 GCA_964657955.1 uncultured Steroidobacteraceae bacterium
TCGTCGCCGGGGCTGTATTCGCGCACCTCGTCGAAGTCCATGCCGCGGCCCTTGAACACCGAATGATACGAGCCGGCGAGGCTGTCGTTGACCATGCGCCGCGTGCGGATCTCGAGCTGCCGCATGTTGCTCATCACGGCCTTGGTGGATTTTGCGGGATCGGCCGGCATGGCGTTCAGGGCACGGGGAGGGTGGCGAGGATCTTCTCGATGACGTTCTCGGAGGTGACGTTCTCGGCTTCCGCCTCGTAGGTCACCGACACCCGGTGGCGCAGCACGTCCATGGCGATGTTCTTGACGTCCTGGGGGATGACGAAGTGCCGGCCGTTCAAGAACGCCATGGCGCGGGCCGCGAGGGTCAGGGCGATGGTGGCGCGGGGCGAGGCGCCGGTCTGGATGAAGCCGGTGAGGTTCAGCGTGGCGGCCATGGGCGGGCGGGTGGCGAGCACGATGTCGACGATGTAGTCGCGCAGCTTGTCGTCCACGTACAGGGTGTTGACGACGTGGCGGGCGTCGACGATCTGTTCGGCCGAGACCACGGGGCGGGGCACGGGCATGGGCTCGGTGGTGGCCATGGCGTCGAGAATGGCGCGTTCTTCGAGGCGGTTCGGGTAGTCGACGATCACCTTCATCATGAAGCGGTCGATCTGTGCCTCGGGCAGCGGGTAGGTGCCCTCCTGTTCGAGGGGGTTCTGCGTGGCCAGCACCAAAAAGGGATTGGGCAGGCCGTAGGTTTCGTCGCCGATGGTGACCTGGCGCTCCTGCATGGCTTCGAGCAATGCGCTCTGCACCTTGGCGGGCGCGCGGTTGATCTCGTCCGCGAGGATGAGATTGCTGAAGATGGGGCCGTGCTTGGTGCGGAACACGCCGTCCTGGGGGTTGTAGATCATGGTGCCGACGATGTCGGCGGGCAGCATGTCGGGGGTGAACTGCAGGCGCTTGAAGCGCACGGCGACGCAACTGGCGAGGGTCTTCAAGGCCAGGGTCTTGGCCAGACCGGGCACGCCCTCCAGGAGCACGTGGCCGTTGGTGAGCAGCGCGATCAGCAACCGGTCGAGCAGATGCTTCTGCCCGACGATGACCCGGGCCATCTCCTGCTGCAACGGCCGCACCCAGGCCGAATTCTCGATCACCGTTTCGCGGGCGGCGCGCATCGCGCCGTCGGCCGCCGGCGCCACGGTGGGCGGGGCACCCGCGGTGGACGGCCCGGCGCCCGCGGCGGGCTGGTATCTCGAATTGAGACTCTGCTCGCTGGTCGGCGGGGCAGTCGTTTGATTCATTAGGCTATCCTTTGGTTGGGCCCGGGCACGGACGCCGTGGATATTACCAACGGCGGTGGTCAACATTGCATTTGTTGACGGCCTGCGCACGGGCCAAACGCTTGGAACGCAGCGGGGTGGGTCGGGTTCCCCTGGCGGCGCCCGCTGGTTGGCGGGTCGGTCGGGGTGGGGCCCGGTCCTCGACCGGCGGGATGTGCCGGGTATACGATTCCTACGGGGTCGGGCAGCGAGCGAGGCACTCGGTGCGCTTCCTCGATGGGGTCCAAAAAAAGAGGGAGGAGTCAATGATCGATCACACCGGTTTTCAGATTGTGGACCCGGCCGTGAGCCGCGCGTTCTACGACAGCGCCCTCGCCCCGCTTGGCTACGAGATGATCGTGCAGATTCCGAAAGAACATACCGGGGGCAAGGCGGTGTTCGGTTACGGGGTGCCGCCGAAACCCGATTTCTGGATCAAGGAGGGAACGCCGAATGCCCCCCGGTTGCACATCGCGTTCCGCGCGGAAACGCGCAAGCAGGTGGATCAATTCTATGAGGCGGCGCTCGCGGCCGGTGGCAGGAGCAACGGGGGCCCGGGTCCGCGACCGCACTATCACCCGGACTACTACGGCGCGTTCGTATTGGATCCGGACGGGCACAACGTCGAGGCGGTGTGTCACGCGCGAAGTTGAGCGAGCGCGAAGTGGATTGAGCCTGCGCCAGCCCCCGATCGCGCGCGGGCGGAGTCGGGCGGTTCAGCCGGCGTCGAGGGTGACGTCGGCGTGAATATCCGATTCGGCCGAGTACACCTGGGCGGTGAGGGCGTCGGTGAGGTGGTCGAATTCGGGGCCGAGCACGCGGTCCTCGACCAGCGGGGGTACGTGGCTGCGGATCAGGGCGACGAACTCGCCGAGCGCCGGCGGCGGACTGCGGTCGGTGACGTACAGCGCCTGTGAGGCGACGACGGCGAGCATGCCGAGGCAGGCGTCGAGGCAGCGGCCGGTGCGTTGTTCCTTCGTCCACGCGAGGAAGGTGGGCGTGGCCACGTCGTCCTGGTTGGAGGCGGAGTCGCTGCCGGGGATGAAGGTGCGCTGGGCGGTGTGCTTGGCCATCTCGATGTAACCGGCGGCGGCCATGGGCACGTAGCCGATGTTGCCGCGGCCGTCGCTCTCGCCGGGCTGTCGGCCGACCAGCAGCAAATCGGGCATCTGGGACACGCGGCCGTTCAGGAGCTTGGCGCTGTGGCGGTCGCAGAGCAGGCAGATGTCGGCCCAGATGCCGGCGAGATCGTCGAGGGCGGGCGTGGCCATGGCATTGTGATAGCCACCCGTGGTGATGCAGCGGCCGAATGGATGTGCCTCGTCGGGCGCGAGGTACACGGGGTTATCGCTGATGGACGACAATGAAACGGTGGCGGCATGGGCGGCGGCGGCGGCGGCGCGATGGGCGTGCCCGAGGATGCGCGGCACGATGCGGTAGCTGACCGGCGCCTGGTAGTTGCGGCGGCCTTCCATGGCACCGCCCAGGTAGGCGCGCAGCGCGCGGAGCACGGCGGCCTCGTCCTTGTCGCCCCACAGGCCGTCGAGCGCGGCATCGTAGTGTTCGATGGGGGCGCGGAAGGCTTCGATGGACAGCGCGAAGGTTTTCAGCGCGAGCCGCAGGCGGCGGCGCGCCGCAATGGCGGAATCGGCCACCAGGGCGGCGGCGCAGGGCGAGCCGTTGATGAGCGAGCCGCGCTCCTTGACCTCGAGCTCGAAGGCGGTGGACATCTGGGCAAACAGCGGATACAGCGCGAGGATCTCACCGGCGCCGCCCTGGCCCGAGGCGGCCACCGGCGGCATGGGGGCTCCGTCCAGCATGCCGGCCACGGCCAGCGCGATGCGCGGGCTGGTGGCGGCATGGCCTTCGAGGAAGTTCGCGAGCCGTGCGAGCACGATGCCGCGCACCACCCGGTCGGGGAGGTAGTCGCCGAACGCGAGGGCGGCGGGAAAGGGTTTGATGCGGGCGTGGCGGTGGCGCTGCTCCAGCGTGAGGCGCTGGCTGGCCTGCTCGCCCATGGAGGTGGTGACCCCGTAGATCACCACCGACGGATCGCGGTCGATCATCTCCAGGAACGAGGCGCGGCTGGCGGCGATCTTGCGCAGCGCCTGGTCGGAGAGCTTCACGTTCTCGCGCTGCCACGCCACGCGATACGTGGCGTCGAGATTGACGTCCCACCGATTGTCGAGAATGACGGTCAAGAACTCACCAAGGACGAGCCTTCCGCGCAGAACGGCTGCTGGTCCAGACCTTATTCCATTTGTGACCACATGACATATGCTGTAGTCGACAATATACGATTGTTCAACGAGTCGAGCGACGCTGCGCATGCACCGCGGGCGGGGGATTCACGGATTGCGGAAGATCCACGGATTGCAGAGTTTATTCGCGAGCCCGCGAGGGCGAGCGGTGGCCCTGCCGGCGCGCCTCGGGCGCCTGTACGGGAAGCTGCGCCTGGAGAGCCCGCGCGCCGGGCCGCACGTCATCAGCAACCTGGTCGCCACGCTGGACGGGGTGGTGTCGCTCGCGATCGCGGGGCACGAGGGCGGCGGGGACATCAGCGGTTTCAGCGCGGAGGACCGTATGGTGATGGGGTTGCTGCGCGCCACGGCGGACGTGGTGGTGGTGGGCGGCGGATCGCTCGGCGGCGATCCGGAGCGTCTGTGGACGCCGGCCGCGATCTGCCCGGAACTGGCATCGGACTATGGTCGGCTGAGCGAAACCTTGTACGGCGGCCGGCCGGCGCTGCGGGTGGCGGTGAGCGCGAGCGGCGGCCTCGACCTGCGTTCCGCGGCGTTCGCGCGCGGGGACGCGCCCCTGCTGATCGCGACCAGCCAGGCCGGGGCCCGGCGCTTGTCGAGGCAGAAAAAGCTGCCCGATCATCTGGAGGTGCGTGCGGTGGGCCGGGGCAGGGTGCTGGCGGCCGGCGCCATCCTGGATGCGGTGAGCCACCTGGTCTCGCCCGAGCGGGTGCTGGTGGAGGGCGGCCCGCGGCTGCTCGGCGCTTTTCACGCTTCGCGGCTGATCGACGAGCAATTCCTGACCCTGGCACCGCAACTGGCCGGGCGCGAAGCGGACGACGGTCGCATCGGCCTGATCATGGGCCGGCACTTCGCGCCGGCCGATCCGCGCTGGGCCACCCTGTCGGACGTCCGGCGCAGCGCGAGCCATTTGTTCCTGCGTTACCGCTTTGACCGCCGCCTCGGTTAGAATCTTCCGACCGGACGCGTCATCCGCGGGGATTTTGAGCGTGCGCCGCCGGGCATTCGCGTGCGCCGCCCGATCGGAGCCCGGCCCCCGGCGCGGCGCGACCCACGCAGACCGGGCCACGGGCCCGGGGCCGCGTCATTTCATCCATCGGCAGTCGCATCGCGGTTTCGCGGGCGGGCTGCCGCGCAGTTGTAAGGTGTTTGAACCATGCTGGCTACCTCCAATGTCGCCGTTCAATTCGGTGCGAAACCGCTGTTCGAGCAGGTGACGGTCAAGTTCAACGACGGCAATCGCTACGGGCTCATCGGTGCCAACGGCTCGGGCAAGTCCACGTTGATGAAGGTCCTGGGCGGCGATCTGGAGCCATCGGCCGGCGACGTCATGCTGCAGTCGGGCCTGCGGCTGGGCAAGCTGAACCAGAATCAGTTCGGCTACGAGGACGAACGGGTGCTGGACGTGGTGATGCGCGGGCATACGGAATTGTGGCGGGCCATGCAGGAGCGCGACCGCATCTACGCCGACCCCAACGCCACGGACGAGGACTACATGAGGGCGGCCGAGCTCGAGGGGGTGTTCGCCGAGTACGGCGGCTACGACGCCGAGGCGCGCGCGGGGGCCATCCTCACGGATGCGGGAATCCACGAGTCGCGGCACAACGGGGCCATGCGCGAGGTGCCGCCGGGACTGAAGCTGCGCGTGCTGCTGGCGCAGGCGCTGTTCTCGCGCCCGGACGTGCTGCTGCTCGACGAGCCCACCAACAATCTCGACATCAACTCGATTCGTTGGCTGGAGAATGCGCTCAACAACTACGATGCGACCATGGTGATCATCAGCCACGACCGGCACTTCTTGAACCAGGTGTGCACGCACGTGGCGGACCTCGATTTCCAGCAGCTCAAGATCTATCCGGGCAATTACGACGATTTCATGCTGGCCTCGGTGCAGGCGCGCGAGCGGGTGGAGGCGGCGAACGCCAAGGCCAAGGATCGCATCTCGGACCTGCAGGAGTTCGTGCGGCGCTTCTCGGCCAACGCGTCCAAGGCGCGCCAGGCGACGTCGCGCAAGAAGCAGCTGGAGAAGATCAAGATCGAGGAGATCAGGCCGTCGTCGCGGCAGAATCCGTACATCCGCTTCGAGCAGGGGCGCAAGCTCTACCGCTCGGCGGTGTCGGTGGAGAAGATCAGCTTCACCTACCCGGGCACCACCGAGCCCGTGCTGAAGGACATCACCCTCAACATCGAGGCCGGGGAGCGGATCGCGATCATCGGGCCGAACGGTGCGGGCAAGACCACGTTGATGCGGTGCCTCGCCGGTGAACTGCGGCCGGATTCGGGGCGCATCGTGTGGGTGGAGAATGCGCAGCCCGGCTACATGCCGCAGGACCCGCAGGCGGAGTTCGACGACCGGACCGACCTGTTCTCGTGGATGTCGCAGTACACGGGCAAGGCGGACGACGACCAGATCGTACGGGCCACGCTCGGACGTTTATTGTTCTCCGGAGAGGAGACCAAGAAGCAGGTGCGGGTGCTCTCGGGCGGCGAGAAAGGGCGGATGATCTACGGCAAGCTCATGCTGACCAAGCCGAACGTGCTGCTGATGGACGAGCCCACCAACCACATGGACATGGAGACCATCGAGTC
>CAZZWZ010000245.1:0-6141 GCA_964657955.1 uncultured Steroidobacteraceae bacterium
GTGGTCCGCATGAGGGTGGCCCGCACCAGGGCGGCGGGCGCGAAGACGGCGCGCAAGACGGTGGCCGGCGTACCACGCCGGTTCCGCTCAGTCTGGCGAGCGTGCCGCGTGAGGATGCAACGGTCTACGACATGATCTGCCGCGCCGACACCGTGGGGGTGTTCCAGATCGAGTCGCGGGCCCAGATGGCCATGCTGCCGCGTCTGCGCCCGCGCAACTATTACGACCTGGTGATCGAGGTGGCGATCGTGCGTCCCGGTCCCATCCAGGGCGAGATGGTGCATCCGTATCTGCGCCGCCGCCGCGGCGAGGAACCGGTGACCTATCCCAGCGCGGCGGTCGAGGCGGTGCTCGAGCGCACCCTGGGAGTTCCCATCTTTCAGGAGCAGGTCATGAAGCTGGCCATGGTGGCGGCCGGTTTCACCGCCGGCGAGGCCGACGAATTACGCCGGGCCATGGCGGCCTGGAAGCGCAAGGGGGGCCTGGAGCCCTTCCAGCGCAAGCTGACCGAGGGCATGGTGCAGCGGGGCTATCCGGAAAGCTTCGCCGAGCAGATATTCAATCAGATCCTGGGTTTCGGCGAATACGGTTTTCCCGAATCGCATGCCGCGAGCTTCGCCTTGCTCGTGTACATCTCGTCGTGGCTCAAGCATCACGAGCCGGCGGCGTTTTGCGCCGCGCTGGTCAACAGTCAGCCCATGGGATTCTATGCACCGGCCCAACTGGTGCGCGATGCGCGCTCGCATGGCGTGGAGGTGCGTGCGGTGGACATCGCGGTGAGCGCCTGGGATTGCACCCTCGAACGTCGCGAGGACGGCCGCCCGGCGCTGCGCCTGGGGTTGCGCCTGGTCAAGCAGCTGTCCCGCGAAGGCGCCGAGCGGTTGCTGGCGGCGCGCGCCCGGTGTCCGTTCGTGCACATCGCCGATCTGGCGGAACGCGCCGCGCTGGGACGCCGCGATCTGGAGGCGCTGGCCGCGGCCGATGCGCTGGCCGGCCTGGTCGGGCACCGGCACCGGGCCGTGTGGCAGGTGAGCGGCGTGGAAAAAGGGTTGCCGTTGTTGCCGGCGCAAACCGTGGTCGACGAAGGCGTGCCGCTGCTGCGTGCGCCGCGCGAGGGCCAGGACATCGTGGCCGATTACGGCAGCCTCGGCCTGACGCTGCGCCGTCACCCCGTGGCGTTGCTGCGCGGCAGCTTGGCCGAGCGCGGCGTGATCCCGAATCAGGATCTCTGGGAACAACCCAACGGCCGCACGGTCATGGCCGCCGGCCTGGTGATCACGCGACAGCGGCCCGGCAGCGCGAGCGGGGTCACGTTCGTCACCCTGGAAGACGAAACCGGGCATGTGAACCTGATCGTCTGGAAACGTGTGGCGACGGCCCAGCGTGCGCCTCTGCTGGAATCGCGCCTGCTCCTGGTGCGCGGTGCGCTGCAGCGGGAGGGCGACGTGCTGCACGTGATCGCGCAGCGGCTGACCGATCTCTCGTCGCTGCTCGGCGATCTCGTGGTCGCCTCACGAAATTTTCATTGAGCCTCCCAGTGTTTCAGCGAGCGGCCGTTCAGGCGGCCGTCGTCGAACGGAGGTGAGCCCGGCCCGGTGCCTCGATCACGGACCAGGCTCACACCTCGAGCCCGATGGCGCGCATCAATTCCACGCCGTTGCTCCGCGTCACCACGCCCTCGCGCAAGCGGAAGTCGAAGGTCAGCCGGCCGTTCTCCAGCCGGTCCTGGAAATGCACGTTGCGCAGCGCGCCCGGCTCGAGGCCGGCGTCCCCGGTGAGCGCGAGATCATGGGTGCTGATCAGGCCGATGGCCCCGCGGGCGAGCAGCGCCCGGACCACGCCCTGCGCGCCGACGAGGCGGTCGTGGGAGTTGGTTCCCTGCAATAACTCGTCCAATAAAAACAGCAACGGCAGCTCCGACGGTTCGAACAGGCGGCGCAGCCGGGTGATTTCGGCGTAGAAGCGTGAGCTGCCCTCGTGCAGCGAGTCGTTGACCCGGATGCTCGCGCCCACCCGAAGCGGCGTGAGCCGCAGGCGGCCGGCGCACACCGGTGCGCCCGCCATCGCGAGAACGGTGTTCAGACCGACGGCGCGCAGCAGCGTGCTCTTGCCGGACATGTTCGAGCCGCTGACGAGCAGAATCCGCGTCGGTCCGGCGATGACGACGTCGTTGCACACGCGCGTCGCCGGCGCGATCAAGGGGTGCCCCAGGGCCGAGGCGTCGAACGTTGCGGGGCCGTCGAGCAACTCCGGGAACGGATGGTCGGGATGTTCGAACGCGTAACCGGCAATCGACAGCAGCGCCTCGGTTTCTCCCAGCACGCGCAGCCACTGCGCGACGCGCCGGCCATGGCGCCGGCGCCAGCGTTCGGCCGCCAGCGCGGCATGCAGCGTGTACAGGGACGGCAGCATCAGCGGGGCGAGGAAGGGATTGCGGCGCGCCTCGATGAAATTGACCAGGGTGGCGAGCCTCGCCAGCGTGACCGAGGCCGGTTGCCCGGACACCGGTTGCCCGGGCGCCGCGCCCGCTGCCGGCGGGGCCGGTGACGCCAGCCGCTCCTGCAGGCTGCGCAGCGCCGGCGCGTCGAACCTCTCGCGCTCGATGCGCCCGAGCAGGCCCGCCAGGAGCTTCAAGTCCTCGTAGGCGTTCTCGATGCCGGCGACGCAGCGTTGCATGCGGGGGCGCAGCAGATGGTTCAATCCTGCCTCGATGACCAGCACGCCGAAGAACGGATGGGCGATCCCCCACCAACCCCACGCGGCGGCGGTGATCGCGGCGAGCGCCGGCAGACACGCCGCCGCGAGCGTCACCCACGAGGCCGCCAGTTCGTCGGGTGCGGCGAGCCACCGCTCGAGCGCCTGCGGCTGCAATGCGATGCGCTGGAGCTCGCCGAGAGTCGCGAGATCCTCGCGAAGTTCGGTCCGATCGCGCAGCTCCGCGATGCGTCGCCGGCGCTCGAGAAGCACGTCGCGCGGCGCGGCAGCGAGCAGCCAGCCAGCGAGTTCGGCCTCACCCATGGGCGTGCGCGCCGCGCACAGCTGCTGGAACAGGCTGCCCTCGCCGAACAGGTCGAGATCGGCGCCGTACAGGTGGTGCGGATCGAGGAAGGCGGCGCCGGTGGGCCTCGAGCTCCACCGTCCCTGCAATCGCTCGAGAGCGGCGCGATGGAAATCCACCGAGCGCCGCGCCTGCGCGCGTTGCATCCGCACCCGGTGGTGGTGCACCAGGACGGCGGCGAACAGCCCCACCGGCACGAACAACCATGCCGCCGGGACGCCCCGCTCGGCACACGACCAGGCGAGGATGAGAAAGCCGGCGGCCAGCCACAGCCGCAGGGCGCCCAGGCGTTCATGCACGCGCTGCAGTTCGGCAAGACGCGTCTCGCGCAGCGCGAGCCGCTGCGTATGGTGCTCGAAGGGATCCATGCGCCCCGATTATCCCATCGATCCGCGAAGCCCAGGCTCTTGACTCGCCATTTCCACAGCGTGCACCATGGCCCGGAGATCGTGAAACCGCGCCCCAGGCATGGAGGGATCGATGAGCAAATCCGCCTCACGGCACTTCCGATCCGGTGAGACCGTGGATTTCGTGGTGGTGGGTTCCGGTGCGGCCGGCGGCGTGATGGCGCGTGAATTGTCGCGCGACGGCTTTTCGGTGGTGGTGCTGGAGCAGGGGCCGCGTTTCGGCCCGGGCGATTTCGAGCACGACGAATTCAAATACAGCTTTCTGAGCGGGATCACCAACGATCCGAAGTCGAGTCCCCAGACGTTTCGGGACGATCCGGGTGCGACAGCGACCCGGCCGCGCATGGGCAATCCGCTCATCTACGCGCGCATGGTGGGCGGCAGCAGCAATCATTTCACCGCCAATTACTGGCGCTTCCATCCCATCGATTTTCGTGAGCGCAGCGCGCTCGGCCCCATAACCGGCACCGGTTTCGCCGACTGGCCGATCACCTATGCGGAACTCGAACCGTATTACACCAAGGTGGAATGGGAGGTCGGGGTGTCGGGACTGGCCGGCGCGAGCCCCTTCGATCCGCCGCGTTCGCGCGGCTACCCCATGCCGCCGCTGCCCGTCAAATCGTCGGGCGCGCTCATGGAAGCGGGCGCGCGCAAACTGGGCCTGCACCCGTTTCCCGCGCCCATGGCCATCAATTCCCAGCCTTACCGGGGCAGGCCGGGTTGCGCACACTGCGGTTTTTGCATCGGCTTCGGCTGCGAGGTGATGGCGAAATCGTCGTCGCTGTACACCATGATTCCCGAGGCCGAGGCCACCGGGCGTTGCGAGGTGCGGTCCGGCAGCTACGTGTTTCGCGTGGACACGGACGCGCGCGGCCGTGCGACGGGCGTTGCGTACTTCGATGCCGCCAAACGCGAACGATTCCAGAAGGCGCGTGCGGTGGTGCTGTCGGCGAACGGCGCGGAGACGGCGCGATTGCTGCTCAACTCCGCGAACGGCCGTTTCACGGACGGTCTCGCCAACTCGAGCGGCCTGGTGGGGAAATATTTGATGTTCAACCAGGGTTCGACCGTGCACGGCGAGTTCGAGCACGAGCTGAACGAGTACAAGAGCGTGCAGGTCACGCGCATTCTGCACGATTTCTACGAGTCGGACCCCCGGCGCGGCTTCTACGGCGGCGGCGGCATCGATGCGCGCATGGGCAGCCAGCCCCTCGGCTGGGCGCTGGCCTCGGGCGGCGAGCTGCCGCTGTGGGGAGCCGCATTGAAGGAGAGGCTCGAGGGCTTCAAGCATTCCATGACCTCGAGCGGACACTGCACCTCGCTGGCGGTCGAGACCAACAGCGTCAGCATCGATCCCACGCTCAAGGATGCCTGGGGCATCCCCGCGATCCGCGTCACCTACAAGGACCACCGGGACGATCTGGCGACCGCTGCGTTCCTGCAGGACAAGGCCCACGACATCCTGCAGGCGGCGGGTGCCAGGCACGTCTGGAGAGCGGCGCCCCGCCTCGCGCGCGGCGGCGTGCACCTCCTCGGAACCTGCCGGATGGGGGATGATCCGGCGAGCTCGGTGGTCGACAAACATCACCGCAGCCATGACGTGCCGAATTTATTCGTCTGCGACGGCTCGAGTTTCGTGACGTCCGGCAGGGGCCAACCCACCATGACCATCCAGGCACTGGCCTTTCGCGCCGCCGAGCACATCGGCGGGTTTGCCCATCGCAACGAGATTTGAAACGGCACCGGAGGATGAAATGACTGACGGCACGAATGACGACCCGATCGGGGACGGGGCAGACCGGGCGCGCTCGCGACGGTCGTTTCTGCTGTCCACGGGAGGCCTGCTCGGCGGCGCATGGCTGGGTGCGCACTGGCCCGCCATCGCGGCGGCCGCCAACCATGCCGAAGGCATGATGTCGGAGGCGCCACCGCCCTGGACCGGTTTTCAGTTCCTGAGCGCCGCGGAGGCTTCGGACGTGGATGCGATCGCGGCACAGATCGTACCGGGCGGTGCCACGCCCGGGGCCCGCGAGGCCGGGGCGACGCACTTCATCGACCGCGCCCTCGCGACTTTTTTCGCGGCCTGGGCCGCGGATTTTCGCACCGGGCTCGGCGAGTTTGGGACCCGGTTTCGAACGGCGAACCCGCAGGCCGCGTCGTTCGCGCAGGCGGGCGGCGAGCAGCAGCTGGCTTTCTTGAAGACGGTGGATCACACGCCGTTCTTCGACAGCGTGCGCACGCTCACCCTGCTCGGCATGTTCTCCTCGCCCAAGTATGGCGGTAACGTGGGCGGTGCCGGCTGGCGGTTGATCGGCTTCGAGGACCGGCACGCCTTCACGCCGCCGTTCGGATATTACGATGCCCGCTACGAGGGTTTCGTGCCCTACGCGGGGCAGCCCGCGTGAGCACCGCCGGGAAGAGGAAATTCAAGCCGGACGACACCGTCGACTTCGTGGTGGTGGGCTCAGGCGCCGCCGGCGGCGTCATCGCGCGTGAACTGTCGCAGGCCGGATTCGAGGTGCTGGTGTTCGAGCAGGGACCGCGACTGTCCACGGCCGATTTCGAACACGACGAACTCAAGTACTGGTTCCTGCACGGCATCACCAGCGGGCCGCAGTCGAGCCCCCAGACCTTCCGCAAGCGCGCGGAGGACACGGCGCAGCGGCCGCACGGACC
>CAZZWZ010000246.1:0-6104 GCA_964657955.1 uncultured Steroidobacteraceae bacterium
CGATATCGCCTCCAGCTCCCGGTACAGTTCGATGGTGTATTGCTGCAGTTTCGCGACGTTCGGATCGCCGTTGACGGTGTGCATGCCGCCGGCCGCATGCCAGGTCGACCCCGACGTGAGCTCGGCGCGTTCGATCAACAACACATCCTTCCAGCCGGCCTTGGTCAGGTGATACAGCACGCTGGCGCCGACCACGCCGCCGCCGATCACCACTGCTCTCGCGTGGGTCTTCATGAACAAATCTCCGGATTCATCGAATGATGTGGGGTTGAAACGCTGCCATGCCGGGGCGCGGCGGCCCGGTCATTCATTTGAAACCGCCAAATGAACGGCCGGCAATGCCGCGGCCGTGCCGCCGCCGAAACGCTCGATCAACCAGGAGCGGAACAGCGCGACCGCCGTGTCGCCCAGGGCCTCGGGATGCGTGATCAAGTAATACCCGTAGCCGTCGTCGAGACTGTCCTCGAACGGCCGCACCAGCCGTCCCGTACGGAGGTAGTCGCCGAACAGGAACGTGTCGACCAGGGCGATGCCCTCGCCGCTCAGCGCATACTGCACCGCGAGCACGGCGGTATCGAAGACCAGCCCCCGCTCCACGCTCACCGTCGCCACGCCCGTGTGCCGGGCGAACTGCGTCCACAAGTAATGCCGTGGCATGTCGCCGAGCCGCACGTGGATCAGTTCGTTCGACTCGATGAAATCGGACAGGCGCTTGCCCGCACCGCGCGCGGCGATCCCGGGATGGCACAGCATGCTCAAGCGCACGGGCCACAGGAGGTCGGCCACCAGGTCCGTCACCGCCGGCTTGGAGTAGACCACGGCCACATCCACGTCGCCGGGCGGCGGGCCGACGCCGTACGGACTGATTAGATCGATCTCCACCTCGGCCGCGGCGTGACGGAAATCGCGCAGGATGGGCACGGCGAGATGGGACGCGAAGCTCGGCGGCATCTGCACCCGCAGGGTCCGGACGCCGGAGGCATGGTCGTTGCGGATGTCGTCGAGGGCGTATTCCAGGCGATCGAAGGATTTCATGACGGCGGGCAGCAGCAGCTGCCCCGCCTTGGTCAGCACCAGTGCGTGCGGGCGGCGTTCGAACAGCTGCGTGCCGAGCAATTTCTCGAGCGCGATGACGTGCCGCGACAGCGCGCTCTGCGAGATGAGCAGCGCGTTGGCCGCGGCCGTGAAACTCAAGTGCTTGGCCACGCCCTCGAAGGCGCGCAGCGCGTTCAGCGGCAGCCAGCGACGGTCGGTGTCGGACTTCGTCATGCGTGGGGCTCTCAAGGCGACCAGGACTTTGTGTGGCCGATCGCCCGCTGCTGATCCGCCACGATGGTGATGGACGCCCGGTACAGGTGGTAGGCCGCCCACAGCCCCGTGGGCGCCAGCACCAGCAACGCCGAACGCAGGGAGGCCGCGTCGGTGGCATGACCGCCGGCGAACCGATCGCTCAGGAACCCCACCATCCACGGCGCCACGATCAGGTTCAGGATGTTCGCCACCAGCAGGGAGATGGCGATGAACATGTTGCGCATGTGACACGGCGCGAGATTGTTGAGCAACCCGAAACAAGGCCCTATGTAGAAATAGATCGCCGGGATGAAAATGCAGAACATGAATTTGCACAACGTCAGCGAATGGGTCCAATAGGCGATGATGGACGGCACCGTGGCCAGCGCGATGCCGCCCGCCAGCAGCCAGACGACGCGCCGCGGATCGGCCATGACGGGCCGAGAGAGCAACCACGCGGTGCCGACGGTGGCGAGCGAACCTCCCCACAGATGGATGTTTCCCGTGACCGCGCCCGCCTGACCCACGTCGAGCCCGTAGGCGCGCTGCAGGAACGTGGGAGTCCAGTAGATGAGTCCCCAGCCCCACAGGGCGCACACGCCGCCGCCCATCACCACGTGAAAGGCCGCGCGCTGCCGCCACAAGAAGCGCAGCGACCCCGCGAGCGACGGCTCGATGTCGTCGGCGACGGCGTCCAGGCGGCCGCGCGCCGGTTCGCGCACGGTCAGGTACACCAGCAATCCCACCAGCAGGCCCGGCACGCCGAGCGCGAGGAACGCCGCGCGCCACCGATACAGATGCGCCACGGCCCCGGCCATGTCCGCGCCCAGCCACGCACCGATGGGCGCGCCGAGCGCGAGCACGGTCATGGCCATCGGCCGGCGATCGGCCGGGAAGCAGTCGGAGACGATGGCCGTGGAGGGCGGCGTGCCGCCCGCCTCGCCCACGCCCACGCCGATCCGGCCCAACAAGAACTGCAGGTAGTTGCCGGACAAACCGCACAGCGTCGTGAAGCCGGACCAGACGATCAACGAAACGGCCAGGATGTTGCGACGGTTCGAGCGGTCCGCCAGCCACGAGATGGGAATGCCGAACACCACGTAGAACAGCGCGAGCGGTATGCCGGTGAGGAACGCGACCCCGGCGTCGTTCAGCTGCAATTCGATCCGGATGGGTTCGAGCACCGTGGACACCACGTACCGATCGGCGATGTTGATCGCATAGATGAGGCACATCAGCACGAGCACGTACCAGCGCTCCACCGACGAGGGCGCCTGGGTGTGCGGCATGTGGATTGCAGTGGTGGCCAAACGTTGCAACCTCGAAATCCTGAGGCCCCACCATACAGGGTTCGTCCCCGTTTCGCGATGCGTGAGGAAGGCCAGACTGGCACTAAAAATGACATGGGCGGATCGCGAAATGGCATGGCGCGCCGGCGGCATCAGGCTAAGCTCGACGCGTGGACCGGTACGACTACATCATCGTCGGGGCGGGAACCGCCGGCTGCGTGCTGGCCGACCGCCTTTCCGCCGACGGGCGGCATCGCGTGCTCATCCTCGAGGCCGGCGGTTCGGATTCGCGCTTCTGGATCAAGACGCCGATCGGCTACGGGCGCACCTTCGCCGACGCCTCCGTCAATTGGAAATACCAGACACAGCCCATCCCCGGTTTGCACGGCCGCACCATGTACTGGCCGCGCGGCCGGGTGCTCGGCGGGTCGAGCTCCATCAACGCGCTGGTCTACTGCCGCGGCATGCCGCAGGACTTCGACGACTGGCGCGCCATGGGCAACGTGGGATGGGGCTGGGACGACGTGCGGCCGTACTTCGAGAAATCCGAACGACGGGTGGGCCTGTCGGGGGCGGACCCTGCGGGCGTCCCGACGGGCGTCCTCGACATCAAGGACGTGTCCGACGTGCTGCACCCCATGAAAGTCAACTGGCTGCGGGCCGCGGCCGAACTCGGCCTGCCCGTGACGGAGGATTTCAACGGCCCGCATCCCGAAGGCTTCGGCTGTTACCAGGTGACCATCCGCGACGGCCGGCGCCGCTCGGCGGCAGACGCCTTCATGCGGCCGGCGCTGCGCCGACCCGGGGTGAACCTCGAACTGCAGGCCTGGGCCAGCCGCATCGTGCTGCGCGACGGTCGCGCCACGGGCGTGGAATGGTGGCGCGACGGCCGGCGGCACGTCGCCCATGCCGACCGGGAAGTGATCGCCTGCGGAGGCGCGGTCAACTCTCCGCAGCTGTTGCAGCTCTCGGGCATCGGGCCCGGCGCGACGCTGGCGGCGCACGGCATCGCGGTGACCGTGGACAACCCCGCCGTCGGCGGCCACCTGCAGGATCACCTGGCCGCGGTGTACTCGTTCAAGGCGACGCGACCGACGCTCAACGACGAGCTGCATTCGACCTTCGGCAAGCTGCGGGCGGGCATCCGATACCTGTTGACCCGCGGCGGTCCGCTGGCGCTCAGCGTGAATCAATTCGGCGGCTTCGTCCGCGCGAATCCCACGGCGGACAGGCCCGACGTTCAACTGTATTGCAATCCGGTGACGTATGGCTCGGGAGACTCGACCCGCACGCGCATCGCGGTGGACCCGTTCGCCGGGTTCTACCTGTGTTTCCAACCCACCCGGCCCACCAGCACCGGCCGCATCGACATCGCCGACGCCGATTTTCGCGCGCCGCCGTCGATCCGCCCCAATTACCTGTCCACCGACCGCGACGTCGACGACGTGATCCACGGCGGCCGCCTGCTGCAGGCCATTGCGCGCACGCGGGCCATGCGGGAACTGATACTCGAACCGCTCGCGCCCGACCTCGACGGGTTGGACGAAGCGAATCTGCTCGCCGATTTTCGCGCGCGCGCCGCCACCGTCTACCATCCCGTGGGCACCTGCCGCATGGGACCGGACGCACGCGACTCCGTGGTCGATGGGGCGCTGCGCGTGCACGGCATCGCCGGCCTGCGCGTGGTCGACGCCGCGGTGTTTCCGGCGGTGACGTCCGCCAACACCAACGCGCCCACCCTGATGGTGGCGCAGAAGGCCGCCGATATGATGCTCACCGGATCCACCGGAGATCGAAGTCCATGAATCTCGACAGCGTGCAAGTCTTCGTCGTCGCCAACCCGCCGCCGAGTTTCGGCGGACGTTATTTCGTGTTCCTGAAGATCAAGACGCGTTGTGGCATCGAGGGCGTCGGCGAGGTGTACGCCGCCACCTTCGGTCCGCACGTCGTCGCATCCATGATCGACGACGTGTTCGCGCGGCGTTTCGCGGGGCGCGACCCGTTTCAACTCGAATCGATCTGGCGCGGCAGCTACGGTTCCGGCTTCAGCCTGCGCCCCGATCTGTCGTTGATGGGCGTCTTGAGCGGCCTGGAAATGGCATGCTGGGACATCATCGGCAAGGCGCTGAATCAGCCGGTGTACAACCTGCTCGGCGGCAAGGTGCACGAGCGCCTGCGCAGCTACACCTACCTGTACCCCGCCGAGGGCGAGGGGGACGAGTTCTACCACGACCCGGAGCGCTCGGCCGAACGGGCGGCGCAATACGTCGAGCTGGGGTTCACCGGATTGAAGTTCGATCCCACCGGCGGCTTTTCGGCCTTCGATCCACGGCAGCCGACGCAGGAGGCACTGGAACGAACGGTGCGGTTGGTCCGGTTGGTGCGCGAGGCCGTGGGCGGCCGGGCCGATCTGTTGATCGGTACCCACGGCCAGTTCACCACGTCCGGCGCGCTCCGTCTCGCGCGGCAGCTCGAACCCTTCGACCCGCTGTGGTTCGAGGAACCGGTGCCCCCCGAATTGCCCGAACAGATGGCCATCGTCGCGCGGGGCACCCGCATTCCCATCGCCACCGGCGAGCGGCTGACCACCAAGTACGAATTTGCGCGCGTCCTCGCCGCGGGCGCCGCCAACATCCTGCAGCTCAACCTGGGCCGCGTCGGGGGCTTGTGGGAGGCGAAGAAGGTCGCGGCGCTGGCCGAGGTGCACTACGCGCAGATCGCTCCGCACCTGTACTGCGGTCCGGTGGTGGGTGCGGCCAATATCCACATCGCCGCCTGCTCACCGAATTTTTTGATCCTCGAAGGCATTCAACGATGGGAGGGTTTTCACGCCGAGATCCTACGCACCCCCATCGACTGGCAGGACGGCTTCGTCATCCCGCCGACGGCACCGGGACTCGGGGTCGAACTGGACGAGGCGGTGGCGCGTGCCAACCCCTACCCGGCCGCCGGCGCCCTGCATCTCGAAATGATCGACCGACCGCTGGGCTGAGCGACGCATGCGCTACGGATTCGTCGGACTCGGGTCGCTGGGTCAACACCTGGCGGCCAATCTCGCCCGGGGCGGTTTCGAGGTTGCGGTGCGACCTGGACTACAAGGATGCGGGTTTCGCAGTGGAATTCGGCCGCCGTTTCGGCGTGCCCCTGCGTCTCGCCGCCGCCATTGAGCAGATCTTCATCGAAGGCCGCGCCACCTTCGGCGGCAAGGCCTCCTCCACGATGATCGTGAAACTGCTCGAGGATGCCGTGGGCGTCGCGCTACGCGCCGAGGGATTTCCCGCCCGGTTGGGGGCGAATTGACTGGACCCTGCATGCCGAACCGCTGTGGCCTGGCTGCAACATGGACATGAACGACGCTTCACGTCCATCGTCGCGGCCGACAACATGTCGCAATTTGGCATGGGGGCATCGCCAAATAGCATAACAAGTCCGCGGGGATGGGCTAAGCTCGGGGTGAAGGGAGCGGTTGCCGCGACGTTCGTTGATGCTTTGGAGCAACAAGCGACCTCGCGGCCTGCATGTTCT
>CAZZWZ010000247.1:0-6086 GCA_964657955.1 uncultured Steroidobacteraceae bacterium
CACCACCAACTGCCTGGCGCCGCTCGCCAAGGTGCTGCACGAGGAGGTGGGCATCCTCGCCGGGGTGATGACCACCATCCACTCGTACACCAACGATCAGGTGCTCACCGATGTGTATCACTCGGACCTGCGCCGCGCCCGCTCGGCCACCATGTCCATGATTCCCACCAAGACGGGAGCCGCCGCCGCCGTGGGCCTGGTGCTGCCGGAACTGAAGGGCAAGATCGACGGGTTCGCCATCCGCGTGCCCACCATCAACGTCTCGGTGGTGGACCTGAGTTTCCAGGCCGGCCGCAAGACCACGATCGGGGAGATCGACGCCGCGGTGAAGAAGGCGGCCAACGGGGCGCTGAAAGGCATTCTGGCTTACAACGATGCGCCCCTGGTGTCGGTAGACTTCAATCATGATCCCGCGTCGTCGACCTACGACGCGACGCTCACCAAGGTCATCGAGGGCACGATGGTCAAGGTGTGCGCCTGGTACGACAACGAGTGGGGCTTTTCCAATCGGATGCTGGATACCACGCTGGCGTGGTCCAAAGCGTCCTGACGTAGCGCCGGCTGGCGGGGGACGACGATGAAGATCAAAACGATGTCGGGTTTGGATTTGTCGGGCAAACGCGTGCTGATTCGCGAGGACCTGAACGTCCCCATCAAGGACGGTGTGGTCACCAGCGATGCCCGCATCCGGGCGGCGTTGCCCACCATCCAGGCGGCCCTCGCGGCCCGCGCGCACGTGCTGGTGATGTCGCATCTGGGACGGCCGGAGGAGGGCCGCTTCGCCGAGGAATTCTCCCTGGTTCCCGTGGCCAGGCGGCTCGCGCAGCTGCTCGGCGTACCGGTGGCAGTCCGGCGCGACTGGCTGGAGGGCGTGACGGCCGCCGCCGGCGAGGTGGTGCTGCTGGAGAACGTGCGGTTCAACCGCGGCGAGAAGAAGAACGACGATGCGCTGGCGAAACGCATGGCGGCGCTCTGCGACATCTACGTCATGGATGCCTTCGGCACCGCGCATCGCGCCGAGGCCAGCACCCACGGCGTGGCGAAATACGCCCCGGTCGCTTGCGCGGGGCCCCTGCTGGTGAGCGAATTGTCGGCACTGGAAACGGCGCTCGAGAAACCTGCGCGGCCGCTCCTTGCCATCGTGGGCGGCTCGAAGGTGTCCACCAAGCTCACGGTGCTCGAATCGCTGCTGGGCAAGGTGGACCGGCTCATCGTGGGCGGCGGCATCGCCAACACCTTCCTGGCGGCGCTCGGCCGCAACGTGGGCAAGTCCCTGCACGAGCCCGAGATGCTGGACATCTGCCGGCGTCTGCTCGAACAGGCGCGCCAGCGCGGGATCGTCATTCCCATGCCCACCGACGTGGTGGTGGCCACCGAATTTTCGGCCAGGGCCGAGGCGGACGTGAAACCGGTGGGTGAAGTCGCCGACAACGAGATGATCCTGGACATCGGACCGGACACCGCCGAGGAGATGACCAAGCTCATCGCCTCCGCAGGCACCGTCCTGTGGAACGGGCCCGTCGGCGTGTTCGAGTTCGAACAGTTCGGCGAAGGCACCCGGACCCTCGCCGACGCCATCGCCCGCAGCAGCGCCTTCTCGCTGGCGGGCGGCGGCGACACCCTGGCGGCGATCGAGAAGTACGGCATCGAGCACAGCATTTCCTACATATCCACCGGCGGGGGCGCCTTCCTCGAGTTCGTCGAGGGCAAGACCCTGCCCGCGGTGGCCATGCTGGAAGCGCGCGCCGCATGAGCGACGAGCGGACGGCCGCGCAATTTCGCGGCACCGATCGCTACATCGCCACCGAGGAGCTGATGGCGGCGGTGAATGCCGCGGTGGTGTTGTCGCGTCCGCTGCTGATCAAGGGCGAGCCGGGAACGGGCAAGACGTTGCTCGCGATGGAAATCGCGCGATCCCTGGACAAGCCGCTGTTCGAGTGGCACATCAAATCCACCACCCGGGCGCAGCAGGGGCTGTACGAATACGACGCCGTGTCGCGGCTGCGCGATTCGCAGCTCGGCGATCCGCGGGTGCAGGACATCCGCAACTACATCGTCAAGGGCACCCTGTGGGAGGCCTTCGGCTGCGACGTGCAGCCGGTGCTGCTCATCGACGAAATCGACAAGGCGGACATCGAGTTTCCGAACGATCTGCTGCGCGAACTGGACCGCATGGAATTTTCGGTGTACGAGACGCGCGAGACGGTGCGCGCCAGGCACCGGCCGGTGATCGTGATCACCAGCAACAACGAGAAGGAGCTGCCGGATGCATTCCTGCGGCGTTGTTTTTTCCATTACATCCGCTTCCCCGACGC
This sequence comes from uncultured Steroidobacteraceae bacterium, assembly GCA_964657955.1. Classification (GTDB taxonomy): domain Bacteria; phylum Pseudomonadota; class Gammaproteobacteria; order Steroidobacterales; family Steroidobacteraceae; genus Bog-1198. The sequence continues at coordinate 2,316 of CAZZWZ010000247.1, forward strand.
CGCGACCATGACCAGGATCGTCGATGTGCACTTTCCGGATCTGCAGCGCGAGCTGCTGCACGAGGCGCTGACCACCTTCTTCAAGATCCGCGAGACGCCGGGCCTGAAGAAGAAGCCGACGACCTCGGAACTGCTGGACTGGATCAAGCTGCTGGTGAGCGAGGACATCCCGCCCGAGGTGCTGCGCAGCGACGATGCGAAGAAATTGATTCCGCCGTTGTACGGCGCACTGCTCAAGAACGAGCAGGACGTTCACCTGTTCGAGCAACTGCTGTTCCTCAACCGCCGGAATGCTCGTTAGGTTCTTCTTCCGGCTCAAAGGCGCCGGCATCCCGGTGTCGCTCACGGAGCTGTTGATGCTCCTCGAGGCGCTGAAGGCCGGACTGGGCGACCTGAGCGCGGAACGGTTCTACCACCTGGCGCGCACCTGCCTGGTCAAGGACGAACGCCATTACGACCGCTTCGATCTGGCCTTCGCGGCGCATTTCAAGGGCGCCGAGGAGACGTTCGAGACGTTGCAGCGCGAACTGCCCGCGGACTGGCTGGCGAGGCTCGCCGAGCGCGATTTCACGGAGGCCGAGAAGGCCGGGATCGAAGCCCTGGGCGGGTGGGACAAGCTCATGGAGACGCTCAAGCAGCGGCTGGCGGAACAGGAAGGGCGGCACCAGGGCGGCAACAAGTGGATCGGCACCGCGGGCACGTCGCCGTTCGGCGCCCATGGCTACAATCCCGAAGGCGTGCGCATCGGTCAGGACAAATCGCGCAATCGCCGCGCGGTGAAGGTGTGGGACCAGCGCGAGTTCGCCAATCTCGACGATACCGTGGAGCTCGGCACGCGCAACATGAAGCTCGCGCTGCGCAGGCTGCGGCGTTTCGCGCGGCGCGGCGCCCCCGAAGAATTCGCGCTCGCCGACACCATCGATGCGACGGCGCGCTCGGGCGGCTGGCTGGACATCAAGATGGTGCCGCAGCGGCACAACGTCATCAAGGTGCTGCTGCTGCTCGACGCGGGCGGCTCGATGGACGATCACGTGCAGATCTGCGAGGAACTGTTCTCCGCCGCCCGGAGCGAGTTCAAGCACCTGGAACATTTCTACTTCCACAATTTCACCTACGAGTCCTTGTGGCGCGACAATGCGCGACGCTTCAAGGAGCGCATCGACACGATCCAGGTCATGCGCACCTACGCCCCGGATTGGAAGCTGATCCTGGTGGGCGACGCCACCATGAGCCCCTACGAGATCACCGGGGCGGGCGGCAGCGTCGAACACTGGAATGCCGAGGCCGGGAGCGTGTGGCTCAAACGGCTGATGCAGGCCTATCCGAAGTTCGTCTGGATCAATCCGCAGCCGCGGGGCGGCTGGCATCACGTGCATTCCATCGGGATGATCCGCGAACTGGTCGAGGGGCGCATGTTCCCGCTGACCCTCGGGGGACTGGACGAGGCCATCGGCGCCCTGGGCTGAGCGCCGCTCGCCGATCCGCCGATGCATGGAGGCCGCCGCGCCTGTCACGAAACCGTCACACGATGGTCAAGCGCAGGACATGGCGCGTGACCATCCTCGCCGCACGACCAACAGGGGATGTGCGATGAAAAAATCCGATCGAAAGCTCTCGGGCCTGTCCTGCGCGGTGCTCGCGCTGCTCTACTCGACGCAGCCCGTGCTGGCGGCGGTGGCCGCCGGGCAGTCCACCGGCGCGGATCCTGCGGCCGGCACCGGCCCGGCGGCCGGCGCCCGCGCGGAGGTGGTGATCGGACCGAAGTCGAGCGACGAGGTGGCGGTCTATGCCACGAACCTGGCCACCGAACCGCGGCTTTCCTACGACGAGAAGTTGAAATTGCTGCGCAAGCGCGTGAAGTACGTGTTCGTGCTGTTCCAGGAAAACCGCTCCTTCGATTTCCATCTCGGCACGTTTCCCGGGGCGGACGGCTTGTTCTCCAAGCCGGCCTCGCAGACGCCCGGCTTCGTCCAGCCCATCGTGAACGTGGACGGCAGCGCGGCGACCATCTCGCCGTTCCTGATCACCGCCACCGTGAAGGACGTCAACGGCAAGGCGGTGCCGCTGTATCCGGCCGACACGGATTCCACCGACCACTCGCATGCGGGCATGGACAACGATCTGGACGTGGACGCCGCGGGTGTGACCCACAACGACCGCTATGCCCTGGACGAAGAGGGCTTGACCACGCTCAACGGAAAGATCGTGTCGACCTCGACCAAGCTGCCGCCGGCCGCCCCGCCCACGCTGCTGCAAAAGCAGCGTGCCGAACTGGTCATGTCCCACATCGATTGCGACACGGTGCCCTTCCTGTGGCAGTTCGCCGACCGGTTCACCCTGTTCGACAATTTCCACCAGTCGACCATCGGTCCCTCGACCCCCAATGCGATCGCCATCATCGCCGGACAATCCGGCGAAACGCAGTGGGCGTTGCATCCCGAGCAGGGCAGCAACAACGTCAGCAGCCCCACCGTGGCGCTGAGCGGCGGCGTGCCCATCGTGGGCGACGCGGGCCCCTTCGCCGGTTCGAATTTCGATTTCTCGACGGTGAAACCTCCCTACGGACTCAACGACGAGAGCCCGGCCAAGCCGGCGCTCAACCAGACGTACGCCAGCCTGCCGCTGTCGTTCATGGGCAAGAACATCCAGACCACCATCAGCTTCGACCAGAATCCGGCGCTCGACCTGCTCGACGTCCAGAACGACATCGAGGAGATCGCGAGCCGCGGGGTCAAGCCGGTCAACTGGGGCTGGTACCAGCAGGGTTACGACCGCGAGCCCACCGACAGCGCGACCTCGCCGAAGGGTTCCAACTACATCGTGCACCACGAGGGGCCGCAGTACTTCGGCTACGTCGGCGACAACACGCAGGAGCAACGGTACCTGCACGGTCTCAACGATTTCTTCACCGACGTGTCGGCCCGCGCCCTGCCCGCCGACGGCGGCGTGTTCTACGTGCGCGGCGGCTACGGCAACAACGACGGCCTGACGCCGCTGGACCAGAATCCGGCCGTGCAGAAAAATTTCGTCGGCAACGACGATCATCCGGGCTATTCCGACGCGCAGATCAGCGAGGCCCTGCTGGCCGACGAGGTCAACGCCATCGCGGCCAGTCCCTACTGGAACGACAGCGCCATCATCATCACGTACGACGAGACGGACGGCTTGTACGACCATGGCCTGTCGCACGTCCGATCCTACGATCCCGAGGGTGCCGCGCTCGCCGGCGGTCCGCGCATTCCCACCATCGTGATCTCGCCCTACGCCAAGGCGCACGCGATTTCGCACGAGTACACCGAGCACAGCTCCGTGATCAAGTTCATCGACGCCCTGTTCGATCTGCAGCCTCTTGCGGATCTGCCGGACGAAAAACGCGGGCGCAGCGCCGGCGCGAAGGAATTCGGCCAGAAGGATCTCGGGCCTGCCGACGCGCTGTCGGGGATGGGCGATCTGTTCTCGGCGTTCGACAACGGGCGCTTGACGGGACGCGTGCCCGTCCTGCCGGCCGCCTACGCGAGCATCGCCCCGGCGGTGGTGAAGAAACTCCCGCACTACGGCGGCCAGGGCTGCTACGCCCTCAACATCGTGCCCACCGACTACCGCGTGGTCAACGGCGTGTCCGTGCTGGTCGATCCGCCGCCGGCCGATTCGCTCGCCTCGGCAAGCACCGACGCCGTCCGGTTCTCCGGCACCACGGCGCTGCTTGCCCACCAGCGTCGCACGGCGCTGCGCAAGCTGCTGCAGGCCGGCGGCGAGGTCGACGACTGCTTC
>CAZZWZ010000248.1:0-6069 GCA_964657955.1 uncultured Steroidobacteraceae bacterium
GGTTGTTGCCACCGCCCTGATTATTTCCGCCGCCGGACGTGTTGCTGGCGGCGTAGAACAGACCGTTGCCGCTTTGGGTGACCGGGGCGGGATTGCCGACGTTGTAACCGGTTTGGTACTGCGTGAAGTCGACCGGCAACCCGCCCAAGTCCGTATCGCCGGAAGCATCCGCATAGATATAATAGGAACCGTTTGTGGCCTGCACGGCGCCTGGACCGGCGCTTGAGTTGTTGGTGAAGCCATGGTCGGTCGCGAGGGTGACGTTGCCCGGACCCTGGTCGATTACTTGTGCGCTGGAGTCGAGGGTAATGCCGCCGCCCATCGACACCAGGAGGATGGGACCTTCACTCTGCACCAGGCCAGTCAACACAAGCCCCGGGTCGGTGTAGATGGATACGGGCCCGGTAGAGGAGACCCCGTCGAGGATGGAGATGCTGTTGCCCGTGTCGGAAAGCGACACGGATGAGGATGAATCGATGGCCAGCTCGCTGGCGGCGACCGGCCCGCTCTGCGTGATGGAACCTGTGGCCGCTTTGAGACCGAGATAGCCAGTCGTGATGGAGCCAAGCTGGATTCCCGCGGTATCTGCAACCTGGAGGAAGCTGGCACCGTCGATGCCGGTCTGCACGGTCAGCGCTTCATCGGTGGTGAGGGTATAGGCGCCGCCTTGCAGCGTGACGGTCCCGGTCAGGTTATTGAGCTGCGAGATTTCCGACTGCAGCGGCGTGGTGACGACGAAGTTGCCGGAGATTTCCCGGCCGGGGATCTGCGTTTCTTGGTCGATTTCAATCCGGCCCAGGAGCGAGGTCAGCGAGATCGTGCCGCCGTCGCCCGCGCTGAGCTGCGGCGTGGTCGGCTCGCTGTCGGAGCTGGTGGTGCCATTGTCATAGCCGCCAAACAAATCGATCTTGATGGCGATGCCCGATCCCGAGGAGTTCTCTTCCGAGGCGAGGTTAATGCCCTGGCCGGTAATGGAAATGGAGCCGCCGGTCGACAGGCTGATCGCATCGCCGATGGCCACGCCGATGTTCGGCTCGTACGTGACCGAGTGCCCCTCCGTTTCGAGGTACGGGGAGGTGCCGGCCGTGCCCTTGACGATGATGTCACCCGCGCTCGACTCCACGTTGTAGGGCGAGTCGGCGTAACCGAAGATCGCCACGCCGAGGCCGGAGTTGTCCGAACTGCCGCCCGTGCCGGTGATGGTGATGGTTCCATCGACCGTGGAAATCGTCTCTGGCGTGCCGGAGGCGTTGTAGAAATCGGCGCCATTGGATTGCAGGGAAGCGGCGGTTGTCGTGTTGTCCTCGATGTCCCCGCCCTGGCCGGTGATGTTGATCGGCGCGGCGCCTGTGGTGGAAAGGTTCGCCGTCATGGTCACGCCATAGGTCCCGGCTGCGCCACTGGTGAAGTTGCTGTCGAAGCTGGCGCCGCCGGAGGTGCCGGTGATCGATATCCCTGCTCCATCGCCGGTGGAGACGCTGCCGTCGAGCACCATGCCGATGTTGGAGGCGTCGACCGCGGTGGCTCCGGTGGTGTCCCCCACCAGCGTGACGGCGCCGGCCCCGGTGGCGGTGATAGTGCCGGCGCTGTACAGGCCGTAAACGGACACCGCGTCGGCGCCGGTGGTGACTTTGCCGGTGGCGGAGATCGTGCCGGTTTCCGTGTCGATGGCGGCGCTGTCGTTGATGGAGACGCCCTCCACAACCCCGGAGGTCACGCTGGTCGGGCCGGATACCGTGCCGTTGAGGGTGATATCGCCCGAGCTTGAGCCGACCGTTCCGCTCTGGATGCGCAGGCCGACCGCTTCTCCCTGCTGGAGTCCGGTCACGGTGCCGGTGACCTGCAGCGCCCCGGCGGTGGTGGTGACCGTGCTATCGAAAAGATCCACGCCGAAGACCGGGGCAGCCGAGCTGGCGTCCGCGCCCACCGCGCCCGTCAGGCTAATGGTGCCCGTGCCGGTGGTCTCGATGGTCGAACCTTCGGCGTCGAGCCCGGTGGCATTGGCCGTCGCCCCGTCACCAACCAGCGTGATCGTCCCGCCTTGCGCGTTGACGGTGCTGTCGCTGATCCCGATGCCGTTCGAAGCGCCGCCGGCGTCGGTAGTGGTGCCGTAGGCGATGAAGTTGCCGCCCGTGCCGGTTCCTGTGCCCGTCCCGAAGCCTGTGCCGGTGCTCGTTCCCGTGCCGGTACCGGTTCCGCTGCTGCTTGTGGGAAACGGTCCGCTCACGGCGGCCTCTGCGAAGACTTTCGTGCCGACGCCGGTGCCGGTTCCGACGGTGAAGGTCGAGTTCACGATCTGCAGACTGCCGGAGGTGATCGCGGGGTCTTCTCCACTGGTTTCCGCACCGAGGGTGACCGACGACGCGGTGAACGTTCCATTGAGATATTCGCCCGTGCCGTTCAGCGCCTGGATGGTCAGGGCGCCCGCCGAACTGATGGTGGGCAGAGCGGCCGAACTGTCGAAGACGATGTCGTCGGCTTTCAGCACGGCCACGCCGGGGGAGGCAGCGCTGCCGGTGCCGACGAGCGAAATGGCGCCGGTGCCGCTGGTCGAGAGCGCCACGTTATCGAAAATGCCGACGCCACAATTCGGGATCGAATTTCCGCTCACGACGCCTGTGCCCGTGTAGCCGGAACCGCCCACTCCGGTCATGGTGATGCCTCCGCCGTCCGTCGTTTCAACCGTGGTGAGAAGACCGTTGAACCCGTGCAGTTCGACTCCCACGCCCAAGTCGGGCGTTGAGCCGCCCGAGCCGGTGACGCTGATGCTCCCGCTCTCGGAGGAAACGAGCGTGTCGACGTCGCCGGAGTTGTCCCCCGAACCGATGTTTACGCCGATGGCATCGCCGTCCAGGTTGGTCCCGGACGCGATGTTGCCCGCTGTTCCCGTGATCGAGATGGTGGTCGAGCCGTAAACCGTCAGCTGCGTGCCCGAGTCGATGGAAACGCCCTGCGTGCTGGGCAGGTTTTTGCCGGAGAGCCGGCTTGCGTGGCTGTTGTCGATCATCCCACCGGTGCCTGTCAGGGTGAACGTGCCGCCGTCGCCGAGCGAGATCGTCGCGGGGAGGTCGCTATTTGCATCGAAGGCGATGCCCTCGGAATCGGCGTCCCCGGCGTTGGCGCCCGCGCCGGCGTTGACCTGGCCGCCCGTCCCGGTGGCATTGAACGTGCCGCCGATGTCCATGGTGGCGGTCGCGCCGCTGATTTCGACGCCTTCGGAACCGCCGGTGTAGTCGCCCGTGGTCGTGACGGTGCCGCCGGTGCCGTTCAACTTGATCGTCGCATTGGCGCCGGTACTCAGCGTTGCTCCTTTGCCGACACGGATGCCTTCCGTGTAGGGAAGATTCGATCCGCCGATCGTCGAGTTGGACGTGTCGAGAGAACCACCGGTGCCGGTGATGCTCAGCACGCCGTGCACGCCGTCCACCCCCTCGTTGCTGCCGATTACGGAAACGCTCGTACCGCCGTCCGCAGGGCTGTCGATATTGACGCCCGCGTCGCTCTGGCCGCTGGTGGCGGCGCTTTCCACCACTTCCTGGCTGCCGGTCAGATCGCCCAAAATCGTCACCGAGCCGCCCGCGGCCGTCGCCTCGACCGTTGCCCCGCCGGTGATATCCACGCCCGTGACGCCACCCGAGTCGCTCCCAATCTCCGTTGTTCCGGCTGTCACCTTGCCCGTGATCGAGAGCAAGCCGCTGTCCACTTGGATGAGCGCGCTCTGCGCGAGGCCGTCGCCCGTCAGGTTGAAAGCGATGACGCCAAACTCGCCCGTGGTGATGTTTTGGCTGACCGTGGCATTCATGGTGATGTTGCCGGTGCCGGAGGTTTTGATCGTTTCCTGGGATCCTCCGCCGATGTAGATGCCGTTGCCGGTGACCAGGTTGCTCGTTCCATCGCCGACCAGGCCATAACCGGCGGTGCCGGTGAGGTTAATGTCACCTCCGCCCGCATCGATCGTGCTATTGAAAAGAGTGATGCCGGTGATCAGGGAGTTAAAGGAACTTTGCCCGGTCAGGCCGTTGCCATTGGCGGTGAAGCTCCCGCCGTTGGTCGAGATGAGCGAGTCGTTGATCTGCACCGGACCCGCGCCGGTCGCACTCGCGTTCAAGGTAAGGTTGAACGCAGCGCCCGTGACGTTCATGGAAACACCGTTGATGGCGACCCCGCCCGGTCCATTCAGGACCAGTGCCGCGGGGCCGTTCAGCAGGCTGAGGTTGAATGGATCGCCCTGGTTTCCGTTCCACGTTATCGTGCCTCCGTTGGTCCCGGTGCCCGTACCGCTGCTCGCGTCCAGCGTGATTGTAGCTCCCGCATCCAGTTCCGACGCCAAGTTGTCCTGACTGTACGTATCGCCTTGCTGACCGATGGTGATGTCCGAGGGGTCCAGCAGCCAGTTCCCGCCGTGGCCCTTCGGCGCGGCGAGGTCAGGCTTGGCCTGGACCTCGAGCGTCTTTCCGCTCGTCTCCAGGAAACCACCGTTGCCGCCCTGCGCGCCGCCGCGGACGCTGATTGCGCCGTCGGCCTGCGTCGTCTCGTTGCTCCAAAGGATGACCTTGCCGCCATTGCCGAGCGTCAGGGCGTCTGCGACGATGCTGGCGTCGAGACCCAGGTAGGTCTGGTCGGCATCGGGAATGGCCGGGTTCGCGCCGTGCTCATCGCCGCCGATCAGCGCCGTGCCGCCACCGTTCGCACCCGAGACATCCACCCGCCCGAACCCGGTGATGCCCACCTGGTTGCCAAGGACCTCGATGGTTCCACCCGTGGTGCCGGCCTTCTTGCCGGAGGCGATCAGCCGGCCGGAATTCGATACCGCGCCCTGCGTGGTGGCGCCGTATCCGCTGAGCACGATCCTGCCGCCGTTGCCGTCCGCCTGGCGCGCCACGATCGTGCCGCTATTGTCGATGTTCGCGCCCTCGGCGGTGAGAAACACCTGCCCGTGGACCTTCTTGTAGCCCGTCGCGGTGATCTGCCCGGTGTTGTTGATCGCAAGCGCGTAGGCATTGCCGCCCGCCGCCTTCAGGACGGCGGCGGCGGCGTGGATTGTGCCGGAATTGGTCACGCCCGTGGCGCGTGTCGCGGCCAGGGGTGTCGCCTCGACATATAGATGCTGGTCGCCGGCCTGCTCGAAGAGAATGTCGGTTCCGGCCGCCAGGCCCGCCGTGCCCTGCCGGGCCGAAATCGTTCCGCCATTGGTCACCTGGCTGCCGATGAGGTAGACGTCGCCGGTTTCCGCATGGATGGTGCCCTCGTTGTCGATTGCGCCGGTCGACCCGTCCCCGGTGAAATGGAGGTTGCCGCTTTTCAGGAAATCGTCGTCCGAAATGGCCAGGGTCGATCCAATGAAGCCCGCCGTGTCGATCCGGCCCGAGGGGCCGACCACGATGCCGCTGGGATTGACCAGGATGAGCCGGCCGTTCGAGGAAAGAGACCCGTAGATGGCGGAGGGATTGCCGCCCAGCACCCGGTTGAGCGTGGCGGAGGAAGCGTTGGGGACAAGAAACTTGGTGGCCTCATTGCTGGCAATGGAGAACTGCTGCCAGTTGATGATCGCCTGCTGCGTGGACTGGGTGATGGTTTCCGTCGTGCCCGCGCTGCCAATGGTCGCGCTGCCCGCCGCCACCGCTCCGCCCGTGGGATTTCCGGCCAATGGCAGCCCCAAGGCCAAAAGCCCTCCCGCGCACGCTAGATGCCGCTTGGACCCCGCCCACCATTTGGTAATTTTGACACAGTTCATTCTTGCCCTTTCCGCAGAGCCGCCACGGAGGGCAATATGCTGGCCAACTTAATCTTTATTACAAGAATATAAAGGATGGGTGGTCTCCAACGGCCAACGCAGACGAGCCGGGCTCCTCATCTACCTCCATAAATTTTTGACATCTCTAATGTAAATGTCGGGCTCGGTGGTTGGACGATCCTTCGGGCACGCATCTTTAAGACTGACATTTGTTTGTCCCTGCCGACAAACTCCCCCAGGTCGACATGCGCCCGAGTGATGGAATGGCAGACATACGGGACTTAAAATCCCGAGGGGAGCGATCCCCGTGCGGGTTCGACTCCCGCCTCGGGCAC
>CAZZWZ010000249.1:0-6063 GCA_964657955.1 uncultured Steroidobacteraceae bacterium
CGGCGACGGCGAGCACCCGGACACCCTGCGTTTGCTGCAGGCCGAGCGCCGCATCGTGCAGCGCCCGTGGGTCACGGCCCACGATGACCAGATTGGCGCCCCGGGCCGCGAACAACTGCGCCACGGCCCTGCCGATCCCGCGGGAACCGCCCGTCACGATGGCCGACATGCCAGCGAGTTCGCGGGCATCCCGTTCGCGGGCATCACTCATGACGGGAGGATTCTCCGACCGCGTGCGCGGCAGCGACGCCCGCCCATCCTAGTTCAGCGAGTCGACGACCAACCGATCCAGGGTCGCCGACCTGCCGTTGGGCTCGCAGCGCGCCACGTACATGACCTGCCTGCCCTGCAAGCGTCCCCAGGCGATGTCCGCCATGCGCAGCAGATGCTGCCCGTGGTGGACGTACGTCCAGCCGCCCAGCGCGACGATCTCCGCGGCGATCACGGCGGAGACCAGCAGGCGCCCCTTCGGCGAGACCAGGTAGGTGCGGATCACGCCGAACAGGGTGCGCGCGGACTCGCCCTCGGGAATGGCGATCAGGCCCCAGAACATGCCCCAGCGGCGCACGGTGGCGACGCACTGCGCGAGGATGAATGCGGCAAGTACGCAGCACGCCATCCGTCACCCGGCGGGAACGATGTCCAGTTCCGTGCGTCCGTCGAGCACCACGGTGCGTTCGTGCGTGCCGGCGGTGCTCGCGGTGAAGCGATCGCCGTTTTGAACGATTCGGTACCCACGGCCCGGCACCAGCCGGCCGAAACGGATTTTCACCGGACCGCCGGTGGACGCGCCGCCGCCCGGATGCAGCACGAGATTGAGCGCTGCGCCGTCCGAGACGGCGCGGGCCACGATCACCTCGGGATAGTTCGCGCCGGTGAGCAACGGGCCCCTGGCCCAGCTTTCCGGCAAACCCTTGTTCACCATGTTGCGGATGGTGTTGCGGCCGCTCCAGGTCATGGAAGCCGCCAACCCCTCGCCGTACCGATCGTCGATGGACTTGCGCGTGGCGTCGATGATCTCCTCGTCGCCCATTTCCAGGGCCGCCCACAGCGTCACGATCAGCGGATTGAGTTCCGGCCACTTGGAGAAGTTCGACGGCTTGCGCGTATCCCAGCCCAGCGGCAGCAGCTTGAATTTCAGGCTGCCGTCCGGGTTGCGGCTGATGTAATCCTGCTTGAGGATCTGCCACAGGCGCTCGGCCTGCTCCGGCTCCTGCGCCGTGAGGAACCGGATGCCCCACGTCTCCCCGAACAGGCCCGACAAGCTCGGCACCTGGAAACCGAAGAGGCTCGACGTGCAAACCTTGATGCGGCCGTCGGCGAGCATCATCTCGCCGTTCAACGTGCGATTGAACGCCTCCTTGATCTGCGCGACGTAGCGCGTGCCGTGTCGGCCGTCGTGCAGCGCGAGCGCGGTGCGCCCGACCAGGTTGCACATCGAATAGATCCAGTGCGGCTCGCAAGGAAACCAGCCGTAGTCGTAACGCTTGAAGTTCTTGACCACTTCCTCGAGCATCGTCGCGTGACTGTAGGGGAAGGCGAGGTTCTCGTCCCAGCGAAACGTCAACGATCCGGGACTCTTGAACGGCGAGGTGCCGCTCGCCGTCTCGAACAAGCCGAGCGACACGCCCAGAAAGCCGGTGAGCATGATGTTGTCGATGTGCACCGGATTCTTGTCCGCCCGCAGATTCCCCCACAGGCTTTCCCAGTACCAGTAGTTCCAGGTGTTCCGGTGGATGTGCTTGCGGATGAGATTTTCCTGCGCCTGGTTCAGATATCCGTGAAAGGCGGGCAGCTGGGTGTACTGGCCCAGCGCCAGATTCCACGACATGGTGCAGATCTGATAGCGGAGCGCGCCGTCCTGCCAGGTGTCGTTCATCGGAAAGCCGTTCCAGCTCTCCACGGGCTGCAGCGCGAGATCGAGCATGCGTCGGAATTCGACGATCTGCGATTTCGGCATCTCCGGCGCCGCGACCACCGGATATTCGCGCAGGATGGGGGCGGCTTTGGCGATGACCTCGTTGTATTCCACGGCCCGCGTCTGCGCGCGTGCGAAGGCCTGACGCCGCTTGATCGCGAGCGTCGCGTGCAATGCCAGCACCGCCGCCGGGATGGCCCACTGCGCCCAATTCACCCCCGTTCCCCGGCCCATCCACGCCGCCGACAGGCCGGCCGTCACCAGCAGCATACCCGGAGGCGCCAGCACCACGCCCCGCGCCCACCAGAAGAACATGATGGCCGCGAATGCCGCGGCCGACGCCGCCGCGAACAGCACGCCCAGAATGCCGCCGGCGTACAGGAATCCGGCGCCCGGAAACAACAGTCCCAGACCGAACGCGCGGAGGGCCGGGGACGCCTGCAACAGCACCGGCGCCACGCCGGCCAAGAACACCACGGCCAGCAGGACGTAGAAACGTCTCAGCCGGCGCACGGTCATGGGGCCGTGCAGTTTCTGCAGCTTGGGAATGAGGGGGATGGTGTCGACCACCGGGGCCGGGTCGTGGCCGGGACCGGCAAAGGGCCAGCCGGCGTCGGGTTCTGCAATTCTTGTGTTCATGAGTGTCCTACACTTGAATCGGGTGTCGGCGATGGGGGCGGGTCGTCCTTCGAGGGCGGGGCGTCCGTGATCCGCCACCGAATATTGTAGGACGATCCTGTTCGACAAGCAAACCGGGCGCCCCCGCCGGGCGCCCGCCAGTTCCCGGCCGACGCTCAGTATTTATAGTTGGCACTCACGCCGAAGGTGGCCGGCATGCCGGTGTAGCGCACATAGACGTCCTCGCTCTGCAGGGCGTTGGTCCAGTAATACTTGTTGGTGACGTTGCGCCCCCAGAGTTGGAAGCGCCAGTGCCCGTCCGCCGTCTTGATGCCCGCCCTCAGGTCCAGCACGGTGTAGGCATCGATGGCGAGGTCCTGCGTGTTGCCGATGCTGGCGTTGGTGGCGCTGTTGTGATCGATGTCGGCCGCGAAAAAGGCCTTGTAGCCCTGATAGGCATCCCACTCGTACTGCCCCGTCGCCACCACCTGCAACTCCGGCGAATAGGGAAACCGCGAGCCGGCGTAATTTTGCAGCACGCCGGCGTTGTCGTAGCCGGTGAATTGCTGAATTTTCGTCTTCAGGTACGTGGCCGCCACGTCGAACGTCAGGCCCTGCATCGGGCGCGCGTTGAACTCCGCCTCCGCGCCGTAGACCCGGGACTTCGGGATCTGCACCAGCGCCGTGAGCGGACCGAACACGGGGTCGAGAACCCGGCCGCTCAGCTGCTTGTCCTTGTAATCGTAGTAGAACAGGGCGCCGTTCACCTGCACCCGATGCTGCAGCACCGGCTGCTTGAATCCGGTTTCGTAGGCCAGCACGGATTCCTGCTTGACCGGCTCGTACTGCGTGACGGTGGACGCCGACGTGGTCGGATAACTGCCGCCCTTGTAGCCTTTGCTCACGGTGGCATACACCAGCCCGTCGTTCGGCGTCTTGTAGTTGAGTCCGCCGCGCCACGAGGTGTTCTTCTCGTCGAGTTCCTGCTTGAGCGGCGAGACGATGGGCGCGAACGTGGTGTCCAGCGTGGCGCAGCCGTTCGGCGGGATGGGCACGAACGGCAGTGCCGGACTGCGGGCCAGCGTCTCGAGCAGTTCGAACACCTGGGCCACGCCGCCGCCGGCGATGTCGGAGGTGCAGCCGCTGAACGAACGCCGCGAGTCGGTGTAGCGCACGCCGGCCTGGACTTTGAGATTCGGCACCACCTCGAACTCCGCGTTGCCGAAGGCCGCCGCGTTCTTGACGTCCTGATCGCTGAAATTCGAGGTGTACGTCATGTGCAGCGGACCCACCTGCGACGTGGTGGAGTCGCCGAAGAAGTAGTACAGCTTGTCGTGGGTCTTGTCGAACTCGTAGTTCGCGCCCGCCACCCAGTTCAGCCGGTCCTCCACGCCCGTGAGCCGCAGTTCCTGCGAGATGGTGTTGATGTAGCCCTGCGTGTGGTTGTCCGCGATGTTGCGCGACGTCCCGTCGAAATCGTCGTAGGCATCGGTCTTGTAGCGCTCCGGGGCCGTGATCGAGGTGAGGGTGACGGCGTCGGTGACCTTGTAGTCGGCGCGCAGCGCCGCCTGCATGAAATAGTCGTCGTGCTTCAACGGCGGGATGTCGTAGGTCCAGTCCGCCGCGCGATCGTTGCGCGCCGGATAGGGAAATGCGGCATTGGCCGGAGCCTGCGGGTTGGTGGGCACGCTCAGGAACGTCGCGATGCGCTGCGGCGCCTGTGCATCGGAATTGTCGGTCCAGCCGTTCAGGTTCACCGACACGGTCAGGCGGTCGGAGGGTGTCCAGTCCAGCAGCAGACGCATCTGCAGCACGTTGGTGGCGCCCAACGTGTCGTTGCGCGTCGCGCTGTACTGCCAGTCGCCGCCCTCGATGAGCCGCGCCGAGAATCGCGCCTTCAAATCGCCGCTCAACGGACCGCTGACGTAGCCCTGGAAATCGGCCGAGTTGAAGCGGCCGTAGCTGCCGTCGAAGCCCGCGGCGAACTGATCGGTGGGTTTCGCCGCGATGAAGTTGATGGCGCCGCCCGTGGTGTTCTCGCCGAACAGCGTGCCCTGGGGGCCCTTCAACACCTCGACGCGCTCGAGGTCCAGCGCGGCCGCCTTGGTCATGGCGCTGAACGGCAGGGGCACCTCGTCCGTGTACACCGCCACCGTCGGCGATGCGGACAGGGTCGAGTCGTAGAAGCCGACGCCGCGCAGGGTGTACACGGGCGTGTTGAACGGCGAAGGCTCCGCGGTCAGCCCGGGAACCACCTGCGCGAGGTCCGCCGTGCTCGCGATGCCGCGGTCGACGAGTTCGGTGCCGCTCACGGCGGTGATGGAGAGCGCCACGTCGTTGATGGACTGGGTGCGCTTGTTCGCCGTGACCGTGATTTCCGACAGCGCGTCGCGATCGCCAGCCGTCCCCTCGGCACCGGCCTGGCTCTGCGCGCGAACGGTGCCGTTCGCCAGGACGCAGACGCTGATGCAGCCCAACGCGGGCGCGAAACGGATCATTCGAAGAGCCATTGTCATAGTTGTTTCCCCCGGTTTGCATCCGCCCCCTGCGGACACATGTCGTGCCAGCCCGAAGCTCGCATGACCGCCGGACGGGACGCTCTCATAATTCCAAATAAAGGTCAATGTCGTCGGACGAAATCGTGGGATGATCCGAACGTGAGGCTCTGGAGGGCATTGGCCCTGGGCAGCGAAGCGATGCAATAATGCCGGCGCCAGCCATTGCGAACGGACACCGATCGATGCAGACGGCAACGAAGAACAAGACAGTCGCCACGCTTCGCGGCGCGAAGGCGGGCCCGGCGAAGGCTGACTCGACGAAGGCCGCCCCGATGCGGATCTCCGCCCCGGCCACCGAGAGCGCGCTCGACAAGGTGTCACAGGTCATCGGCCAGGGCATTCGATCGGGCATCTTCGTACCGGGCCAGCATCTGCTCGAACCCGAGCTGACCCGCCGGATCGGCATCAGCCGGGGGTCATTGCGCGAGGCGCTCAAACACCTCGCCGCCGCCGGCCTGGTCACGCTCAACCGGTATCGCGGCGCCTACATCAGCGCCCTGGACAAGAAGTCCGTGCTGGACCTGCTCGACACCCTCGAGCCCCTGGCCTGTCTCGCGGCAAGCCTGGCGGCGCAGAAATGCACCTCGGCCGACGACAAGGCGCGCATGAAAGCGGCGGCGGTCGCCATCGAGGCGGCCGGCCGGGAGGGAAATCGCGGCAAATATCTTGAAATGCGCCGGCATTTCTACGACACCATGGTGCAGATCGGCGGCAATCTCGAACTGGCCCGCGTCATGCCGCTGTCGCGCACCGACCTGTTCCGCGCCCAGGTGGAACGGATTCAAACCGAACAGCAGCGCCAGCGCCACGTGTCCGGTTACGGCCGTATCGCCGCGGCCATCGTCGACGGGAATCCCGCCATCGCGAGCCGGGCCGTCAAACGGCATTTCGAGGGTACGCGGCGCACCATGGAAGAGCTGCCGGCGCACGCCTTTCCGGCCACCGACCACGAGTGAGCTGCGGGCGGTG
>CAZZWZ010000250.1:0-2447 GCA_964657955.1 uncultured Steroidobacteraceae bacterium
TCTGATACCAGCCGCCCTGATTTTGCGGCTCTTCCGGGCACCAGACGATCTCGAACGCGTTCGAGTACTTGCGGATGATGGCTTCGTACTCATCCGACGGAAAGGGGTACAGCTGCTCCAGCCGGACGATCACGACGTTGTCGAAGCGGGTCTCGCGCCGTGCCTTCAACAAATCGAAATACACCTTGCCGCTGCACAGCACGATGCGCGTGACGCCGGACGGCTTGATGTCGTCGATTTCGTCGATGACGTTGCGAAAGCTTCCCGAAGCCAGCTCCTCGAGCCGCGACACCGACAGCGGATGGCGCAACAAACTCTTCGGCGTCATGATGATCAGCGGTTTGCGCAGCGGCCGCACCATTTGGCGACGCAGCAGGTGGAACATCTGTGCGGGGGTGGACGGCACGCAGACCTGGATGTTGTATTCGGCGCACAGCTGCAGAAAACGCTCCAGACGCGCCGACGAGTGCTCCGGACCCTGGCCCTCGTAGCCGTGCGGCAGGAACAAGGTCAGACCGGACAGCCGACCACACTTGGCTTCGCCGGAGCTGATGAACTGATCGATGATGACCTGGGCGCCGTTGCAGAAATCGCCGAATTGGCCCTCCCAGATGGTCAGGCAGTGGGGCTCGGTGGTCGAAAAGCCGTATTCGAATCCCATCACGGCCTCTTCGGACAGCACCGAATCGGTCACCGTGAACGTGGGCTGATTGGTGGCCAGATGCTGCAGGGGCACGTACCGCCGTCCGCTCTTCTGATCGTGAAGCACGGCATGACGATGGAAGAACGTGCCGCGGCCGCTGTCCTGGCCCGTCAACCGCACCGGATAGCCCTCCTGGATGAGGCTGGCATAGGCCAGATTCTCGGCGCATCCCCAGTCGAGCGCCACGTCCCCCGCCACCATGCGCTCCCGCGCCTGCATGATGGCGAGCACGCGCGGATGCAGACTCCAGTCGGTGGGATAGGTGGTTATGGCCTTGCCCAGGGCCTTCAACCGGCCCATGTCCACCGCCGTTCGAATCGGCTCGGACCAGTCCGCCCCCAGATATTCGGTCCAGTCCACGGTGTATTTGTTCCCGATGAGCCCGAGCGCCGCGCGTGCCTGCGGCTTGCCCGCATCCAGCCCGTCGCGGTACTGCGTCATCATGATGCTCGCCTCGTCGGCGGAGAGCACGCCGGCGGCGGCCAGCTTCTCCGCATACTGCTGGCGCACGGTGCGCTTCTTGCGGATCACGTCGTACATCAGCGGCTGGGTGGCGGCCGGCTCGTCGGCCTCGTTGTGCCCGTGGCGCCGGTAGCACACCAGGTCGATGACCACGTCCTTGTGAAACTTCATGCGATATTCGAGCGCGAAGCGCGTGACGAAACACACTGCCTCGGGATCGTCCGAATTCACGTGCAGGATCGGCGCCTCGACCATCTTGGCCACGTCCGAGCAATACAGGGTTGAGCGTGCATCCTTCGGATCGCTGGTGGTGAAGCCCACCTGGTTGTTGACGATGACGTGGATGGATCCGCCGGTGTAGAAGCCGCGCGCCTGCGACAGCTGCAGGGTCTCCATGATGACGCCCTGACCCGCGAACGCCGCATCGCCGTGGATCTGCACGGGCAGCACCTTGTCGCCGCGCGCATCGCTGCGACGCTCCTGGCGCGCGCGTGCCGACCCTTCGACCACGGCGTTGACGATCTCCAGATGCGACGGATTGAACGCGAGAGCGACGTGGACGTTGCCGGATGGCGTCTTCAGATCGGAGGAGAATCCCTTGTGATACTTGACGTCGCCCGACCCGCGCAACTTCGCCAGATCGTAATGGCCTTCGAATTCGTTGAACAAATCCTTGGGGGACTTGCCAAGCAGATTCACCAGCACGTTCAGCCGGCCGCGATGCGCCATGCCGATGATGGTCTCCTCGATGCCCGCGAGTCCGCCCTGCTGCACCAGATCGTCGAGCAGCGGAATCAGGCTGTCGCCGCCCTCCAGCGAAAACCGCTTCTGCCCCACGTACTTGGTGTGGAGGTAGCGTTCCAGACCTTCGGCGGCGGTCAACTGCCAGAGGATGTTCTTGCGTTCCTCCACCGTGAAGCGGCGCTGCATCCGCTCCGATTGAAAGTGATCCTGGAGCCAGATCCGCTCCTCGGAGTCCGACACGTGCGCGAACTCCGCGCCGATGGTGTCGCAATAAATAAACTTCAGCGTGTTGATGATGTCCTTCAACTTGCTGCGCGCGCGGATGGCCTCGATGCGGCTGCCGGTGAAGAATTCGGTTTCGAGGTCGGCCTCGGACAGGTCGAAATGATCCAGATTGAGCACGTAGGGCTGCGGCCGCTGCTGCAGCCCCAGCGGATCGAGATTGGCGATCAGATGACCGCGGTTGGCATACACCTGGATGAGGCGGGACACCGCGCCCTGCTTGGCGCTGGCCACGTCCGCTGAATCAGACTTCGCG
>CAZZWZ010000250.1:2457-6031 GCA_964657955.1 uncultured Steroidobacteraceae bacterium
CCGCGCCGTGCGCGGCGGCGCCGTTTGCACCGTTCGCGGCGCCGCCGCCCGCGCCGTTCGTGGCGCCGGTGCCGTTGGCCGCGCCGCGTGAACCCGCCGGGGCGTTTTGCCGCGCGAGCAGTCCCGCGCGCACCGCGCCGTGAGGCCGGTCGTCGGTCGCTCCCCGCAACGTGCGGAAATATCCCGACCATGCCGGGTCCACCGACGCGGGATTCAGCAAGAACTGTTCGTAGAGATCTTCGATGAAACCGGCATTTCCGCCGGACAGGGCCGATACGGCCAATTGGTCAGCGAGTGATTGACTCATGATGGTGTGGCGACTGCAAAAACCTCGTCTGAATCAAGGGAGTACAAAGAAATTCCCGGAAGTCCCGCCGAACGGCAGTTTATCCCAATGCGACACAATATGGAATGTGACACGCGCCATGGAATGTGACTCAGGGCGGAATGTGAGGCGCAACGATCCTCGCCATCCTCGGCGGCTCACCACCACCGGGGCATTTCGATCGCAGCCTGCAGCATCCAGAATTCGTACCCCAGCAGCCCGGCATAGCCCACGAAAATACCGTACAGCGCGACGTCGACGCGCAATACCCGCAACAGCCGGTAACGCGCCAGGAACACCATGGTCGTGACGCCGATGCCCGTCATCGCCATTTTCAGGGCGGCGAAGGTGGCGGCGCTGTCGTAGACGACGGTGGCCATGACGGGATTGACTTCGATCGCGCCCTGCGAGAGCAGGGTCACGGTCATGAACGCATCGGCGACGCTCAGCAGCACGATCCCCATGGCCACGGCCAGCAGATGCGCGGCATGCCAGTCGAGCGATTGGAAACCCAGATCGTCGGTCCGCCGCTGCGGGGTGCGGCGGCGCGACTTGACGTTGCCGTAGACCACCGACCACCACAGACGCCGGCGGCGGTCGGCCGCCCCGCGTCGTTCACCCGCGGGCCGCACGGCGTCGAGCGTCGGCGGCAGCGATTCATCGCCGTCCTTCGACAGTTCGTGCGGCTCGCGCGGGTGCATCGCCGCACTATCCCGACATGCACGGGGTGACGGCAAGCGGGATGCGTCATAATCCCGGGACAGGGGCCGGTATTTGTCGTATTAGTGACGGCCCTTCGCTGCATAATCCCGGCAATGACCACGTCTGCCCCGCTCCCGCTTCCCGCCGACGATTTCTCGTCGTGCCGTTTGCCGTTGATCGGCGACCTGTTGCGTGCCGACGTCGACGGCGCGGTCATCCCCGGCGCCGTGCTCCTGGTGCAGCGTGACGGCGCCACGGTCTGCTTCGAAGCCTTCGGCTACGCCGATCGCGCGACCGGCAGGCCCATGCGGAAGGATTCCGTGTTCCGCATCGCCTCCATGACGAAACCCGTGACCGTGGCGGCGGCGTTGATCCTGATGGAACGCGGCCGTCTGGTGCTGGCCGATCCCGTTGCACGCTATCTGCCGGAACTCGAGCATCTGCAGGTGGGCGTGGAGCACGTCGACGTGGGGCAGCGCCGATTGGTGCTGGAACCGGCCCGGCGGCCCATGACGGTGCACGATCTCATGCGTCATACGGCGGGATTCACCTACGGACAATTCGGCGATTCCTTGGTCCAGCGGGCGTACCGCGGCGCGCGCCTGCTGGACGACCAGCAGACCAACGCCGAACTGGTGACCAAGCTGGCGCGGTTGCCGCTCGCCCATCAACCCGGCACCACCTTCGAATACGGCATGTCCACGGACGTGCTCGGCCGGGTGATCGAGGTGGCCTCGGGCGTGAGCCTCGACCGTTTTTTCGTCGATCACATCACGGGGCCGCTGCGCATGCACAGCACCGGCTTCGGCGTCCGGCGGGAGGACCTGGCGCTGCTCGCGGAGCCACAGCGCGAGGCCGGAGCGTCCCCGGCGGCGGTGCCGCCCTACGATCCGGCGCACCCCGCCCGGTGGTTCTCCGGTGGTGCGGGCCTGCTCTCCACCGCCGGCGACTACGCGCGTTTCGCCCAGATGCTGTTGAACGGGGGAGAACTCGACGGCGCACGCGTGCTCGCCCGCAAGACCGTGGACCTCATGACCCAGAATCATCTGCCCGCCAGCGTGCAGTTCGGACCGCGCACCGCGGACCTCGGTATCGCAGCGCCGCTGCCCACCCTCGGACAGGGCTACGGGCTGGGCCTGGGAGTTCGATGTGTGGGCGGCATGAGCCCCGTGCCCGGATCGGTGGGCGATTGCTTCTGGGGTGGCGCCCTGGGGCCTTATTTCTGGATCGATCCGGCCGAACGCCTGACGGCGATCTTCATGCTGCAGGAATTGAACGTGCAGCGTCGCACCCGCTATCGCTCGTTGATCCGCGCGCTGGTGTACCAGGCGCTGGCGTGAAGACCGGCGGCCGGCGCGCTCCGCGGGGAGCACGCTTCGCTCCGTTGTCTGACATCCGTTGCCGATGCGCGCCGACTCGCCCACTCGCGCGCGCCTGAATACAGTGCGGGAGGTTTATTGACCAGCACTGGGGCGGAGCGGCGCATGCGGAAGATTATTGACGGCGGCACGGTGAATCGGATGCGCACACCGGCAGCGCTGCGACGGGCGGCCCGGGTCGGCCGCTTTGCCCTCCTCGGTGGCTTGACTTCCGTGGCGGCGGTGGCCGCGCTGGCATCGTTCCCCGCGCCGGCCGATACGCCCGCGCACACCGCTTCGGCGGGCGCCGAGTCCGCCACGGCCAAGAGCGCCGGCGGCGACGCCACGGGCGGTCTCGTGGCGCGCGGCAAGTATCTCGCACTGGCCGCCGACTGCAATTCCTGCCACGCGGCCCCCGGCGGCAAGCCCTATTCCGGTGGCACCCCGCTCAAATCGGAATTCGGCATCATCTACGGCCCGAACATCACCCAGGATGTGCAGACCGGCATCGGCAGCTGGACCAAGGCCGATTTCGAGGGCGCTCTGCGGCAGGGGCGCGGCAAGGGCGGCACCTACCTGTATCCGGCCATGCCCTACGATGCCTACACCAAGCTGACCGCGGCCGATCTGGATGCGCTGTGGGCTTACATGCGCACCGTGCCGGCCGTGAGCAACGTCCCGCCGAAGAACACGCTGCCCTTTCCGCTCAACGTGCGCAGCGGACTCGCGGTCTGGCAGGGACTCTATTTCAAGCCGGGGCCCTTCGTGCCGGTGACGGGGAAGGGCGCGAGCTGGAATCGCGGTGCCTACCTGGTGCAGGCGCTGGCGCATTGCAGCGACTGCCATACGCCGCGCAATCTCGCCCAGGGTCCCGAGTCGCAGCATTTGTTGGCGGGCGCCAAGATCGAAGGATGGTATGCGCCCGACATCAGCAGCGATGCGAACTCGAAGCTCAACAAGTGGAACGTGGATCAGCTGGCGAAATTCTTGAAGACCGGGACCATGCCGGGCAACTCGAAGGCCGTGGGTCCGATGGCGGAGGCCGTGCACGACAGCCTGCGCATGCTGAAGGATGCCGACCTGCAGGCCATGGCGGTGTATCTCAAGGATCAGCCCACGGTGGCCCAGACCGAAGCCTCGAGCAAGGCCAGACTCCCGGACAGCCGGCTGGCCGACGGCAAGCCGTTCC
>CAZZWZ010000251.1:0-6007 GCA_964657955.1 uncultured Steroidobacteraceae bacterium
CAGGCCCCAGGCCGCCAAATCCAAGGCGGCCAGGGCGAAGGTCGCCAAGCCCCGGCCGGTACCGCGCGAGGCCGAGGACGGCTCCCCGGCGCGTGCGATGCCCGGTGCGGGCGCTGGCGCCGCCGCGCGCGCCGTCGCGCTCAGGAAGATCGTGGTCGATGCGCTGGACGACATGAAGGCGTTGGAGGTCAAGGTGCTGGACGTGCGCGGCCTCACGGACGTGGCGGACACCATGGTGATCGCCAGCGGCACCTCCGATCGGCACGTCCGCTCGGTGGCGAAGAACGTGGTGGAGAAGACCAAGGCCGCCGGCTTCCGGCCGCACGGTGTCGAAGGCCAGCAGGACAGCGACTGGGTGCTGATCGATCTGCACGACATGGTGGTCCACGTCATGCTGCCGCGCACGCGCGAATTCTACGGCCTGGAGAAGCTCTGGGACCTGACCGCCACCAAGCGCGCCGTCCGAGCCTGACGGCCCCTCCCGCCCCGCCCGAGGCCGCGGCGTGAAATGCAAGCTGATCGCCGCCGGGACGCGCCTGCCCGTTTGGGTGAACGAGGGGTTTCGCGAGTATCAAAAACGTCTTCGCAACCCCTTCGTCCTGGAGTTGATCGAAATTCCCGTGGCGGCACGGCGGGCCGGCATGGACACGGCGCGCGCGCGGAGCCGCGAAGGGGACGCCATGCTGGCCGCACTGGGGCGGCAGGACTATGTGGTGGCGCTGGAGGTGGCGGCGCGGTCGATGACCACCGAGCAGGTCGCCGCGTGGCTCGCCGAACGCATGCGGGACCCCCGGCCGCTCACCCTGTTGATCGGCGGACCCGACGGCCTGGCGGATGCCTGCCGGGCCCGGGCCAATCAAAGCTGGTCGCTGTCGTCGCTGACGCTGCCGCACGCCCTGGTGCGCGTGGTGCTGGCCGAGCAGTTGTATCGCGCGGTGAGTTTGCTGGCCGGACATCCGTATCACCGCGCTTGAGGCGTCAGGTTCGGTATCCTGAGGCATGACCGCCGAATTCGTTTATCTGGCCTCCGGCTCGCCCCGTCGGCGCGAGCTGTTGACGCAAATCGGCATTGCGCATCGGGTGGTTGCAGCGGCCGTCGACGAGTCCGTCATGCCGGGCGAGGCGCCCGACGCCTACGTGACGCGCCTGGCCGAGGCCAAGGCGCTCGCCGGCTGGCGCGCGATGGAGGCCACGCAGCCCGTGGTGGCGGCCGATACCGCGGTGGTGCTGGACGGGCGCATCCTGCTCAAACCCCGCGACCGGGCCGACGGGGTCCGCATGCTGCTCGAGCTCTCGGCGCGCACGCACGTGGTCCTCACGGCGGTGACCGTGCGGCTGGCGCAGCGCGCGCAGACGCGCCTGAGCCGCAGCGAAGTGACCTTCGCGCCCGTCGCCGCCGAGGACGCGCAGGCTTACTGGGCGACGGGCGAGCCCGCCGACAAGGCCGGCGGCTACGCGGTGCAGGGACGCGCCGCGGCGTTCATCACGCATCTTCGCGGAAGTTATTCGGGTGTGATGGGCCTGCCCCTGCACGAAACCGCCGAGCTCCTCGCCTGGGCCGGGATGCCGCCATGGCGTTGAAGCGCGCTCCATGAGCACCGAGATCTTGATCAACGCGAGCCTGCACGAAGCCCGTGCCGCCGTGGTCGAGAAAGGCGTGCTGCAGGAGCTGTTCCTGGAGCGCGAAAGTCGCCGCGGCCTCATCAGCAACATCTACAAGGGACGCGTGTCCCGCGTGCTGCCCGGCATGCAGGCCGCCTTCATCGAGATCGGCATGGAGCGCACGGCCTTCCTGCACGCCTCCGACATCTCAAGTCCCCGGCACGACACCGGCCTCGAGCCGCCGCGCCCGGAGAGCATCCGCGGCCTGGTGTGCGAGGGCAACGACATCTTGGTGCAGGTGGTGAAGGACCCCATGGGCACCAAGGGCGCGCGGCTGACCACGTACATCACGCTGCCGTCGCGCTATCTCGTGTACATGCCGCACGGCCAGGGCGTGGGTGTTTCCTCGCGCATCGAGAACGAAGCGGAGCGCGAGCGTCTGCGTTCGGCGGTGCTGGCCGGACTCGCGGCCGACGAGGACGCAGGGTACATCGTACGCACGGCCGCCGAGGATGCGCCGGCCGAATCGCTGCTCGCGGACATGCGGTATCTGCGCAAACTGTGGGACGTGGTGCGGCAGAAGGGGCTGCGCACCGCGGCCGGCAGGCTGGTGCACGCCGACCTGCCGCTGCACCTGCGCGTGTTGCGCGATCTGCTGCGGCCCGAGGTGCATCGCGTGGTGATCGACCGGGTGAGCGCGTACCGGGAGATGCTGGAGTTCGCCCAGACCTTCATGCCCGATGCGGTGGCGCGGCTCGAATTGCACGGCGAGCCGCGCTCGGTGTTCGAGCTGCACCACGTCGAGGACGAGATCCAGAAGGCGCTGGAACGCAAGGTGCCGTTGAAGTCGGGCGGCTACGTGATCATCGATCAAACCGAGGCCATGACCACGATCGACGTCAACACCGGTGCCTTCGTCGGTCATCGAAATCTGGAAGAGACCATATTCCGGACCAATCTCGAGGCGGCCGTGGCCATCGCGCGACAGCTGCGTCTGCGCAACCTCGGCGGCATCATCATCATCGACTTCATCGACATGGAGGAAGCCGAGCATCGCCGCCAGGTGCTCGCGTCGCTGGAGAAGGCGCTGCGCGACGACCACGTGAAGACCAGCATCTCCTCGGTGTCGCCGCTCGGGCTGGTCGAAATGACCCGCAAACGCACGCGCGAAAGTTTGGAACATCTGCTGTGCCGTCCTTGTCCGACCTGCGAAGGCCGTGGCTTCGTGAAGACGGCGGAATCGGTCTGCCATGAGGTGTTTCGTGAGATCCTGCGGCAAGCGCGCCAGTTCGACTGCCGGGGCTTGATGGTTCTGGCGCACCAGGACGTGGTCGAGCGGCTGCTCGACGAGGAGTCGGCCGCGCTGGGCGAACTCGCGCTCGCCATCGGCAAGCCCATCCGCCTGCAAACCGAAGCGCTGTACACCGTCGATCAGTACGACGTCGTCCTGATGTAGATGGCGGTGCGCAAGCTGGTCAAATGCCTGCTGTACGCCGCGGCAGGCTCGGCGGCGCTGCTGCTGCTCCTGCTGCTCGCCGGCAGGCTGGCGCTCGACCGCGTGCCCCGCTACCAGCAAGAGATCAAGGCCTGGGTGCACGCGCGGACCGGCTACCACATCGCCTTCGCGCACGTCCGCCCCGCATTTCGCTGGTACGGGCCCGAATTGTATTTCGACCAGCTCGAACTGCGCTCCAAGGACGACCAGCGCGTGCTGGCACGCGCCGCCGGCGCACGCATCGGGGCGGATGTCTGGCAGGCGTTTCGCAGCGGCGGGCTGATCGCGGGGCGGATCGAGCTGCTGTCGCCGTCCGTCTCGGTGACGCGCATCGCCCCCGACCGTTTCGCCTGGGCCGCCGAGGCCGGCGACGACCCCGGCACGACACCGACACGGGTCGATCTCGACGCGCTGCCGGCGGGGGTGCTGGTGATTCGCGACGGATCGGTGGCCGTGCTCGGCTGGAATGCAGCGCTGCCGCGCCTGGAATTGCACGGCGTCGCGCTGCGTCTGCGGCACGACCGGACCCTTGCACTCGAGTCCGAGGCGCGGCTGCCGGCGTCGCTCGGCGGCGTGGTGAGTCTCACCGGTACCGGTACCGGTACCGGCAGCGGCACCGGCCGAAGCGACGGCGCCCCGAACACGCTGGATTGGACCGCCCACGTGCGCACCACCGGTTTGTCGTTCGCGGGGTGGCACACCCTGCTGCCCGAGCATCTCGGCCGGCTGGGTTCGGGTGGCGGCGGCTTCGACGTCACGGCGCAGGGGCGCGGACCGGCGCTGAGTCACGCGAATCTGGATTTCCATGCGGAGAACGTGGTGACGCAGCTCACCGATGAACCGGCGGTCGAGTTCGATCAGGTGGGCGGCGTTCTGAGCGTCACGCATGCCGGCGACCGCTGGACCGTGTCGGGGCGGCGCCTGCGCGCGCTGCGGGCGGGGCACCGCGATCCGGATTCCGAGTTCGAGGCCTCGTGGCGCGGCGATGCGGGTTTGCTGGAGCTGCAGGCCCACGCGAGCTACCTGCGCGCCGAAACCTTGCTGCCGCTCGCCGGGCTGCTGCCGCAGAAGGAGTTGCGTGAGCGGCTGCAGGAGATCGCGCCCACCGGCGAATGGATGGACACGCAGGTGACGCTCGCGCGCCACGGCGCCGCCGACCCGCTGAAATTCGATTTGCGGGCGCGGTTTCGCGACGTGGGCTTCGCGCCGGTGGACCGGGCTCCCGGCCTGCGCGGACTGAGCGGCAGTTTGGTGGGCAATGAAACCGGCGGCCGGCTGGACCTCGAGTCGCGGCAGGGGGTGTTCGCGTGGCCGGCGGAATTCTCCCAGCCCATCGGGCTGGTCAAATTCAAGACCACCCTGTACTGGAAACGCACGCCCGACGAATTGTTGGTGGCCACGCCGTCCGTCGACGCCGCCACCGATGATGCGACGCTGCACGGCCGCTTCGCCTGGCGCCGTCCGTCGAACGGCGATTCGCCCGTGATCACGCTCGCGGCCGGCGTGGAGGACGGCAACGTCGCGAAGAGCCGCCGGTATCTGCCGCGGCTGCTCATCGCGCCCAGTGCCTTCGCCTGGCTCGATCGTGCGTTCGTCGCCGGTCATCTGTCGCATGCGGACGTGGTGCTGCAGGGGCCCGTGCGCCGCTATCCCTTTCGCGACGGGAGCGGGACGTTCCTCGCCCGCGCACGCATGGACGGGTTGACCCTCGATTACAAGGAGGGCTGGCCCCCCGCGGAGAATCTTTCGGTGCTCGCCGAATTTCGCAACGAAGGGATGTCGGCGCAGCTTTACAGCGGCCGCATCGGCAATCTCGCCCTCGATTCGGGCGACGCGCGGTTCGCCGACTTCAAGACCGGCGAACTGCAATTGCACACCACGGCGAGCGGCGATGCCGCCGATGCGCTCGGCTACCTGCGCGCGACGCCGCTGGACGCCCTGGCCGAGCACGCGTTCTCCGGCGTCGAGGCCCGCGGCCCGATGACGGCCGACGTGGATCTGTTCCTGCCGTTCAGGCAGTTCGATCAGCGCCGCACGCTGGTGACGGCGCATCTGCACGGCGTCGCGCTCAATCGCGTGGGTTCCACGGTGACCGCCACCGAATTGACCGGCGATGCGGACGTCGCAGGCGCCCAGGTGTCGCGTGCCGACGTGCACGGCAAGCTCTTGGGCGGAGCGTTCGACATGCAGGCGCGCACGCCGCACAACCGGCCGGCGACCCGCACGCTCCTGGCCTTCAACGGGACGGTGTCGGGCGATGCGCTGCATGCGGCACTGGCGTTGCCGCCCGGGATCGCGCTCGGCGGCACCACCGACTGGCACGGCGTGCTCCGCATGGCGCCGGCGCCCGCGCGCGAGCGCTCGTTGCGGGTCAACGGCAGTCTGGCCGGACTGCAACTCGATCTGCCCGAACCCTTGGCCAAGCCGGCGGGTCGCGCCTTGCCTTCCTCGGTGGACGTGGACTGGCCGGCCAGCGGCGGCCCGCAAATCCGCTTCGCGCTGGGTTCGGTGCTGCACGGTCAGGCGAGCTTCGATGCCGGCGCGAACGGCCCCACGCTCGGACGGGTGGCGGTGGCGTTCGGCGGAGCGGGGTCGGAGCCACCGCCGTTCAGCGACACCCAGATCTTCAATGTCGGCGGCTCCCTCGATCGCCTGGATCTGGGGGGCTGGCTGAAGCTCTACACACCGGACCCGGATGCCAAGCCGCTCGACAATTTATTGCGCACCGCCAGGTTCGAGGCGGGCCGGATCGATTACCTGGGCCTGTCGTTCCTCGACGTGACCGTGGACCTGACCCTGGCGGCCGCCGGGTGGCACGTCGGCCTCGGCGGTCCCAACGTGGTGGGTACCATCGCGGCCACGCCGGCCGCCTCCGGCGAGCCGTGGAGCCTGGACTTCCAGCGGCTCAAG
>CAZZWZ010000252.1:0-5941 GCA_964657955.1 uncultured Steroidobacteraceae bacterium
CCAGACGCTGACGCTCACCGCGCGGGTGTCCGGCGGAGCCACCGGCACGCCGGGCGGCACCGTCACGTTCCTGGACGGCGGCGCCAGCCTGGGGCTCGCGACCCTTCAAGGCGGCACGGCGAGTCTGTCCACGGCCGCTCTCGCCGCGGGCGCGCACACGCTGACGGCACGCTACCCGGGCGATGTGAACGACGCGGCATCGACCTCGGCCGCGTTGACGGAGGCCGTGGGCAGCGTCGCGGCATCCCCCAACAGTTTCTACGTGGCCACCACCGGCGACGACGCCGCGGCCGGCGATGCCGCCCATCCGTTCCTCACCCTGGCCCGCGCCCTGTCGGCAATGCGTGGTTCATCCATCAAGACCACGCAGGTGGCGGGTGGCACGTATCATCTGACGAGCACCCTCGCGCTGACGGCGGCGGATCGAGGCGAAACCCTCAGGCCGGTGCCGGGCGCCACGGTGGTGCTGAGCGGCGGCGACGTGCTCTCCGGCTGGCAGCCGGTGGGCAACGGCGTGTACAGCACGGTGCCGGCGAATCCGGTCGGGCTCGATCTCACCATCGCCGGCAAACGGCAGACGGCGGCCGATCAGGGCTACGATCCGGCGCGTCCCTTCACCTCGGGCTGGCGAGTCGTCGATCCCGGCATGGCGCGCACCACCGGCACGACCATCAGCGTGCTGCCGGCCGATCTGACCGCCTCGGTGAAGCCCGGCGCCACCGTGCAGCTGCTGAGCGATCTGCGCTACACCGACAATTTCACGACCATCGTCGGCGTGAACGCCGCCAATCACACGATCACGCTGGCGAATGCTTTCAACGACGGGGCGGCCGGCGGATCGAGCGGCCACAGCGCCAGCTGGCGCGTGCTCGGCGATCCGGCCGATCTGGCGGTGGCGGGTCAGTTCGCCTACGACAAGAGCAGCGGCACGGCGTACGTGATGCCGCGCAGTCCGGGCACGCTGGGCAGCGACACGGTGGTTGCGGCCCGTCTCACCACGTTGATCTCGCTGAGCAACGTCTCGGGCGTCACCATCAGCGGCTTCACGTTCAGCGATACGGTGTCGCCGAAGGGCGCGTATTGCGACGTCTGGAACGCCCAGACGGCCACCGTCTATGCCTCGGGCGTGACCAACAGCACCATCAGCAACAACACCTTCGTCAATGCCGGAAACGGCATCGGCCTCGCCGGTTCGTCGGGCAACGTCGTGAGCGGCAATGCGTTCAGCGCGATGGGCGGCTCGGGCATCCTGCTCACGGGCGGCAGCAACGACAACTCGGTGACCGCCAACACGCTGACCGGCCTCGGCAGCGTGAACGCCGGCACCAGCGGCGTCTACATCGCCGACAGCAGCTCGAACACGGTCGACGGCAACACCATCGATGGGTCGGGGCGCTGGGGAATCGACGTCTCTCCGTCCGACGACGTGAAGACCAGGAACAACGTCATCTCCAACAACCTGGTCCGCAACACCAGCCAGCAGACCAACGATACGGGGGCGATCTATGCCTGGGCCGGGTCGGTGCCGAACGGTGCGAACCTGCAACTGACCATCACGGGCAACCGCATCGAGAACACGGGCGGCCTGGACCGCGACGGGTCCGGCAACTACACCCAGCAGGGTTCGAGCCAGGGCATCTACCTCGACGACCACGTGGGCGGCGTGACCATGACCAAGAACGTGATCGAGACGGGCGGTTTCGGCCTGTTTCTATGCCACGGGTGCACGGGCGTTTCGGCCGCCAACAACCTCGTCGTCCTGCAGTCGGCCGGCCTCTACGATCGCGGCGCCAACGGCACGACGACGGCGACCCAGGACATGAATTTCAACGGAACCCTGACCTTCGACTTCCTGCCGTCGTATTTTTCCGCCGCCGCGAACCCGACCGTCGTGGTGCAGCTCTCCGGAACCCCGGCGGCCGGGGTGGGGGCGCACTTCAACGTGCTCGTCGACGGCACCGTGGTGGGCGGCGGCACCGCCACCGGCAGCGTCGCGCAGTACGTGTTCGCCACCCCGCTCGCGGCGCACAGCCATCACCAGATCGGCCTGCAGCTCGACAACGGCGCGGACTCCGGGACGTCCTCGCGCGCACTGCACAACATCGTCTTCTTCATCAACAACACGGCGGTGCTGCCGAACAACGTGCCGGCGGCTTTTCTTCGCGTGGCCGCCGACGACCTAGCGACCTCGAATTTCTCCCTCACCCACAACATCCTGTACCGGCACTACGGACCCGGCCAGGAGCTGCTCGACTACACCCCGTCGCAGCTCCCCGGCTACCTCGATCCGCACCCCGGCACCGTCGACTACAACCTGCGGTACCAGCAGGTGACGGCGGCGCTCGACTCGAGCTTCGGCAGCCAGGCGCTGGACGCGCACTCGAGCAACGCCGACCCGTCATTCGCCGCCGCGGGTGCCGGGGACTATTCGCTCCAGGCGGGTTCGCCGGCGGCAGGTGTGGGCTTCGTCAGCGCCGGCGTTCCATTGTCTCCCGCGCCCTGAACGCGAGGCCTCGCGCCGCGCGTTTCATTCCCGCCCGCGGCGCAAGCCGCCGTGCAACCCGCAGCGGAAAAACCGGGGTCACGACCCGGTGTCGAGATCCCATTGCTCACGCCGCCCCCACCCGGAGTCGTCACCGACCCGGGCGCCGACCGCTTCCAGCAATTCCGCATAGGACTGCAGCACTTCGCTCCAGTTGAACACGGTTTCGGCGCGGCTGCGGTTGAGCTCCCCGTGTCGTTCCCGTTCCTGCGCATTGCACAGGTATTCGTCGATGGCGCGCGCGCAGCCCTCTTCGTCGGAAAAATAAAGGGCGCCGTCGCGTGCCACCCATCGGTTGAACCGATTGTCGTGTGCCACCACCGCATTGCCGGCGCCCATGGCCTCGAGCAGCGACGGATTGGTGCCACCCACCCGATGACCGTGCATATAGAAGAGTCCGTGCCGGCGCAGCGCCTCGACCGCCGTCTTGTCGTAGATCGCCCCGGGGAACATCACTTCGCGGCTCGCGGCGGCGAAAACCGCGGCGTGGTACCTGACCCGGTCGGGATGATACCTGCCCAGGACCACCAGGCGCAGGCCCCGCTCGCGGCGTGAAAACGCGCGCACGATGTCCAGGATGGAATTTTCCGGTTCCGGGCGCGCGATGACCGTCACGAAACGTTTCGACGACAGACCCAGTTGCTGCAGCACCTCGCCGTGCAGCACCAACGGCTTCTCGCCGCGGCGCTCCACCAGATCCGACCCGTAGGGAATCACGGTGATCTTGCCGGCGTCACAGCGCTTCTCCAGGTGATGCCCGATCTGCGGATGATCGGCGATCAGGTGATGCGCCACGCGGCAGCCCACGCCCTCGTTGACGTACAGCCACGCTCGCGCCATCGGCCCCCACTTCGCCCGCTGCCATTCCAGGCCGTCCATGTTGATGACGACGGAGATCCCCGCCGCCCGCAGTTTCAGCGCGAAGATCGCGGTGTTGTAGCCGAGGATGAGCACCATCTGCGGCCGCGTCTCGAGCACGTGCCGCACGCAGCGCCAGTCGAACACGATGCTGTTCAAGGCCGTATCCGCGGGGATGGCGATGTGGATGCGGGTGACGTTCTCCCACGTGCTCCGCCAGCAAGCGCGGCCCGCCGATCGTTTCGCCTCCGGATCGGATTCCTGGCAGTAGACGGTCACGTCCCAGTTCGCACCGGCCAGGTAGGGCGCGAGTCGCGCGGCGAAGGTTTCGAAGCCTCCATGCTCCGCCGGTACGCCCCGGATCCCTAGAATCGCCAAGGTGGGGCGCCTTTGCCGACGAGTTTCTTCCATGAACGATTCGCTGTGATTGTTGTGATGCCATAGTCATCCTACGCAACACAAATTTCAATCGAATGATGCCGACCAGGTCGCAGTAATACGAAAATATTTAGTGATTATGTCAATTGAAGGAAGCCCGGAGCAGTCGTCGCGTACGTGGCTTCGGTCGCGTCCTGCCGTCCCAGCACCGTGTCGCGACGTTCGCTCGCGCCCCGCGTTCGGCGGCGCAGAGTCCGTCGCACACCAGAAAATCGCGCGATCCGCTGCGTGAGCATAGCGAAATCGCATCGTCCAACAGCAATTGGTTTATGCTCCAAACGTCGTCGATCCTCCTCGGTGCCGACACATGACCGTCAACAGGAGTTACAGAGCCATGCCGATCCGGGAAACCGTCCATTCCGTGTTCAAGAAGGTCGCCGCGGATCAGGGCCGCACCCTGGCGCCGCTCACCGACGACCTGCAACTCAGCCGCTGCGGGCTCGACTCCCTGAGCTTTGCGATCGTGGTCACCCTGCTCGAGGACACGTTGGAGATCGATCCCTTCAATTCATCGGACCAGGTCGACTTCCCGGTCACCCTCGGCGACTTCATCGAGTTGTACGCCCGCACCCCAGCCTGACGTTGGACGCCTCGGGCGATCGTTTGGCCGTCGCGGCGACCGGTTGCCGATTTTTGGGGCGCAAGGCGACGGCGTCGCCTGCCGGTCCGGGGGAGAGTTTTTTCTTGCCGGGCCGCATCGAGGAGCTGCGAGACCGGTCGGTGCTGTTGGCCACCGGCGGGCAGCTGCCCACGGCGGTGGCGCTGCTGGAACTCGACGGTGTGGCGAGACGGCTGGTGCTGTGCACGCCGGAGCTCGATCCCGAGCACATCGCATTCGTTGCCACCGCGGCCGCGGCCGATGCCCTCGTCGTCGACGCCGCGGCGGGCCACGCGGCACCACCCAATCTGCCGCGTTATGTGCTCGAGCCGCGGCCGGCGCAGTGCGACCGGCGGCGCGCCGGGGGCGTGAACACCGAGTGGGTGCTGCTGACGTCGGGAACCACCGGACTGCCGAAGCTGGTGTCGCACCGTCTGGCAGGCCTGACCGCGGCACTGCCCCGGCGGCCAAGCGACCCGCTGCCGGTGGTGTGGAGCACGTTCTACGACATCCGTCGCTACGGTGGATTGCAGATCTATCTGCGGGCCGTGCTCGGCGGCGCGCCGCTGGTGTTCTCCGATCCTGCCGAAGCCATCCCGGAGTTTCTGGAGCGCGCGGGCCGGGCTGGCGTCACGCACGTGTCGGGCACGCCCTCCCACTGGCGCCGGGTGTTGATGAGCAGCCGGCCGGACGTTTTCGCGCCGCGCTACCTCCGGCTCTCGGGCGAGGTGGCCGATCAAGCGGTGCTCGACGGTCTGCGCGCGGCCTTTCCGAACGCGCGCATCTCGCATGCCTTCGCGTCCACGGAAGCGGGCGTGGCCTTCGACGTGATCGACGGTCGTGCCGGGTTTCCCGCCACGTTCATTGACGGCACCACCGCAGAGAAGCCTCCGGGCGTCGAGCTCGACGTGGTCGACGACACCCTGCGCGTACGCTCGGCGGGCGTCGCCGGCGGCTACCTGGGCGTCTCCGCGCCGCCCTTCCCGGCGGAGAACGGCTTCGTCGATACCGGCGACCTGGTCGAGCGCGTGGCGGACCGCTACCACTTCCGGGGCCGGCGCGGCGGCGTGATCAACGTCGGCGGCCAGAAGGTGTATCCGGAAGAAGTCGAGGCGGTGCTGAATGCCGATCCCCGGGTGCGCATGTCGCTGGTGCGGGCACGCCGCAATCCGATCACGGGTGCGGTGGTGGTGGCCGAGATCGTGCTCGCCGAGGAGGGCGCCCGCGCCCTCGATCCGCAGTTCCATGCCGCGACCACCGGCGACCTCCTGCTCGCCTGTCGCCGCACGCTGCCGGCACACAAGGTGCCGGCGGTGTTGCGCGTGGTGCCGGCGCTGCCCCTGACGACGGGAGGCAAGCTCGTGCGTGCCCATGCCTAACGTCGTGGTCACCGGGGCGAGCCGCGGACTCGGCCTGCAGATCGCGTCGACTCTCGCGGCCGCCGGCTACCGGGTCATCGCGATCGCACGCTCGCCAACGCCCGAACTCGAGGCGGCGGCGGCCGG